>NZ_JADCNN020000026.1:0-58716 GCF_014947195.2 Paenibacillus rhizolycopersici | reverse complement strand
CGGGGCTTCGCCCCGTTCCTCCGCCGTCGACAGGCAGTACAAACGAATCCCCGGGCCACTAGGCCGGGGATTTTTGGGTTGTCTGCTTCTCGATTTGGTATATAATGGGTTTGTATTCATTCAAATTGTACCTATCCTACCCAATCGTTAAGGAGGTTGTTGACATGAAGTACGCCAGTTTGGGAAGAACCGGATTGAAGGTGAGCCGTCTGTGTCTGGGGACGATGAATTTTGGTCCGACGACGGATGAGAAGGAAGCGTTTAAGATCATGGACGCGGCGATCGATGCCGGCGTCAATTTCTTTGATACGGCCAACGTCTACGGTGGAGTTGAGCATCGCGGCTGGACCGAGGAGATCATCGGGCGCTGGTTCGCGCAAGGCGGCGGCCGGAGAGAGAAGGTAGTGCTGGCTACGAAGGTATACGGGGCCATGACCGATCCGGTAGTAGACCCGAATGAAGGCGCTTCCGGCTTGTCGGCTTATAAAATTCGCCGCCACCTGGACGATTCGCTGCGGCGGCTCGGCACGGACCATATCGAACTGTACCAGATGCATCATGTCGACCGGAACGTGACCTGGGAGGAGTTATGGAATGCCTTTGAGGTAGCGCAAAAACAAGGCAAGATCGGTTACGTCGGCTCCAGCAATTTCGCCGGGCGTGATCTTGTAAAGGCGCAATATGAAGCCAAAACCCGTGGGGCGCTGGGGCTGGTATCCGAGCAGCATAAATACAGTCTGCTTTGCCGCTTGCCGGAATTGGAGGTTCTGCCGGCGGCCGAAGAGCTGGGAATCGGCGTTATTCCGTGGAGTCCGCTGGACGGCGGTATTCTCGGGGGCAATTTGAATCCGCAGCCTGGCTCGCGAACGGCCAGACAGGGTGAACGGGTCGAAAAGCTGCGTCCCCAGTTGGAACGGTTCAGCAAACTATGCAACGAACTAGGCGAATCGGAGGCTACGGTGGCCTTGGCCTGGACGCTAGCCCATCCTGCGGTGACGGCGCCGATTATCGGGCCGCGGACCTTGCAGCAATTCGAGGAGTCGCTGCGGGTTGTTGACGTTGAGCTGAACGAGGAGACGCTGAAGGCGATTGACGAGATCTTCCCGGGTCCGGGCGGAGAAGCGCCTAAAGCCTATGCATGGTAATACGACGAAGGAGAATTTGGTGATGATTCGATACGAACGAGGCACGGAGCTGGAAATGGGGGCGATCTATCAGGCGTTTCTGCGTGGATTTGCCGATTACATCATCCAATTTAACCTGACCGAAGCGGAGTTTGCGGAGCGGTTTTTCGGTCCGGAAGGCAACGCGCTGGAGCATTCCTTCGTGGCTCTTGATGGAGAAGAACCTGTAGGTGTTGTCCTAGGCGGCAACAAGGTTTATGAATCCGTCCAGACCCTTCGCTGCGGTGCGCTGGCCGTAAGCCCGGAATACCGGGGCAAAGGCGTAAGCGCGGGGCTGATGGATCTACACCAAGAAGAAGCGCAGCGGGCCGGATGCAAACAGTTGTTTCTGGAAGTCATCGCCGGAAACGATCGGGCGATCGCCTTTTATCTGAAGCGAGGATACCGCCGCGTTTACGACGTCTCGTTCTACACGCTTCCCGATGCATCCCGATTGGAGGCCCCGCTTGGGGTTTCCGCGGGAGGATCGGTAGAGCGGATCGAGTTTGAGGCGTTTGCCGACATGGTGGATGCTTGGAAGTATTTTCACATTAACTGGCAGAACGACTTGGAATACCAGCAACTGAGTTCTTCCAACGCATATTATGGTTTCCGGGTGAACGGCGAATGGGTAGGGGGGCTCTCCATCAGTTCGAGCGGCAAGATCAACCTGCTGATCGTTAGCCACCGGTATCGAGGGAAGGGCATTGCCACCCGGCTGCTAAACGCCGCCCGCGAGGAGCTGGGTTTTGTGAAATTCACCGCCTCCACTCCCGACAATGCGTTGCTAGAAGGATTCCTGGATCGGCATGGATTCGTGCGCGATAAGATTCGCCTGCATGAGATGTACCTTCGCTTATAAAAAATGGGCGTACCGGACCTGAAGTGTTGACACCAGACTCGGATATCGTTTATCATCATGTAGACCGATCGGTCTAATCTATGCGGAAAGGTACCGGTGCGCATGTCCAATCAGAACCCAACCCGGCAGCTGCTGATCGAAACGACGGCAAAGCTGTTGCAGAACCAAGGCTATAACGCAACGGGCCTGAATCAAATCACCCAAATGAGCGGTGCGCCTAAAGGGTCATTGTATTACCATTTCCCTGAAGGCAAAGAACAGCTTGCGTGTGAAGCCGTAGGTTATACGAAGAACGTAACGTTAGCGAGTCTTCGCGCGGTACTGGACGCGATACCGGATGCAGTCGGGGCCGTGCAATCCTTGCTGACCCTCATTGCGGATAACTACGACCGCGAGGATGCGGAGCTGGGGGTGCCGATTGGCATCGTCGCTCATGAGACCGCCCGCAGTAATGAGAATATACGTCAAGCCTGCTGCGGCGTATATAACGCCTGGATTGCCGAATTCGAGAAGAAGTTTACCGCCTCCGGCTATAGCGCGGAAGAATCGGCCGACCTTGCGCTCCTCATCAACGGGATCGTGGAAGGCTCGATCATCATGTGTCTGACGCAGAAGAGCAGCCAGCCCCTGCGTACGGCAGCCCGACTGATTCCGCGACTCTTTCCATCCTGAACCTTTCGGTTCTAGGACCTTCGGGTGGAGGAGGAAGGAGTTTCGCGGTGTTATATTTTAAATTTTATATATAGAATGGTCTAATAGGAAAGCGAGTCAAACTCCAAGGCAAGCCTTGCCTTGTTCATATATAAACCTTACTAGAGACAAAAAGTCCAAAATAGGAAGATGTGGAGGTAACCCTACAAATGAATACGTCAACGCTGACATCGGGTCAAGGATCCGGTGTGGAAGGGATCAGGCGTCTGCCGATTACGATTGCCCTGGTCATTGGGGCCTTTGTGTCCATTTTGAACGAAACTTTGCTGAACGTAGCCTACACCGACCTCATGCAGGAGCTGAAGGTGGGGGCTTCAACCATACAATGGCTTTCTACTTCTTATATGTTAGTGATCGGGATTCTGGTGCCCATTACGGCGCTGTTGATCCAATGGTTTACGACTAGGCAGATGTTCCTGTCGGCGATGATCCTGTTCCTGATCGGAACCGTCGTCTGCGGGATCGCGCCTTCGTTTGCCGTGCTGCTGTTAGGGCGGATCATTCAGGCGATCGGGACGGGGCTGCTGCTCCCGGTGATGATGAACACCATTCTGACGATCTATCCTCCTGAAAAAAGAGGCGCGGCCATGGGCACCATCGGCCTGGTCATCATGTTTGGTCCAGCGATCGGCCCTACCTTGTCCGGTCTCATCTTGGACGCATTGGATTGGCGCTGGCTGTTTTATCTGGTCATCCCTTTAGCGGTGCTATCCATCGTCTACGGCGCGCTTTATTTGCGGAACGTCTCGGAACTGACGAAGCCGCGGGTGGATCTGCTGTCTATTCTGCTGTCGACGGTCGGCTTCGGCGGTATCGTGTATGGCTTTAGCCATGCAGGGGAAGGGGAGGGCTGGTCAAGTCCGGTCGTCTATGCCTGCCTGATTGTTGGATTTATCGCTTTGGTTTTATTCGTCTGGCGGCAATTGAAAGTCTCCGAGCCAACCTTGGATGTTCGCGTCTTTAAATATCCGATGTTCGCCTTATCGGCGGTGCTGCTGATGGTCATGATGATGACCTTATTCTCGACGCTGATTATCCTGCCGATGTACTTGCAAGGAGCATTGCTGCTGGCGCCGTTTGCGGCCGGACTCGTGCTGCTTCCCGGCGGGGTCATCAACGGCCTGATGTCGCCGGTGGCGGGCAGACTGTTTGATAAATTCGGCCCACGCGCGTTGATCGCGCCGGGACTTATCATCGTTATTGCCACGCTGTGGTTCATGCGCGGACTGACGACGGGCAGCTCGACCGGCGAGGTTATTACTCTGCATATCACGCTGCTGATCGGTATTTCGCTGGTCATGATGCCCGGGCAAACCACAGGGCTGAATCAGCTGCCGCGCAGCTTGTATCCGCATGGCACCGCGATCATGAACACGCTGCAGCAGGTGTCCGGCGCGATCGGCACCGCGCTGTTCATCAGCATTTTCTCGCACGGCCAGGAGCGTTACCTGAAAGCAGCGGCCAATCCGCAGGATCCGGCGGAGCTTGGAAACGCGCTGGTGTCCGGGATGCAAAATGCCTTTACGATTTCCATGTACGTCGGCGTGGTGGCGCTGTTGATCGGCTTGTTCCTGCGGCGTACCTACGCGCCGGATGAAGCGCAAGAAGCGGCAGCCGGCCATCCGGAATTCAAGCCGGAGGTTCAACCGGAAGTGCGTTAACATCTAGGGAATAACAGTCTGGGTTGCTTCAGGCTGGCAGAGACCGGATCGGTGGAGAGATTTCCGCCGAGCCGGTTTTTTTGCCCCTCCTAAATGTGAACATTCTGGAAAACTTGCGGATTTCGATTGAACATCGGGCGGCGAACAGGGATGATGGCATAGGAACAAGATCCATTCTGAACGGGAGTGAGTCGATGATATCCACATCTTCCCGCATGATCGGCGTGTTGCTGGCGCAAGTCGGCACGCCGTCTGAGCCGACCGCCAAGGCGGTACGGCCCTTTTTGCGCCGTTTTCTATCCGATCGGCGCGTCATCGATTACCCGCCGTTGCTGTGGCAGCCGCTGCTGCGCGGCGTGATCCTGGCCGTCCGCCCGAAGCGCTCGGCCAGATTGTACGCTAGCATTTGGGGGGACGAAGGGTCGCCCTTGCTTTCGATCTCGCGCCTCCAGCAAGCCGGCCTGCAGCAGCGGCTCGGCGACCGTTATAAGGTCGAGCTGGGCTTCGCCTACAGCGAACCGGACATCGCCCAGGCGATGAGCCGCCTGGAAGCGGCGGGGGCGGACCGCATCCTCGTCCTGCCGCTGTACCCGCAGTACTCGTCAACGACCACCGCCGCTATCTATGATGCGGCTTGCTTCGCTGCCCTCGGCAAGGATCGGCGCACGGGGCCCTCCGCGAAGCGGTTCGTACCGGAGCTGCGCCTGGCGGGTGCGTTCTTCGACCACCCCGGCTACATTCGCGCAATGCAAATGCATCTAACGTCGCTGCTGCAGCGCCTTCCCCAACCGCCGGACCGGTTCCTGCTCAGCTTTCACGGCATTCCGCAGCGTTATGCGAATGGCGGCGACCCGTACCCGGAGCAGTGCCGGGAAACCGCGCGCCTTTTGGCGGAGGCCATGGGCTGGACGTCGGAGCAATGGGACCTTGCGTACCAATCGCGGTTTGGTCCGGAAACCTGGCTGGGCCCCTCCACGGGAGAACAACTGCAGCGTTTGGCCGACAGCGGGGCGAAACGCCCGCTGGTCTACGCGCCCGGGTTTGTGACCGACTGCCTGGAGACGCTGCATGAACTGGGGGTCGAAGCGAGGGAGGACTTCGCTGCCCGAACCGAAGGCGCTGCGGGTGGCGACGGTTTAACGGTCGCCCCTTGCCTGAACGATCGGCAGGAATGGCTGGATCTCCTAGCGGAGGTCGTGCGCAACAACGCGAAGGGTTGGACGGACACCTGAGCAAGTCGGAAACAATAGGACTTTAAAGGGAAGACATGCGAACGGAATGGCTATACTGTCAACAAGAGAGTACATAAGGAAAAGGGGTATCTGTTTTTATGGAACGGTTTTTTAAACTAAAAGAACACGGAACAACCATCAGAACCGAGCTGCTCGCCGGGTTAACCACCTTTTTGGCGATGGCTTACATCCTGGTGGTCAACCCCGCGGTGCTTAGCGCCGCGGGTGTTCCGTTTGATCAAGTTTTCATGGCGACGGTCATTGCTGCCGTAACAGGCACGCTGTTTATGGCGCTGTTCGCCGGTCATCCGATCGCCATTGCGCCCGGCATGGGGTTAAACGCCTATTTTACCAGCGTAGTGGCCAGCACTGGTTTGTCTTATCAGACCGTGCTCGGAACGGTGTTTTTTGCCGGCGTGCTGTTTCTGCTGTTGAGCTTGACCCAGCTGCGGGAAGCGCTAATTCGCGCGATTCCCGATTCGTTAAAGTTCGGGATTACCGCGGGAATCGGGTTATTCATAGCTTTTCTAGGCCTAAAAATGTCCGGTATCGTTGTGGCCAATCCAGACAATCTGGTCACTTTCGGCGATTTGCACCGTTCGGTGACTTTATTGACCTTGTTTGGTGTATTTGTCACGCTTGTCCTAATGGCCCGCCGCATTCCCGGCGCGTTGTTCATCGGTATGGCGCTGACCGCGGTGCTCGGCTATTTCACCGGCCAGCTGAAATTGGACGGCTTTGTCTCTGTACCTCCGGCCCCAGTGTTCTTCGACCTGGATTTGTCCGGCGTCTTTAGCCAAGGGTTGTATACGACCGTATTCGCGTTTTTGCTCGTGACGTTGTTCGATACGACCGGCACGCTGATCGGCGTCACCGAGCAAACCGGCGCAATGAAGAACGGAGAGCTTCCGCGGGCCAAGGCCGCGCTGCTTGCGGATGCGACGGCAACCACCGTCGGCTCGATGTTCGGCACAAGCCCGACGACCGCCTTCATTGAATCGACGACCGGCGTGGCTGCAGGCGGCCGCACAGGGCTGACGTCGCTCGTCGTAGCGGTTCTGTTTCTGTTGTCGATGTTCATCTCGCCGCTGGTCGGAGCGATCTCGGGTTTGCCGGCCATCACCGCCCCCGCGCTGATCATCGTCGGATGTTTCATGATGGAAGGGCTGGCCCGGATTCAATGGAAATCGTTCGACGAGGCGTTTCCGGCCTTTGCCATTCTCTTGATGATGCCGCTCACCGCGAGCATCGCCACCGGCATCGCCGTCGGGTTCATTACGTATCCCGTGATGAAGCTGGTCAGCGGCAAAGGGCGGGAGGTTCATCCGCTGCTTTACGTATTTGGCGTGATCTTCGTGATCCAGCTGGCCTTTTTCCCGGCGCACTAAGGAAATGAAGAAGATTTTGTTACCCGTTTTAACCTGGGTGAGACCCTTTTTTCGGCGGGCCGTCATATAATGAACGTGTAAGCCATACAATGGATATCCTGAGGCGATTCGATCGCCTGATGTGCTGAACATGGAAAGGCGGACCTGAGATGAAAAACTGGTTTGCAGCGCTGCTTCCATTAGCGCTGGTTGTGATGTTGCCTGCGTTTGACGCCAAGGCACCGGCATCGGCAGGATTCCTTGCTGGAGCGGGGAACCAAACAACAGCTGTCGGGACGGCGGAGATCCGGGTCCCGGAGGCGATCTCGGTCTATTTGAGCGCAGTCGATCTTGGAACCGGCGGTGGAACGCTGACCGGAGATCCGATCTTGTGGTATCAGGGGGAAGAAGCATCGGCCATCTTCGCTGAACGCGAACCGGATGCCGGGATCGATGGACCGCCGGACGGCTATTATATCGTGAATGACACCGAGGAAGCGATCGCGTACCCCGTTTCTCCGAATGCCGAGGTTCGGCTGCAGATTTATGACCGCACCGGTCAGCCGGAGGATATCGAGATCGTGGGGGATGAAGCGGTATCCTTGCAGAAATTCAGCGAGTTGTTCCGGAATACGGATCTGCTCGACCTTAGCCAATTTCCTTATCATCTGACTCTTAAGGACGGCCAAGTCGTGCGGATCGTGCAGCAATACGTTCCTTAACGCGAAACTTCCCTCGCCAAAATTAAGAAGCCCAAAGCCGGAGATCGATTCCGGCTTTTTTTATGTCAATGTTTGTCAACAAAAACGTGTAGCACTATTTTGTGATTGTAGTATAATATTTCCTTAGACGTAGTGCTTTGTACCTAAAGTTTTCCAGCCATTAGGGTTGTGGTATAGCCTCACATCAAGGGGGTAAAGTATGGATGGATACCCATCAAATTCATAACAAGAACGTCTGGATGCTGAGGCTGCTCGCTGGCTTTTTTGCCATTTCCAGTTTGCTCCTCATGATCGTCAACCGGAACCTCGATGCGGAAATCCCGCTTCTGGGCGGTTCGATGCTCTTGGTGCTGGGCGGAATGGTCGGCAGCCGCAAATGGCCGCGTTTTACGATGGTACTGACCATCGTCATGCTGTCCGTTTATCTCAACGTGATGGTCATGAAGGACATGACCGTGACGAGTTATATATTTTTGGGATTGCTGCCGCTCCTCAGCTTGATTTATCTCAATTATGCGGCGGTTGTCTTGGCAGGCACGCTTCACTTGGGATCGGGTCTATATTATGTTTTTGCCCACAGGGAGCTATTATTCAGCGGACAATTGAATCTGAACGACGCTATGTATTTCTTGGTTTACGGATTGTTTATCCTTTTGTTCACGGCCATCTATATCCTGGTAACCAAGAAATTGTCCCAACGCGCCGAAGACAGCGAGCGGCGTTTGCGCGATATCCTTGAAAGCGTATCCGTTGGAATCTGGACCTATGATTTCAGTACAATGGAACTTGAGGTCTCCGACGGTTTTGAGCAAATTACCGGGTATTCGAACCAAAGCTTGAAGGGTCAGGTCACCCGTTTGCAGGCGATGATCCACCCCGAGGACCTAGGCTTGTTCTACGAGGTCCAGCAGGAATTGATTATCCAAAGGTCCAGCTCGGTGATCGAGTGCCGGATCGTTCGGCCGGACGGGGAGATTAAATGGATTCAGGGCCGAGGGCGACCCCATTTCAACTCGCTTGGGAACCTCGTGCGCCTGGAAGGAGTTGTCATCGAAATTACCGAGCGGAAGCATCTGGAGGAGACGATTCATTTCTTGGCGTTTCACGATGAGCTGACCGGACTAGCGAACCGGACGAAGTTTGCCTCAAGATTTGCAGAAGTGAAGGGGCAGGGCGAGCCGGTGGCGTTGATGTTTCTGGACCTGGACAATTTTAAGGAAGTGAACGACACATTTGGGCATGAAGCCGGGGATGAATTGCTAAAGCATATCGCTGGCCGGCTTGTTTCTTTGGTGCGGTCCGAGGATATGGTGTGCCGCTTGGGCGGGGATGAATTCGTCATTTTATTAGTGGACTTGAGTGAGGACGGAGTCTTAAAAGTCATGGAACGCATTCGGACAAGCCTGGCTGAAGGTTATATGTACCGCGGAATCCAAGTTGGCGTTTCGGCAAGTATAGGCATTAGTATGTCGCCGGACGGGGATGCCAGCTTGGAGGACATGCTCCGACTTGCCGATGCCACGATGTATGACGTTAAACGGGGCGGCGACTCCATCCGGCTTACCGCCGAACGGAACATGCCGCTGCCCAGCTGACCTACTTCTTCGTGCCTCTGTTTTCTTTTCGTTCTAAATAAACAGCCCCCAGCCACTGGCTTGCGGCAAACAGCACTACCATACCGAGGATCAGCAGAAAACGGTTGTCCCCTTTGCGCAGCAGCAGTTGCAGAAGGAACAGGGCAACCGCCACCTCGGTCCACATCAGGCCACGTTTACGCAGCGCCTTGAGGTCGTACTTCCCGGAACTCATTTTCCGTAGATTCCATACGGCGACGACGCCCAGAACGAGGAGAAAAATCAATGATCCGATCCAATCTTCTCTAGAAAATATAGACAATATGCGAACCCCTCTTCAATCGGTTGTAGGTACGACTTACTTTGCATTTTAGCTTAACCAATCGGGTCTGGCAAACCGGCGGGAGTTCAAGCCTTGGGCATGCGCGTTTGTCAAGGACATATCCAACAGCCATTATTTTAAAAATAAGATATCTTCTTTTTAACTAGACAAAAAAGAGGATGATGGAGAATGGCGATCACCAAATTTCTCAAGCTGGTCGAAATCCAGACCAAGGCGGCAAGCATGATTCCGCTGTTGTTCGGCACGATTTACGCCGTCTACCGGTTCCATGTATTCGAAACTTGGCATTTTGTGCTCATGCTGATTTCCCTGTTAAGCTTTGACATGACCACGACAGCGATCAACAATTATTACGATTACAAAAAAGCTGCTCGCAAGCATGGCTACGGGTACGAAACGCACAACGCGATCGTGAAATACAACATGAATCCGGCGGCGGTGCTGACCTTGATTATTTTAATGTTTCTCATCGCGGTGACTGCTGGGGTGATCCTGTTCCTTCAAACCGGGTGGCTGCTGCTGTTGCTCGGCGGATTGTCGTTTGCGGTGGGCATCTTGTATTCATTCGGGCCGATTCCGATTTCCCGAATGCCGCTGGGCGAAATATTTTCCGGCTTGTTCATGGGATTTGTTATTATATTTGTATCGGCTTACGTCCATGCGGGCGACCGTTTGGCGTCGTTGACGCTGGAGGGCGGCACGGTGACGCTGCAGGTCCATTTAGTTGAGACACTGTTGGTATTCCTGATCTCCATCCCAGCGATCCTAGGGATCGCGAACATCATGCTGGCCAACAACATTTGCGATATGGAAGAGGATATCGAAAATAAACGCTACACCTTGCCGGTGTACATCGGGAAAGGACCGGCGCTGATCCTGTTTAAACTGCTCTATTATGCGGCCTACGTGGATGTGGTTGTACTAGCCATCCTGGGGGTTAACCCGTTCATCCTGCTGCTGGTGCTTATTACCGTGGTGCCGGTGTCGAAAAATATCAAAACGTTTACCGCACAGCCTACCAAGCAGTTTACGTTTGGCTTGTCGGTGCAAAATTTCCTGCTGACCAATGCGGCGCGCATTGTCGCGCTGGGCATCGCCGTCGTTCTCACCTTCTGACTCTTTGAACGATGGCGGCGCAACCTC
Source organism: Paenibacillus rhizolycopersici (assembly GCF_014947195.2). Taxonomy (NCBI): domain Bacteria; kingdom Bacillati; phylum Bacillota; class Bacilli; order Caryophanales; family Paenibacillaceae; genus Paenibacillus; species Paenibacillus rhizolycopersici. The sequence goes on along the minus strand of NZ_JADCNN020000026.1, from coordinate 47,938 downwards.
GCGATCCCTGCCTTCGCTTGCGTTAGCTTAACATGAGGCGGAGGCGAAGGACGAGATGGACAAGATTCGGTTTGGCCTAATCGGCGGAGGCTGGCGGGCAGAGTTTTATTTGCGGATTGCCCGCGCGCTGCCGGAGCGTTTTGAAGTCAGCGAGATCTATATGCGGGACGAAGCGAAAGGCCGGGAAGCCGCCCAAATCTGGGGCGTCCCGGTTACTTCGCGTCTCGAGGCGTTCCTGGAGCGGCGCAACTTCGATTTCGCCGTGTTGTCGCTGCCCCGCGCAGTCACGCCGGACTTCCTGATCCGGCTCAGCGAGGCGGGCATCCCCGTCTTGACGGAGACGCCGCCGGCGGCCGATTTGGACGGGCTGCACCGGCTCTATGAAGCGGTGGGCCCCGCAGCACAAATTCAGGTGGCCGAGCAGTTCCTGTTCCAGCCGATGCATGCGGCCCGCTTAGCCATTGCACGTTCCGGCCTGCTGGGCGAGGTGTCGCATGTGCAGGTCTCCGCGGGGCATGGCTACCACGGCATCAGCTTGATCCGGCAGCTGCTCGGAGTGGGATTCGAGGAAGCGGAGATTCGCGGGGAGCAGATTACTTCCCCGCTGGTGCAAGGCCCCGGCCGAGGCGGATGGCCGGAGGAGGAGCGGATCGTCTCCTCAGCCCAGACGATCGCGCTGCTGCGTTTCGGCGAGCGGACGGCCTTGTTCGATTTCACCTACGATCAATATTTCTCGCCGATCCGACGCCATCGCGTGCTGGTGCGCGGAGACCGGGGTGAAATGGAGGGCACGGAGCTGCGTTACCTCCGTGACTATCGCACCCCGGTCGAGCTGCAGCTGCGCCGGGTGGATGCCGGCCAAGACGGCAGCCTCTTGGGTTATTACCACGAAGGTGTGTTGGCCGGCCCGGACTGGGTCTACGAGAATCCGTTCCGTCCCGGGCGGCTCAGCGACGAAGAGATCGCCATCGCCACTAGCCTGGGCCAGATGGGACGTTACGTGCAGGGAGGCCCCTCTTTCTATAGCCTGGCGGAGGCCGCACAGGACCAATACCTCTCGCTGATGCTTGAGGAAGCCGTTCGATCCGGTCAGACGGTGCGAACCGAACGCCAGCCTTGGGCAACAAGGCAACCCTAAACCCTAAACGCAAACAAAGAGCCGCCCGGTTGATGCCGGACGGCTCTTTCTGCGTTTTGACGAAACGGTTAGTGTCGTTTCCTCGGGGCGATCATGACGCCTGCGCCGATGGCGATCAAGGCGATGGCCAGAACGGGCTGACCGAAGATCAGCCGATTGTACAGCGAACCTAGCGAGAACACGGCGAAAAACAACAGCGACAGCACCGTCAAAATGTTGATCGGGATCAGCAGGTACCGGTTGCGGTTACCGAACCAATAGAACTCGAACAAACCGACGGCCGGGGCCAGAATGAAGCCTGGCCACAAATACTCCCAGCTGTTGAACAACGTAGCTAGTTGGCAGACGAGACCCACGGTAAACAGGATTCCTCCGGGGATGAGGAGTCCCGTTGCCTTGCGATCGGTCACCGAGAAATACATCCAGTGGAAGAACAAGCCGAGCGGAAGAACAAATAAGGTGGGCCAGAAGTTACCGAATAGCGTTCCCGCGCTGATCGCTTCCTTGCGGAAGAAGAGGAGGTAGATACCGAGCAAGATGAGCGCGGGACCGATCCATGATTTTTTATTCAAATTCATATCCAATCTCCTTTGCCTATGTACTTAACTGATAACAGCATACTACAAAAGCGCAAGGATGACTTCAGTCTCTAGGGGAGCCGAGAAACTGGACCTAAGTCCAGTCTAACTGCCGAGAATAAAAACGGCCCGGGGAAGAAACGCTAACCTAAGGAATAGGCAGAGCGACCTTTCCCATCCATTATCAAACGCTCAGGAGGTTAGAACGACATGGAAAATAACAAGCAACAACGGAAACCCGGCACCGGAAACGGCAGCAGCAACGGGCAGAACCAAACGACCGGTAATGGAGGAGAAGCGGATAACGGCCGCTTGGCCACGATCAAGAACCACCGTACCGAAGGCGGAGAGACGTTAAACGAATTTATTTCCGGCGAAGATAAGTACGAGGGATAAGTGGAAAAAAGCCGAAAGCCGCTGCACAGGGTCCTGTGAGCGGCTTTCTTGCGCAGGTTATTTTTGCGTGCTATGCTGCTTGGTCGAAAGCTGACCGGCGGGGTTACCGTGGCCGCGCTTTTTATTCTTGGCTTGCTTCTGTTGCTGATCCTGAACCTTCTCGACGAATTCGTGCAGATTTTCCATGAGGTCGATCGTCTCCTTGGCTGAAGTGTAGTTGTGATCCCATTTTCATTGGTTACTATTCCCCGTTCCCGCGTTTTTCATCAGGCGACGGACTCTATACTTGCTATCGCCGGACAGGTACAATGAAGGGGACAACTACGGGAAAAGAGGGTGCAAACCATGGAACATAGCAACAATCGTCAACTGCGATGGGGGATCGTCGGCGGCGCAGGCATCGCGATCAATGCAGTGATGCCGGCGATTCAGCAGTCTGCCACGGGTAGCCTTGCTGCGGTCGCCAGTCGCAACCTGGACAAAAGCCGGGAGGTTGCCGATCGATTCGGCATCTCTAAAGCATATGGCAGCTATGAAGAGCTGCTTACGGATAAGGATATCGACGCCGTGTATATCCCGCTCCCTAACCATTTACATAAAGAATGGGCGATTCGCGCGATCGAGGCCGGCAAGCATGTGTTATGCGAGAAGCCGATCGCGCTGACGGCCGCCGAGGCCGAAGAAATGGCGGCAGCCGCCGCCAAAGCTGGCGTTATGCTGGCGGAAGCGTTTATGTACCGCCATCATCCGCGTTGGAGTCGAATTCGCGCCATCCTGGACAGCGGCGAGATCGGCGAACTCCGCGCGATCCGCGGGGCATTTACGTTCAACAACGCCGAGGATCTAGCCAACATCCGGTTGAAGCCGGAATGGGGCGGCGGCTCGTTGTACGATGTCGGCTGCTACCCGCTCAGCGCGGCGCGGTTCCTACTCGGCCAAGAGCCGGAAGCGGTCACGGTGTTGGCCCAGTTCTCCGACCGGCACGGCGGCGTCGACATGATGGCTTCCGGGCTCGCGGAATTCCCCGGCGGCGTTGGGCTGACGTTCGACTGCGGCATGTGGACGGAACACCGTCAGCTCCTGGAAATCGTCGGCTCAGAAGGGACGATCGAGCTGCCGTTGGCTTTCACCGCCGGCGGAGAGGACGCCGCGTTTACCGTTACCGTGCGCGGGGAGAAACGTACGGAGAAGCCGGAGGCGGTCAATCCCTACGTGGCCGAGCTGGATGATTTCGCCGCCGCTGTGTTTGGCGAACGTCCGCAGCGCTTCGCCCCGGCCGACGCCGTCAAGGGTATGGCCGTGCTGGAAGCCTGCCTGAATTCGGCGAGAGAGAGACGGCGGGTCGAGTTGTAGATGATTTGAGTGAAGGAACACCGGGCATTCGCTCGGCTCAGGACACTCCCGTAGGGGGCTGGGCTCGAGGGAATGCCTTTTTGTCATGTAGCATTTCAATTTTAAAATGGTTGACAGTGCCAAAAACGAGACGGTATAATTCAAACTAATTGATAATGAATATCATTATCATAAATCGTCTGTCCTGCCGGCAGCGAGAAACTTGAACTTCCTCATGGCCAGAGGAAGGACAGTAAGGACGAAGATTATGAAGAAAACTTATATGGCAGTGCTGCTGGTTGCTCTATCCCTTGTCTCTTTGTTTATCGGAGTTGGGGAGCTGTCCCTAGCCGCCCTGCTGCGTTTCGATCCGGAACAATGGGAACTCTTGCGCATCAGCCGGATTCCCCGGTTAATCAGTATTCTCATCGCCGGAGTCAGCATGAGCATCGTTGGTTTGATTATGCAGCAGCTGACCCGCAACAAATTCGTATCCCCGACGACGGCGGGAACGATGGACTCGGCGAGCTTTGGCATTATGGTATCGCTGCTTGTCTTTACGACCGCAGGGCCGCTCGTCAAGATGTCCGTCGCCTTTGGGTTTGCTTTGCTGGGTACGTATCTTTTTATGGCGATTCTCAATCGGGTGAAATACAAGGATGCCATCTTCATCCCGCTGGTCGGGCTGATGTTCGGCGGCATCGTGGAATCGGCAACGACCTTTTTCGCTTACAAATACAATTTGATTCAGAGCATGTCCGCTTGGCTGTACGGAGATTTCTCCATGATCATGCAGGGCCGATACGAGTTGCTGTATATCAGTGTCCCGCTTGTGGTGCTCTCCTACGTTTACGCCAATAAATTTACGGTGGCAGGCATGGGTGAGGAGTTTTCCGTCAATCTCGGATTGAACTACAAACAGGTCGTCAATATCGGATTGGGCCTGGTGGCGCTGGTGACGGCTGTTGTCGTGCTGACGGTGGGGTCGATTCCTTTTCTTGGACTCATCATTCCAAACCTGGTAACGATGTTCCGCGGAGACAACCTGAAAGATAATTTGACCCATACAGCTTTGCTGGGCGCAGTCTTCGTGCTGGCCTGCGACATCTTGGGTCGAGTCATCATCTATCCGTACGAAATCTCGATCGGCCTGACCGTCGGGGTGGTCGGAAGCGGGATCTTCCTGTATCTGCTGATGAGGAGAAGGACCTATGAGTCATAACGCCAAACTATGGACCCTTGTCGGCATCGCCGTTCTGCTTGCGATCGTTTTTATGACGATCGATGCGGGAGGACAGTGGGACTACATATTACCGCGGCGGGGTAAGAAACTATTTGCCATCCTTCTCACGGGTACCGCCATTGCCTTTTCCACGGTCGTGTTCCAGACGATTACGAACAACCGGATCTTGACGCCGAGTATCATTGGGCTGGATTCGCTTTACATGCTGTTGCAGACGGTGATCGTCTTCCTGATCGGCGGCACGGCTTTGACGATGATGAGCAAAAATTTGCGTTTTGTCATGGCGGTTGGATTGATGGTTGTGTTTGCGATGCTGCTCTACCGCATGCTGTTTCGTAGGGAAGGGCGCAACATTTACCACCTTCTGTTGATCGGGATTATCTTCGGGACGTTCTTCTCCAGCGTAACTTCCTTTCTGCAGAAGCTGATCGACCCGAATGAATTCCTGGTCATCCAGGACAAAATGTTCGCCAGCTTTAACAACGTCAATTGCGATTTATTGTTGATTTCGCTGGCAGGGGTGCTGTTGGTGGCGCTCTATTTTACGAGATTCGCGAAATATTTGGATGTGCTGTCCTTGGGACGGGATCATGCGGTAAACCTCGGCGTCAGCTATGAGTATGTCGTCAAGCGGATGCTGATCGTCGTGGCGGTTCTGATTTCAATTTCGACGGCGTTGGTCGGACCGATTACGTTCCTTGGCCTATTGGTTGCCAATGTGGCGTACCAGTTCCTGAACACCTACCGCCATAAGACGTTGATTCTCGGCGCTTCCCTGATCGGCTTTATCGCTCTGGTTGGCGGGCAACTGATCGTTGAGAGGGTGTTTACCTTCTCCACTTCGCTTAGTGTCATCATCAACTTTGCCGGCGGGGTGTACTTCATCTATCTGCTGCTAAAGGAGAATAAATCGTGGTAAAGGTCAGTGGATTAACCAAACATTATGGCGGCAAAAAAGTCGTCGACAACGTGTCGCTGGAGATTGCCAAGGGCAAGATCACTTCCTTTATCGGACCCAACGGAGCGGGGAAAAGCACCCTACTGTCCATAATCAGCCGGCTCATTGCCAAGGACGCGGGAGAGATCCAGATCGAGGGCCGGGAAATCGGCAAGTGGAAAAGCGGGGAGCTTGCCAAGAAAATTTCGATTCTCAAGCAGTCCAACCATATCAACATTCGGCTTACGGTGCGGGATCTCGTCAATTTCGGGAGATTCCCGTATTCGCAGGGGCGCCTGACGAAGGAAGACGAAGCCTATGTCGACGAAGCGCTCCGTTACATGCATTTGGAATCGATGCAGCACAAGTTTCTGGACGAATTAAGCGGCGGGCAGAAGCAACGGGCGTTCATTGCCATGGTCATCGCGCAGAACACCGAATATGTGCTGCTCGACGAACCTTTAAACAATCTGGATATGAACCATTCGGTGCAAATCATGAAGGTGTTGCGCCGATTGGTGGACGAATTAGGGAAAACGGTGATATTGGTCATCCACGACATCAACTTTGCCTCCTGCTACTCCGATTACATCGTGGCGCTGAAAGAGGGCAAGGTGGTCAAGGAAGGCCCGACAGATGAAATTATCGAACCGTCCGTGCTTCGGGAGGTTTACGATATGGACATTCCGGTTCAGGAGATCGGCGGCAACAAAATATGCGTGTATTTTCATTCCATATGACTAGATTAGGGGGAGTTTGAAAAGTGAAGGCGAAGAAAATTACGTTTATGCTTGCTACATTAACGTTGGTATTTGCGCTTGCGGCATGCGGCGCGAACAACAATAGCAGTAATGGTGGGAATAAGGGCGGCGGTAATGAAACGGCGTCCGGCACCAATACGGCGGAGCCGGTAACGGCAGCGCCTGCGGAGAATGAGGAAATGACGATCAAGCATCAACTCGGGGAAGCGACCTTGAAGAAGAATCCGGCGAAGGTCGTCGTATTCGACTACGGTACGCTCGAAACGCTCGATAAGCTTGGCGTAGAGATTGCGGCCGTACCTCAGGGGAATTTGCCAAGCCATCTGGAGAAATATAACGACAGCAAATACACCAACGCGGGTACGTTGTTCGAGCCGGATTTCGAGAAGCTGAATGCGTTGAAGCCGGACGTGATTTTCATCTCCGGACGGTCTTCCGAAGCTTACGAGGAGTTGAACAAGATCGCACCGACGATCTTCTTGGGCGTGGATACGCAGCGCTATATGGAGTCCTTCACGGAGAACGTGAAGACGATCGGTGAACTCTTCGGCAAAGAAGCGGAAGCCGAGAAGGAGTTGGCAGCCATCAATGATTCGGTTACAGCGGTGAATGAGCTAGCTTCGGCTGGCGGCAAGAAGGGGCTGATCATCCTGACGACCGGCGGTAAGGTCAGCGCGTTTGGTCCAGGTTCGCGCTTTGGCATTATTCATGATGTATTGGGTGTCACGCCGGTGGATGAGAGCATTAAGGTCGATACCCACGGGAACTCGATCTCGTTCGAATTCGTGGCCGAGAAGAACCCGGATTACCTGTTTGTCGTAGACCGCGATGCAGTCGTCACGGAGGAAGGCAAACAGGCGACACCTGCCAAGGAAATCGTTGAGAACGACCTCGTCAAGAAGACGAATGCTTATAAAGACGGCAAGATCGTGTATCTTGACCCGAGTTATTGGTACCTCTCCGGCGGCGGGTTGATCTCTGTGCCGGAAATGATTAAGGAAGTGCAGGAAGGGATTCAGTAAATCAAAACGCGGGCTGCATGGGAATACCCATTGCAACCCGCGTTTTTGTTCGCTAACGGACTCAGGAGCCCTTATTCCGGCCAGCAACAGTCAATTAACTCTTAAAAGGACCCAATAAGGGCTTTGGGGTCCGTTAGCAGAGAACTCGACGAGTGAGATGTTAGCGCATGTGCATCTCGTTCGGATGCGAGCCTTTGCGGCGGTTGAGGTTCAAGCCGCTAATCCGCTCCATTTCGGCATCCGTAAGGTTGAAGTCAAATACGTTGAAGTTCTCTTCGATCCGCGTTGGGGTGACCGATTTCGGAATGACGATCGTGTTATTCTGCAGATGCCAGCGGAGCACGACCTGGGCCGGCGTCTTCCCGTGAGCTTCAGCGATGGATTTGACCACCGTATCAGAGAGCACCTCGCCGCCTTGCTCCAGCGGACTCCAGGCTTCAACGAAGATGTCGTGTGTGGCACAGAAAGCTTTCAGCTCGTTCTGAGCCAGATGCGGATGGCATTCCACCTGGTTCAACACCGGCTTGATTTCCGTTTCCTTCAGCAGGCGCTCCAGATGCTCGATCTCGAAGTTACATACCCCAATCGCTTTGACGCGTCCGTCACGGTACAGCTTCTCAAGCGCTTTGTATGTCTCTATATATTGATCCACTTGCGGCATCGGCCAGTGAATCAGGTACAAATCAACATAATCAAGCCCAAGTCTCGCCAGGCTTTCGTCATAAGCGCGCAGCGTATTATTGTAGCCTTGATCGCTGTTCCACACCTTCGTAGTAATGAATAGCTTCTCGCGAGCAATGCCGGCTTGCTTGATCGCTTTGCCGACGCCAACCTCGTTGCGGTAAATCATCGCTGTATCGATCGAGGTATAGCCTACCTCCAACGCCTTGGCCACTGCGGCTGTAGCTCCTTCGTCCGGCACCTGCCAAACTCCAAACCCCAGCTGGGGCATTTGCAATCCATTATTTAAAGTAACGAAATCCATCGGCGTCGCTCCTTCTCTGTCTGCTTACTTAATTTCAGGGTGAGTATAGCATTCTCGGATCTGGTTTTCAAATGGCGGAGGATAAAGGGAGACGGCGGTAGATTCTTCATCGAGCCCTCATGGAACCTTCATGCAGCCCGGAAGGGGACATGTTACTATTTATTATAGATTTTAGAATAAGTCTAAGTGCAATAACAAATTGAAGGGATGATAGATTGAATGGATAACCGGTTGACAACGAATCAAGGAGCCCCGGTAGGCGATAATCAAAATTCACGTACGGCAGGTGGACGCGGCCCCACGTTGCTGGAGGATTACCATCTGCTCGAGAAGCTGGGTCACTTTGACCGCGAACGGATTCCAGAACGCGTCGTACATGCACGTGGGGCGGGTGCTCATGGCGTATTCGTGGCGGATCGCAGCATGGCAGCGTACACGAAAGCCCATTTTCTGCAGGAGGCCGGTCGTGAAACTCCGGTGTTTGTCCGCTTCTCTACGGTCATTCACGGTCAAGGTTCTCCAGAGACGGCCCGAGATCCGCGAGGGTTTGCGGTGAAATTTTATACGGAGGAGGGCAATTACGATTTGGTGGGCAACCATATTCCGGTCTTCTTTATCCGTGATGCGATCAAATTCCCGGATATGGTTCACTCGCTGAAGCCTGCACCGGATACGAACATCCAGGACCCGGCGCGGTATTGGGATTTTATGACCCTGTCGACCGAATCCACTCATATGATGACTTGGGTATTTTCGGACCATGGGACGCCGGCGAATTACCGCCAAATGGATGGCTTTGGCGTCCACGCATTTAAATGGATCAATGCCGAAGCCAAGATTACGTATGTAAAATACACCTGGAAATCGAAGCAGGGTGTGAAAACTCTCTCGGCAGCCGAAGTTCAAGAAGTGCAAGGCCGTGATTTTAATCATGCGACACGTGACCTGCACGAACATATCGCGAACGGAGAATTCCCGCAATGGGAATTGAACGTGCAATTGATGCCGGTGGAGGATTTGGACCTCTGGAGCTTCGACCCGCTTGATCCAACGAAGGTATGGCCGGAGGATCATTATCCGCTGGTGAAGATCGGTACGATGACGCTGAACCGTAACCCCGATAACTTCTTCGCGGAGGTGGAGCAGTCGGCCTTCTCGCCAAGCGTGCTCGTTCCCGGGATCGAATCCTCCGAGGATAAGTTGCTGCAGGGCCGGTTATTCTCTTATCCGGACACCCAGCGTTATCGGCTCGGCGCTAACTACCTGCAAATTCCGGTTAACTGCCCGTATGCTTCCGTACGTAACCATCAGCGGGACGGCCTCATGAATATCAAGCAAGATCCGTCGCCGATCAACTATGAACCCAACAGCTTCGACAGCAGTCCCAAGGAAGATCCGGCCTACCGAGATAGCGTGGTACCGGTCAGCGGACATATCGGTCGCGAGAAAATTGCGAAAACCGACGATTTCACCCAAGCAGGCGAGCTGTACCGGAGTTTCACGGCCGAAGAGAAGGATCACCTTATCGCCAACCTGGTGAACGATCTGAAGCAGACGCCGGAGCAAGTCCAATTGCGTGCCGTGTGCAACTTCTTCCGCGGGGACAGGGAATACGGTATGCGTCTTGCGCAAGGGCTCGGCGTGGATATCAGCAGCTTTATTCCGTCCAATTCCCAGGGATAACGAATCCCTTTTAAATATAGAAGGCATTTTCCGGACCCATAAGGTTCGGGGAATGCCTTCTTGTGTGAGGAATCTTCCGCTTTCATTAGGAAATCTATGGTAAACTGGGGGCAGTGGAAAGGGGATGAATCGATGACTACAACAAAGGATCCGGTGATTAGACTGACGGATTTACGTATGAGCTACGGAGGACGCCAAGTTCTGAACGGCGTTGATTTGGAGGTGTATCCGGGGCAGATTATCGGTTACATCGGGCCAAACGGAGCGGGTAAGAGCACGACGGTCAAGATTATGCTTGGCCTGGTTGAAGGTTATCAGGGGGAGGTGCAAGTCTTTGGGCAGCATCCCGGAGACGGCGGCATCGATTACAAGAAGCGAATCGGATACGTGCCGGAAATCGCCGAACTTTACGATACGCTGACGGCAAGAGAATATTTGACCTTCATTGGCGAGCTGTACGGGTTATCCGCCGATGACGCAGAGATGAAAGCTAGGCGAATGATGACGGAGTTTAGTTTGGGGGACGTGTTTAACTCCCGGGTTACGACGTTCTCCAAAGGGATGAAGCAAAAGGTGCTGCTCATTTCCAGTCTGCTGCACAATCCGGACGTGCTGTTTCTGGACGAGCCGCTGAGCGGCCTTGACGCCAACAGTGTCATGGTTGTTAAGGAAATGCTTGCTCTACTGGCTGCTCAAGGCAAAGCCATTTTTTATTCGTCTCATATTATGGACGTGGTCGAGAAGATTAGCAGCCGAATCGTCCTGTTAGATGGAGGCCGCATTGTGGCCGACGGCAGCTTTGACGAGTTGAAGGAACAAAACCACGAAGGGTCGTTGGAACAGATTTTCAACCAATTGACCGGGTTCAACGAGCATCAGGATATCGCCGGACGTCTCGTGTCTATCGTGCAAGAGGTGTAGCTTATGGAAGAGATGAAGAGCTTGCGAGTGTTGGACCGATTCCGCGGATTATTCGTGAAAATGGGCGTGGACTACCCCGTGATGCGACGAATTCTTCAGGTCAAGCTGACGATGGACGCTAGAAGAGTGCCAACGATGGTGAATAAATCGAGGAAGAAGCAGCAAGCCGAAGCCGAGGACGGGAATCAGTTCTTGCGTTCGCTTTGGTTATACGTTATTTTTGGCGGACTCAGCTCGATGTTTGTATTGATGGGGGACAATTTGCTGTTTCAGATGAGCATCCTGTTCGGCATTATGATGTTTATGGTCATGACCGCGATGATTTCCGATTTCTCCTCGGTGCTGCTGGACATCCGGGATCGGAGTATCCTGGCGACCAAGCCGGTAAACCGCCGCACGATTACGATGGCGAAGACAGTACATATTTTTATTTATTTGTTTTTTCTGACCGGAGCGATCGCAATTATTCCGCTGGCGGTCGGACTGTTTCGGCAGGGGATCGGTTTCTTTGCCTTGATGCTGCTGGAACTGATCCTGATGGACTTGCTGATCGTGGTGCTGACCGCGCTGCTATATTTGGTTGTCTTGCGCTTTTTTGACGGCGAGAAGCTGAAAGATATGATCAATTACGTGCAGATCGGCATGACAATCACCATTGCGGTGGGGTATCAGGTGTTGGTCCGACTATTTGATTTTACGGCTATGGATGTTGTCTTTAAGCCGGCGTGGTGGCAGTACCTGCTGCCTCCGGTATGGGTCGGTGCCTCCTTTCAAACGGTGCTGCATCCGGGGGGAGGTTTAAGCTATGCCGGGCTGGCGGGATTGTCCATCCTTGTTCCGTTGGCGGCCTTTCTGCTGTACCTGAAGCTGATGCCGGCGCTGGAGCGAAACCTGCAGAAGCTGGCGGAGCCTAGTGCCAAGGTCACGAAGGGTTCGGGGAAGGCGCTGCGCCGAATAGCGGATCTTCTTTGCTCTACGCCGCAGGAAAGCGCATTTTTTCGATTTGCCTGGTCATTGATGGGCACAGAGCGGGAATTTAAGTTGAAGGTATACCCTTCCTTGGGCTTTGCGATCGTGTTTCCCTTTATCTTCTTGTTCTCGAATGGGCTGGATCAAGGGTTGGAGGGGATATCGGGCACCCGGATGTATTTGTTCATTTATTTTAGCGGTATCATGCTGCCCACGATCATCATGATGCTGCGCTACTCAAGCCGATATAAGGCGGCCTGGATCTACCAGACGGCCCCGATTTCCGGTGAAGCGCCGATCTACAAGGGGGCTTTGAAGGCCTGCCTGGTCCGGTTGATGTTGCCCTTGTACTTGGTGGAGGCTGCGATATTCGCAGTGTTGTTCGGAGTTTCCATTCTGCCGGACCTGATCGTAGCAGGACTGGCGATGCAATGTTTCGCCATCCTTTGTTTTCTATCCCTACGCAAGGGTCTCCCTTTCTCGGAGCCGTTCGAAGCGGCGGGGCAACAAAATCAAACTTTCGTCATCATGGGGCTCATGCTGCTGCTGGGCGGGTTCGGCTTGCTGCACTGGCTGGCAACGATCATTCCATTTGGGGTTGTTGCCTATGGCGTCCTGATGATCGCAGGGGCATGGTTGGGTTGGAGGATGGCCTTCCGGATGCGTGTTACGGAAAAGGAGGGAGCGCCAAATGGCAACTAACGCCAGCGGGCCGCGGATTCGTCGCGAAAAGACAACCGTGGCCCTGATGATGGCGTTGTATTGCCGTAAAATGCACGGTGCCAACGGGCAGGCCGACCTGCGGCAACCGCGTGCGGCCCTTGTTGAAGCAACCTCTTTATGCGCTGAATGCGCCGAGCTTCACCGATATGCCGAGCAGCGGCTGGACCGTTGCCGGTTCGGGGAAGGCAAGACAACCTGCTTGGCATGCCCCGTGCACTGCTATGCGGCCATCCAGCGGGAGCAAATCCGCAGGGTGATGGCTTTTGCCGGACCGCGGATGTTATGGCATCACCCGATTTTAGCGGTGAGACACCTGCTCGATGGGCAAAAGAAAGCCATTTCACAGGAATGTCAAAATTCAGCGACTACGAAAAAACGTTGATCTGATGCGGTTTTATGAGCAAAATTAGATTTTGTGACATTTCTCATGTGATTTCTGTCACAAAATTATTATTTTTTGTCCGTTCGTTTTCATCATCCGGTGATAGAATTCACATTAGATAATAATCATTAGAAAGTAGGGAAAAGAAATGCTGGATCCGATTGTGCTTGCTCGCCTTCAGTTTGCAGTGACAACGATTTTCCATTTCTTCTTCGTCCCGGTATCCATCGGTCTGGTGCTGCTCATCGCGATCATGGAAACCATGTACGTTACCAAGGGGAAAGAAGAATACAAACGGATGGCGAAGTTCTGGGGGAAACTGTTCCTTATCAATTTTGCGGTAGGGGTCGTGACGGGGATTCTTCAGGAATTCCAGTTCGGCATGAACTGGTCGGATTATTCCCGGTTCGTCGGGGACGTTTTCGGTGCGCCGCTGGCGATCGAAGCGCTGTTTGCTTTCTTTATGGAATCGACGTTTATCGGACTTTGGATTTTCGGTTGGGACCGTTTATCCAAGAAGGTCCATCTGCTGTGCATCTGGCTGGTCGCTTTGGGAACGACGGTTTCGGCGCTTTGGATTCTGGCCGCCAACTCGTTTATGCAGCATCCGGTCGGTTTTGAGGTGAATAATGGACGTGCGGAGATGAACGATTTCTTCGCTTTGGTCACCAATGGACAATTGCTGGTGGAGTTCCCGCACACGGTTCTGGGTGCTTTTGCCACCGGGGCTTTCCTGATCGCCGGGGTCAGTGCGTATAAAATGTTAAGACGTCAGGATACCGCCTTCTTCAAAAAATCGTTTACGATTGGCATCATCGTCGCATTGATCGCTTCGTTTGGGACGGCGTTGTTCGGTCACCAACAAGCGCAATATTTGGTCAAGACGCAGCCGATGAAAATGGCCGCCTCTGAAGGCCTTTGGGGCAAGTCGGGCGACCCTGCGCCTTGGACGTTGTATGCCCATATCGATTCGAACGATGGCAAGAACAATTTTGAAATCAAAATTCCTTACCTGCTGAGCTTCCTGTCCTACAGCAAGTTCTCCGGCGAGGTCAAAGGCATGCACGAGCTGCAAGCCGAATACGAGCAAGCTTACGGTCCTGGGGACTACATTCCCCCTGTTCGGACGACCTTCTGGAGCTTCCGGATCATGATCGCCGCCGGCTGCTTGATGATCGTGCTTGGGTTGTACGGCGCGTATCTGGCTTGGCGCAAAAAGCTCGATAATCCGAACACCTGGTTTTACCGCTTTATGTTGTGGTCGATTTCATTGCCGTTTATCGCGAACACTTCCGGCTGGATCATGACGGAATTCGGACGTCAGCCGTGGACGGTATTTGGGCTAATGCAGACGAAAGACAGCGTTTCGCCAAGCGTAACGGGCGGACAGATCCTGTTCTCGCTGATTGCCTTTACAGCGATCTATTCGGTGCTCGGTGCCGTGTTGGTTTACCTGTTCGTGAAAGTCATCAAGAAGGGACCGAATGACGAAACGGGAGACGGCGCGGATCATTCGGCGGATCCATTCGGTAAGGAGGGATATCATGCTGTCTCTTAATGAGCTCTGGTTTGTCCTTGTCGCGGTGTTGTTTATCGGTTTCTTCTTCCTGGAAGGTTTTGACTTCGGGGTGGGGATGAGTACCAAGTTTTTGGCTAAAAATGATATGGAACGACGTGTCCTGATCAATTCGATCGGACCGTTCTGGGATGCGAACGAGGTTTGGCTGTTGACGGCCGGCGGCGCAATGTTTGCCGCTTTCCCGAACTGGTACGCCACGTTGTTTAGCGGATATTATACTCCGCTGGTCGTATTGCTGCTTGCTTTGATTGCGCGGGGCGTTGCCTTTGAGTTCCGCGGTAAAGTGGATAGCGGGAAATGGAAGGGGACTTGGGACTGGGCGGTTTTCATCGGCAGCCTGCTGCCTCCGTTCCTGCTGGGCGTCGTATTCTCCGGCTTGCTGAAAGGGTTACCGATCGGCGAAGACATGGAAATGAAAGCCGGATTGTTCGATATGGTTAACCTGTATACCTTGGTTGGCGGCATTACGGTCGTGATGCTTTGCCTCGTGCATGGGCTGCTATTCGCTTCCTTGCGGACAACCGGGAGCTTGCAGGAACGGGCCCGCAAGCTAGCTCATAAGCTGCTCATTCCGCTCGCTGCCCTGTTTGTGATCTTCGGCGTGATGACGTACTTCGAAACCGACGTGTTTGAAGTGCGCGGTGTGTTGATCAGCTTAGTAGCGGTCCTGGGCGTCGCCGCCTTCGTGCTGGCTGGCTGGTTCATCCGTAAACAAAGAGACGGCTGGGCGTTTGGGATGACGGGCGCGATGATCGTGTTGTCGATCGCTGCGGTATTTGTCGGCTTGTTCCCACGGGTCATGGTCAGCTCGATCAGCGAGGCCTTCTCCTTAACGATCGATAACGCGGCCTCCGGGCACTACTCCCTGAAAGTCATGACCATCGTGGCGTTAAGCCTGCTGCCGTTCGTGCTGGGTTATCAAATTTGGAGTTATTTCGTCTTCCATAAACGCGTACACGAGAAGGAGCATTTGGAATATTAATGGGACGAGGATTAATGAAAATCACGGGGATCAAGCAGGTCATGGGGTTCATGGCCTTGCTGACCCTGGTTCAAAGCTTTGCAATCATCTGGCAGGCCAAATGGTTGGCGGAGATCGTCTCCGCTCTGTTTGCCGGGGCCAAGCTGCAGGAACAAGCCGGCGGGGCCGGTTTGTTCCTGCTTGCTTTTATCGTGCGGCAGGTCTGTGGCATGCTGCAGCAGAGAACGGCGTACGCTTTTGCCGAGGAGACGGGTCGTACCCTGCGGGAGCGGGTACTGGAGAAGTTGTTCCAGTTGGGGCCGCGGTTTGCCGGAACGGAAGGAACCGGAAATTTGGTCACTCTCGTCTTGGAAGGCGTGACGAAATATCGTAATTATCTGGAGTTGTTTATTCCGCGCATGCTGGCAACGGGTTTAACGCCGGTTCTGATTTTGGCCTATGTTTACAAGTTGGATCTGGCTTCCGGGATTATTCTGACGCTGACAATGCCGATCCTAATCGCCTTTATGATCCTGATCGGGCTTGCGGCGCGCAAGCAGACCGAACGTCAGTTGAAATCCTACCGCACCTTATCGAATCATTTCGTTGATTCGCTGCGCGGGCTGGAAACGTTAAAATTCTTGGGGCGCAGCAAAGCGCATGTGACTTCGATCGAGCGGGTCAGCGACTCTTATCGGTCGGCAACGATGCGAACGCTCCGGGTAGCATTCTTGTCCTCGTTTGCTCTGGATTTCATTACGATGTTATCGGTCGCTTCGGTGGCAGTCAGCTTGGGGCTGCGGTTGGTTGATGGCGATATGGTGCTGCTTCCGGCATTAACCGTGCTGATTCTGGCGCCGGAATATTTCTTGCCGGTGCGGATGGTCGGCGCCGATTTCCACGCGACTCAGGACGGCAAAGCCGCCGGCGCAGCGATGAATGAGATCATCGCTGCAGCGGACGAGGAGGCAGCCAAAGCCGCGCCGGTTCCGGCGGAAACGGACTGGACCTGGACACCGGAGAGCACGCTGAGTTTGCGTGGGGTTGGGGTGATCCACGTGGAGGAAGCCCATCCGTCGTTGACGGAGGTGAACCTGACGCTGGGCGGCATGGGCACCATTGGGATTATCGGCGAAAGTGGTGCCGGTAAATCAACGTTGATCGACGTGCTCGGCGGCTTCTTGCGGCCGACCTCGGGCCGGTTCGCGCTGAACGGAACGGAGCTGGGCGATTTGACGTCGTCGGGCTGGCGGGAGCAGATCACTTATATCCCTCAGAACCCGTATATTTTCAGCGGATCATTGGCGGACAATATCCGCTTTAACGCGCCGGAAGCGACGCGGGAAGAGGTGGAGCGCGCGGCGGCGGCGGCCGGATTGGACGGGCTCATTCGCGGCTTGCCGGGCGGGCTCAACGAGCTTATTGGCGGCGGCGGCCGGCCGTTGAGCGGCGGCCAGGAACAGCGCGTGGCGCTCGCCCGGGCTTTGCTCAGCCGGCGGCCTATCATTCTGCTCGACGAACCTACGGCGCATTTGGATATCGAGACGGAATATGAACTTAAGAATACGATGCTGCCTCTGTTTGAGGGGAAGTTGGTCCTCCTCGCGACCCATCGGCTGCACTGGATGCGTGAAATGGACCGCATCGTGGTGATGGAGCAGGGCCGAGTGGCGGAAGCGGGGACGCATACCGAGCTGATGGCCAAGCGGGGAGCGTATTATCGGTTGGCATCGGCGCAGCGGGGGGAGATCGTATGAAGCAGGAATCCTGGATTCGGCCCTATTTTCGATGGTATAGCGGTAGGTTTAGCTTATATCTGATTCTCGGCGTGCTCACGCTGCTTTCTGCCGGGATGCTGATGTTTACTTCCGGCTTCTTGATCTCCAAGTCGGCGATGCAGCCTTATAATATATTGCTTGTATATGTACCGATCGTCGGCGTGCGCACGTTCGGAATCAGTCGGGCAGTGATCCATTATGTCGAACGGCTGGTTGGTCATGATACCGTGCTGCGAATCTTGGCGAAAATGCGCGTGCGCCTCTATCGCGTGCTGGAACCGCAAGCGTTGTTCATCCGCTCCCGTTTTCGGACGGGGGATATTCTTGGCGCCCTTGCCGATGATATCGAGCAGCTGCAAAACGTGTATATCCGCACTGTGTTCCCTAGCGTTGTGGCGCTGATCTTGTATGCCGCAGCAGTGATTGCCATGGGCGTGTTCGACGTCGCGTTTGCGCTGTTGTTGGCAGCGTACATTTTCGTGCTTGTCGCGGTGCTTCCTTACCTCTCATTGCGGTTAACGCGGCGGACAAACGAGGAGGTTAAGCGCGAGCGGAACGGGCTGTACCAGAAGTTGACCGATGCCGTGATGGGGATCGGCGATTGGGTGATCAGCGGTCGGACGGCGGAATTCCTCGCGTCGTATGAGCAAGATGAGGCTGCGGTGGCTCGCAAGGACCGTAAACTGCGGGCTTGGGCCCGCTGGCGCAGCTTCATCGGTCATCTCGTCGTCGGCCTCGTCGTGATCTCGATGGTATACTGGGCCGGCGGCGAAACGGCAGCCGGACGGATCGACGCCACGCTGATCGCGGCGTTCGTGTTGATCGTGTTCCCGCTGTCGGACGCGTTTCTGCCCGTGTCCGAAGCGGTGGAGCGCACGCCGCAGTACCGCGTGTCGCTCGACCGGCTCGCCCGGATCTCGGGCGAGGGTGCCAGCGTCAGCGCACCTGGCGATGCGGTGCCCGCTGCGGCGGGCGATGCCGTCTCGCGCACCGCTGACGTGCGGCTGCGAGACGTCCGCTTCGCCTACGCGGCGGAAGACGCCGATTCGGTAGACGGCGTCTCGCTGGATCTTCCGCAGGGCAAGCGGGTGATGGTGATCGGCCGCAGCGGCGCCGGCAAGTCGACGCTGCTGAAGCTGATCCAAGGCGCGCTTGCCCCTAGCCACGGGACGGTGCAGATCAACGGTATCCCAGACGCCGCCTACGGCGACCGGATGCCGGAGGTGATCTCCGTCCTGAACCAAAGCCCCCACCTGTTCGACACGACGGTGGCGAACAACATTCGGCTCGGCCGTCCGGAGGCGACGGACGAGGAGATCGGCCGGGCCGCGCAGGCGGCGCAGCTCGGCCCGCTGGTTGCATCGCTGCCGCGGGGGATGAACACGCCGATGCGTGAAACGGGTCGGCGGTTCTCCGGCGGCGAACGGCAGCGCGTGGCCCTGGCGCGGATCCTCCTGCAGGATACGCCGGTGCTCATCCTCGATGAGCCGACGGTCGGTCTCGATCCGCGCACCGAACGCGAGCTGCTGGCGACGATCTTCCGCACGACGCAAGGCAAGTCGCTGATCTGGGTAACGCATCACCTCGTCGGCGCTGAACGGATGGACGAGATCGTGTTCATGGAGCATGGACGGGTCGTCATGCGCGGCAGCCATGCGGAGCTGCTGGCTCGTGAGCCGCGGTACCGCAATCTGTACCGGTTGGATTGTCCGGAGGAGTAAGACACATACTGAGAGTAGGCGGCGATGCTAGGGAAACCGGCGTCGCCGTTTTTTATGCAGCAAGGTTGGCTGAACTGCAAAAGTGCATTTCATTTCCGTGAAATTCTCCATATGAGCCTATTGAGATGCAAATGTGCAGTTGATTTCAACCTAATCGACCTAGTACGGCCTGAATCGCTGAAAAGAACGCAGTAAACCTCCTATTTTCCTTACGGATATGCCTTTTGTGCTTCCGTTTTCGAAGGGGAGTCGATATAATGGTGTTTAATATATTTCACAAGGTGTAAGCTTTACACGCACTCTATCGGATAGAAACCAAAATGCAGCGGACGGGGTGAGGGGATGGAGCTCAGGCAAATCCAATACTTTATGGAGGCGGCCAAGCTGGAGCATGTGACGGAAGCGTCGTATGCGCTGCATGTGTCGCAGTCGGCGGTCAGCCGGCAGATCTTTAAGCTGGAAGCAGAGCTGGGCGTCGATCTGTTTGTCCATGAAGGCCGCAAGGTGAAGTTGACGCCGATTGGCCGGCAGTTCCTGCAGCATATGGAACAGATGATGAAAGTAATCGAGCAGGCGCAGCAGGAGATTCACGAATATCTCGATCCGGAGCGCGGGACGGTGCGAATCGGCTTTCCGAGCAGCCTCGCTGCAAACCTGGTACCAACGGTTGTATCGGCTTTCCGACGCCGGTATCCGGAGGTCCATTTTCAACTGCAGCATGGATCGTATCGAGAACTCCTGGACTGGGTCGGCGGCGGCGTGATGAATCTGGCCATGATCGGCCCGGTCCCCCAAGGGGAACAGCAAGTGACAGGCGAGGCGTTATTCCGCGAAAATTTCAAGGTGCTGTTGCCCGCTGGGCATCGATTGGCCGGCCGCGACTCGGTAGGGCTGGATGACCTGCGGGAGGATGTGTTCGTCTTATTTCCTAAAGGATTTATCCTGCGGGAAATCGTGGTCGACGCTTGCGACAAAATGGGTTTTCAACCGAAGG
The DNA here is from genome assembly GCF_014947195.2 of Paenibacillus rhizolycopersici. Classification (NCBI taxonomy): domain Bacteria; kingdom Bacillati; phylum Bacillota; class Bacilli; order Caryophanales; family Paenibacillaceae; genus Paenibacillus; species Paenibacillus rhizolycopersici. The sequence continues at coordinate 27,835 of NZ_JADCNN020000026.1, read as the reverse complement.
TTTCGTTTGAAGGGGACGATCTGGACGCGATCAAGGGACTGGTGGCCGCCGGGCTAGGTTTGACATTGCTTCCGGAAATCGCATTAGGGGAGCATATTCCCTCCACGATGGTGTCGCTGCCAATGATGGAGCCGCAAGTGACCCGGGACGTCGGGGTAATCATTCCGGCGAATCGGGAGCTTGCGCCGACCGAAAAGCTATTTTGCGATTTTTTGAAAGAGACATTACCTTCTACTTATGGAGTTTAGAATTCATCGAAAATTGATATCAATAAGGGCCGTGAATTTTATCACTTACACGGTCCTTTTTTATTGAAAATATGTTACAATTTATTCGGATTGTTCAAGGTTGAGATGTGCAAATTTTCACTAACTCGAAACGGGTTAGAGGCATCCAAAGGAGGAACACTATGCATGAACTGAAGTTCGGCAGGGAGTCCTCAGATTATCGCAAAGGAGAATCGAGTATGTCAGAAACAGTTACTGAAACGAAAGCGGAGCAATCTGCAGCCCCGAACGCAAGCGGACAGCAGGAGCTCCTGGAGCAGCTCTTGAAGCCGGAGGTACAGCAATCGTTGACGGCTCTGGTAGAGCAGCTTCCGAAATTGAATGAACTCGTAGGGGTTTTGACGAAATCGTATGATTTTGCCAAAGGGGTGGCTGCGGATGATGTCCTGAAGAGCGACACCGTCGGTGCGATTTCGGAAATTGCCGGGCCGGTCGTTGGTAAAGTGAAGCACCTGGCGGCGAACGTGATCGAAGCGAAGGATCGCGCCGAGGACAGTCAAGAAGTGATCGGCGTGTTTGGGTTGATGAAAATGCTGAAGGATCCGCAAACCCAAAAGCTGCTTCGTTTCATGAACGCTTATCTTCAAGTCTCCGGTGAACGGGACCGTCATCAAAACTAACGGAGGAATACGATTATGTCAAAACATATTGTAATTTTGGGCGCCGGCTACGGCGGCGTACTCAGCGCATTGTCGGCCCGTAAGTTCATGGATAAATCACAAGCTCGGATCACGGTGGTCAACCAATTTCCGACGCATCAGATCATCACCGAACTGCATCGCCTTGCGGCGGGCAGTATTTCCGAACGCGCAGTATCTTTGCCGCTGGAGAAGCTGTTCAAGGGGAAAGACATTGATTTGCGGATCGCCAAGGTAGAGAATTTTTCGGTCGATAAGAAAGAAGTGAAACTCTCCGACGGCACCGTCTTGTCCTATGACGCTCTTGTCGTGGGTCTGGGCAGCATTACCGCTTATTTCGGCATTCCGGGCTTGGAGAAGTACAGCATGGTTCTGAAATCGGCGGACGACGCCAGACGGATTCACGAGCATATTGAATCGCGCATTCGTGAATATGCTGCTTCCGGTAATGAAGCGGACGCGTCTATCGTAATCGGCGGCGGCGGATTGACCGGCGTTGAGCTTGTTGGGGAAATCGCTGACAAGCTGCCAGAATTGACGAAGAAATATGGCGTGAATCAAAGCGACATTAAGCTAATGCTCGTGGAGGCGGGACCGAAGATTTTGCCGGTACTGCCGGACGTATTGATTGAACGCGCCACAGCCAGCCTTGAGAAACGAGGCGTGAAGTTCTTGACGGGTCTGCCGGTAACCAATGTGGAGGGCAACACGATCGATTTGAAAGACGGGCAAAAAATCGTGGCAAACACCTTCGTTTGGACGGGCGGCGTGCAAGGGAATCCGCTCGTTGGCGAATCGGGGCTTGAAGTGAACCGTGGCCGTGCTTCGGTCAATGATTTCTTGCAGTCCGTCTCGCATTCGGACGTGTTCGTTGCCGGCGACAGCGCCGTTTACATGGGCGCGGATGGCCGCCCTTACCCGCCAACGGCGCAAATCGCTTGGCAAATGGGCGAGCTGATCGGCTACAACTTGTTCGCGTACCTGTACGGCAAGCAAATGAACGGGTTTAGCCCGGTTAACTCCGGTACGCTGGCCTCTCTGGGACGCAAAGACGCCGTGGCGACGATCGGCGCGAGCAATACCCAGCTGCGCGGGTTGCCAGCAACGATGATGAAGGAAGCGAGCAACATCCGGTATTTGTCTCATATCAAAGCACTGGACGCTTTGGCTTACTAAATACAACCTAGTAAACAAAAGAGTCGCCTGGAGAACGAATCCTCCAGGCGACTCTTTATGTTTAATTGATTCCTTATACGATACCGTGAGCCAGCATCGCATTAGCGACCTTCAAGAAGCCGGCGATATTGGATCCTACAACCAGGTTGTCGGTATGGCCAAATTCCTCAGCCGCGTTCACGCTGCTTTGGTAGATATTGCGCATAATGTCCTTGAGCTTGGCATCCACTTCTTCGAAGGTCCAGGCGAGTCTAGCGCTGTTCTGCGCCATTTCCAACGCAGAGACGGCAACCCCGCCGGCATTGGCAGCTTTGGCTGGTCCAAAGTATACGCCGTTGTTCAGATAAACCTCGATGGCCTCCAGCGTGGACGGCATGTTCGCCCCTTCAGCCACATATTTGACGCCATTTGCGACAAGCTGTTTCGCTGCAGCTTCATTTATTTCGTTTTGGGTCGCGCAAGGCAGGGCAATGTCGCAAGGGAGGCTCCAAATCTTCTGGCAGCCTTCTACATACTCCGCAGATGGATGCTCGTTTACGTATTCGCTGATCCGTTTCCGTTCCACTTCTTTCAAGCGTTTCACCGTTTCGAGATCAATGCCGTTCTTGTCGTACACATAGCCGTTCGAATCGCTGCAGGCGACGACTTTGGCGCCAAGCTGCTGGGCTTTCTCGATGGCATAAATCGATACGTTACCGGAACCGGAAACGACGACCGTTTTCCCTGCGAAGCTATCGCCCCGACTCGCCAGCATCTCACTCGTGAAATAGACCAGCCCGTAGCCCGTAGCTTCGGTCCGCGTCAAGCTGCCTCCGTAGGTGAGGCCCTTACCGGTCAATACGCCGGTTTCATTGCCGTACAACCGTTTGTATTGGCCGAACATGTAGCCGATCTCGCGGGCACCAACGCCGATATCACCAGCCGGTACGTCGGTGTCTGGGCCGATGTATTTGGACAACTCCGTCATGAAGCTTTGGGTAAAACGCATCACTTCAAGGTCGGATTTGCCTTTCGGATCGAAGTCGGATCCGCCTTTACCGCCGCCAATCGGCTGACCCGTCAAGGAGTTCTTGAAAATTTGCTCGAACCCGAGGAATTTGATAATGCTGGCATTCACGGACGGATGGAAGCGGAGGCCTCCTTTGTACGGACCAATTGCACTGTTGAACTGTACCCGGAAACCGCGGTTTACCTGTACTTTGCCTTGATCATCAACCCAAGGTACGCGGAAGCTGACCATTCTCTCCGGTTCGACGATCCGCTCGAGAATCCCTTGCTCCTGATATTTCGGATGTTTAGCGAATACGGGTACCAAGGAGTCGAGGATTTCTTTGACGGCTTGGTGAAACTCAAGCTCCCCCGGATTCCGTTGTTGGACGGTTTCATATACCTGATTTACATAATTGCGAGCTGCCTCCAGGCCTGCTTCGCGCTGCTGTGTTAAAGCCATTGTCCACTCCACCTTTCTTGTGTGTATTATCGAATGAGTACGTTCACCATTTCACGATATTTATGACCTCTATTGTAATATTGATGTAAGCTATTAACAAAGCTAATTTGAGATCAAGTTGATGATCGCATGAGATGAACTGGAGCGGATGGACGGCCTTGCGGCCAGATGATCCAGGAGTATTATGCCCGGGGAAGCGGGGGTTCAGACGAAAAAACGGCCGGTTCCGCAAGGTCGATGGATGCGGTACTGGCCGTTTTGGGTCATCCTGATTATTTCTGGAAAGAGTTCCAATTCACGACTTGATCTACCGAAAGGCGTGGCGTTGGATGAGCCGCTTTTGCCGCTTTGCCGATCGCGATCAGCAGGATCGGTTTCAAGGTTTCCGGGACCTCGAAAGCTTCAACGAATTTTTCGGCGTTATATCCGCCCATTGGAACCGTATCGTAGCCTTTGGCTTTGGCGATCAGCATCAACTGCATCGACACCAATCCGGCGTCCAGTAAGTTGATTTGGTGCAATCGTTCCGGGCCCATGCCGCCATAACCTTTGTGCAGACGCTCGACAAAATTGGTTTTGATCTCTTCCGTCATGGCGCCAAACTTAACGGCCTCGGCGTAGATTTCCTCGGCGCGCTCGTAGGATTGGAGATCGCCCAGTACGGCAATCACGGCCGCGGAATCAACGACCTGCTGCTGATTGTTGGCGATCGGGAGCAGCTTTTGCTTCAGCTCAGGCTCATCGATAATCAGAAAACGCCAAGGTTGCAGATTGGATGAGGACGGAGCGGACAAGGATAGCTCTACGATTTCCTTCAGCTCTTCCTTGGAAATTTTCACGGATGGGTCGTAAACGCGAACGGAATGTCTTTCCTGCAGTACGGTATAAAAATCATTTAAATCAACTTGATTGAGCGTGCTCATTTTCAGGCTCCACCCTTTCTATATTTCATTCTTCATGTGATCAGTATAATTCTCAACTGTTATAAATACAAGTACAGTTAGAAGTGAATGAAGGATTCGAAACTTGTGGTTAGTTAGGATAACCATTATCTTAAAGAGGTAGTTCATCGACTTCGAAATTTATTTCCAGGGAGGTTTCACATGACATTGCAGATCGGAATCGTAGGTACGGGTTGGTTTAGCAAGGTGCATGGTGACATATTGGCAGGAATGGACGGCGTCCGGGTGACGGCCGTTACCGGAACGACGGCAGCCAAAGCGCAGGCCCTCGCCGACCGTTATCCGGGGGCGATCGGATTTGGCAGTTTAACGGATATGCTGGACTCGCAGAAGCTGGATGCCGTCTATCTTTGTATCCCGCCTATGGCGCACGGAGACATCGAAGCCGAGTTGATCGAACGAGGCATTCCCTTCTTCGTGGAAAAGCCGCTTGCTGCGGACCTGTCCACACCTCAGGGAATTCTTGCGCGTTTAGAGCAAAAGCCGCTCGTCCACGCGGTAGGCTATCATTTTCGTTATAAAGAATCGATACGCAGGTTAAAGGAATCGCTGGAGGGCCGGACGATTGGTATGGCGCTGGGAGCATGGATGGGCGATATGCCGCAGGTGGCCTGGTGGCGAAGCCAAGAGGGCTCAGGAGGGCAGTTCGTGGAGCAGACGACCCATATCGTTGACCTGCTTCGCTATACAGCTGGAGAGGTTACGGAGGTTTATGCCGCCTATGGGAATCGCGTTGTACAGGAACACTTTGATAACGTGACCGTGCCGGACGTCGGTACCGTCACGATGAAACTTCAAAGCGGGGCGGTGGCCACGATCTCCAATACCTGCATCTTACCGGGGGGCGTATCCGAAGTAGGGCTGCATCTATATACGGATTCTGGCATTCTGGCCTGGAGCCCGGAGCGGTTGGAGATCCATCTCCCGGGAACCAAGACGGCCTACACCGGACAGGATAATCCCTATGTAGCTGAGACCGAGGCGTTTATCCATGGCCTGCGTACCGGCGACACCTCGCGGATCTTGTCTGATTATGCCGATGCCGTGAAAACTCAGCGGATCACCTGCGCCGCCTTGGAGTCGGCTCGGACGGGGAATCCCGTATCTATTCACGAGTAAAAAGAAAATTTGAACTAAATGTGATTTTTTTCGTTGTGGAAAGATAAAGAATTACGCAATTGTAATCCGAATCACAATTCCCCTCGTGCCAAAATCTTATCCTGAGTCTGTCTAGAAGGAAAGGAGAGACGAGGGGATGAAGAGAAATCAAGCCCAAAACTCATTTTTGAAAGGGATTCTGATCTGTGTCCTTTTACTAAGCTTCACGGTGCTCATTGCCGGAGGATATTGGATTTTTAAATCGCAAGCGCCTACGCCGCTTAAAGTCGTGAATACCGCAGGCGAGGTATTGACGACCCAGGAGCAGATAACCGGCGGGCAAGCGGTATTTCAGAAGTATGGCCTGATGGATTACGCCACCGTGCTAGGACACGGTTCGTATTTGGGACCGGATTACACGGCCCAATCGCTGAAAATGGTCACGGACGCCATGCACGATCAACATGCGCAAGCGGAGTACGGTACGACTTACGCCGAACTGGATCCGGAGCAGCAATCGTTGATTTTTGAGAAGGTTAAGGCGGAGATGAAGCAGAACCGCTACGACAAGAACGCCAAGACCTTGGTGTTGACCGATGGCCAGGCCGAAGGGTTGGAGCGAGTCCGCGCCTATTATGACCAGGTCTTCACGGAAGGTGACGGACGCGGCATCCAGCCGAATTTGTTCGAAAACGAAACGATGCCGGAGGAAGGGCGCGCTTATGTGGCGCCGGGGGATATGCGCAAGCAAATCGCCGACTTCTTCTTCTGGACCGCTTGGTTATCCGGTACAGAGCGGCCGGGCGACACGATTACGTATACGAATAACTGGCCATATTTCGAAGATGCGGGCAATACGATGAGTTATTCAGCCGTTCTTTGGAGTGGCATCAGTATGACGCTTTTCGTTTTGGTGCTCGGATTGGTGTTGTATTTCTACAACCGTTATAAGCTGCACATGCATGAAGCCTATGAACCGGGCAAATTCCCGGTGTTGGACCTGAACCGCATGCCGGTGACGGCTAGCCAGGTGAAGACGGCAAAATATTTTCTCGTTGTCGTGCTGCTATTTCTGATTCAAGTTGGTTTCGGCGCGCTGCTGGCGCATTATTACGTTGAACCCAACAGCTTCTTCGGGTTGGACTGGATCGTCAAACTATTCCCGTTCAATATCGCTAAATCCTATCATTTGCAGTTGGTCATCCTTTGGGTAGCGACGGCTTGGCTGGGGATGGGGATTTATGTAGCACCGCTCGTTGGCGGCAAGGAACCGAAACATCAGGGGTTACTGGTGGATATCCTGTTCTGGGCGCTGGTAGTGCTCACAGCGGGGAGTACAATCGGCGAATGGCTCGGAGCGAAAGGCTATCTCGGCAACCTGTGGTTCTGGCTGGGTCATCAAGGCTGGGAGTACCTGGAGTTGGGCCGTTTCTGGCAGGTCCTGCTTGTTATCGGGATGGGGATCTGGCTGTTCATTGTGTATCGCGCCATTCGAAGCGCTTTGCGGAAGGAAACCGATAAGGGTGGCTTAACGCACTTGCTGTTCTATTCGGCGATCGCCGTTCCATTCTTCTATATCTTTGCGTTCTTCTTTAATCCGTCGACGTCCTTCACCTATGCGGACTATTGGCGCTGGTGGATCATCCATTTGTGGGTGGAAGGGATTTTCGAAGTGTTCGCCGTCGTTGTCATCGGCTTCCTCATGGTGCGAATGAAGCTGGTTACTAAGGAATCTACGGTGCGCTCCTTGTTGTTCCAGTTAATTTTGCTGCTGGGCAGCGGCGTGATTGGGATCGGCCATCACTATTACTACAATGGCTCGGCCGAAATCTGGATTGCCTTGGGTGCCGTATTCTCGGCGCTGGAAGTGATTCCGCTGACGCTGTTAATTCTGGAGGCTTACGACCAATACAAAATGATGAAAGACGGTGGTCAGACGTTCCCGTACACTTCTGCTTTCCGGTTCCTGGTATCGACGGCCATTTGGAACTTGGTTGGCGCAGGGGTACTCGGTTACTTAATCAACCTGCCGGCGGTGAACTACTTCATGCACGGCTCTACGTTGACGACGGCTCATGCCCACGGTTCGATGATGGGCGTATACGGGATGTTTGCGATCGCTGTACTGCTGTATACAATGCGGAATATCGTGAAACCTGAGCAGTGGAACGACAAGTTGCTGCGTATCTCCTGCTGGGGGCTGAATATCGGTCTAACGGGGATGATCGTGATTACCCTGTTGCCAGTGGGTTTCATCCAGCTGAAGCATTCGTTTGATTTTGGCTTCTGGTCGGCGCGAGACTTCTCGTTCTATCAGCAGGATACGGTAAGCCTGCTGCTGTGGCTGCGGATGATTCCGGATACGATCTTTATTGTAGTGGGAATTCTGCCGCTGGTTTATGTGGTTGTACGTTCCATGTTCCACCTGCGCAAACCGAACGTCGCTGAAGAAGAAGTATTTGAGTAGGGGGCGGGGAGTATGGAGCATTCAACCCCTATGTTGCGCTCCTTCCCCTTATTTCAGGGGCTGTCCCTGGACGAGGTGGCTCGGATCGGAGCGCTTACTGTTCCTAGGCTGCTAGGACGGCGTGTGGCCGTATTCCGGGAAGGAGACGAGGTAGAGGCGGTTTATTTTGTGGTGAACGGGCTCATTAAGACGAGCCGGACGGACGAGAAGGGCAATGAGCAAATCTTCTCGTTTCTGAAGCACGGCGACATGTTCCCGCTCACCGGCCGATTCGATGCGGAAGCCTCGCCGGTGACGGCCTCGACCGTCGTTGAGACCAGCCTGCTCGCGATCCCACTCCGCTCCTTCGAGCAGCTTCTGGCGGGCTCGCCTGAGCTGGCATTTAAAATGATGGGGCTGATGAGCGGTAAAATCCGCGAACTGCAAGGCAAACTGCTGAATTTTAATCAGCGGAGCGTAGAAGATCGGGGGATCTCGTTTCTGATTTACCTCGCGGAGCATTTTGGCATAGAGCGGGGAGGAGAAGTCGTCGTACCGATCCCTGTAACGCACCAGGAGTTGGCCAGTACGATTGGATTTGCCCGGGAGACGGTGAGCCGTCTGTTGACTAGCCTGCGCAGGGAAGGCATCGTTCAGGTCAGCCGCAAAGGGTTCGTCGTTCGAGATTTGCAGGCTTTGAAGGAAAAGGTGTGCGTCAAGGAGAATTGCCCCCATTGCCGGGAACTGAAGCGTCTCGAGCAAGGGTGAGGTATCGAGTCGTTATGCACTTGCTTCGCAAGTTGGGTGAGCGCTAACGCCTGCCAGAAGCCTTATTTGGGCGAAATCAGGGTGGATCTATTTCTAACGCTGATCGGGAGTCTTAATGGGTGCGAAACCAGCCGTTTTAGCATAAAAATGGTTGAATAAGCGTTGTGACAAGCGTTACATCTTTTTAGATGGGGTTTTGCGGCAAATAACGATGCTCATAAGCGTTACAGCCGGCGTAGGAAGCAGGCCCCTGTGTCCAACTTTACGCACAAAATAAAACCCCTCGCTAACTGGCGAGGGGTTTCATTTATTTATTCCAACGTGATGTTATACGTTACGATGTAGGACTCCTGTTCCGATTGGTCCACCTCTACATCCCCTTGCAGCAGGTGAATGATTTGGAGCAGCGGACCGGTCAGGCGGCCGTTGTAAATCTTCGTAGGCGCCTCTATAGGCGTCTCCGTGCCGTTCACGGTGGCCGTATCGGCACCGACAGCAACCTTGACCTCACGTTCGCCTCGGGTCAAACTGGCCGTCTTGTCGGCGGCGTTGTAGTTGAATTCGATGCCGGCGGCCAAAGCGAAGTCCTTGAGCGGAACGCGAACCTGATCGTCATCGGCTGGCGGCAGCTCATCGAAGGTGATCTCCTGGCCGTTCACATTGACGACTACAGAATACACCGGGCCATCCTCGTTGATTACGAGGCTTTGCACCTGCTCCTGCAGCAACTTGTTGTTCAACTCCACGTTTGCTGCGGTGACCTGATGGGTGCCGGCAGCGATTTCCTCGATGATCCGGCGATTGATAGCGGCGGAGTGATGCGACAAGTCTTTGTATTCGTCCAGATCATAAGTTAGGGTACTGTCACTTTGGAAATCATACACACGGACATTGGCAAAGGCGCTAAATCGCTCATACATGTATTTCTTCATTTCGAGCTGGTTTTCGAAACGATCCGGGTTCAGACTGTACCACATTTGCTGGCGTAATACGGAGTAAGGCGGATAGTAGATGATGAACTCGATATCCGGATGCGCCTCAATGAAGCTCATCGTATTGTCCTCGAAATTTTGCTTTACGACCTCCAAAGCGGGCTCGTAATCTGCCGTCAACTGCTCTGACAGCTTAGCTTCCTGCCATTTGGCAAACACCTGGGTTGGACCGTAGCTGGTAGAGACGTCCCAATTGTTCAGCAGGTCGAGATTGCGCAATTGGGGCATTTGACTTTTTGGCAGAAACAATGCGCCGAGGGCGTGCTTAACATCGGACACGTTGAGCAGATATTTATAATCGTTCCAGATCTTATCGTCGTATAAATAAAACGGGAAATTGGCCTCGTCCCGCACCGCATTGTCCCGGAACGAGAAATAGTCGATCCCCCACAACACCTTCTTCACCTGACCGGTTCCGACCGCGACATCGGCGATCATCCGCTGTTCCTTGGCGGTAGAGCCCTCCATCGACAACTTCATGACCTGGCCGCCAAGCCGTGCGCCGACTTCCGAAGGAACAAAGTTCTCGGTCATGGAGCTTCCGAGGATGATGGTGTCATAGGCGTAATTTTTGGCCAGACCCGGGTTTTGATATCGTTGCTGCTTGGTGAACAGCGGCGAATAGGAAGCCTTTCGGTAGAGCTGCAACGGATCGACGGCATACACGAATGAGCCGACCAGCACTGCGAACAACAGGACAAAAGCCATGAACCAGACGACGAAACGAATATTTTTCAAGGGAGATTCTCCTTTAACCAACGTCAAAAATTAGAACGTAAAATACAAGAATTCGCTGACCTGGTTGAAATACAGAATTGAAAACACAAACAGTCCGGCGATAAAGGCGGCATAACGCAAGTTCGGCTTGAACTTCAGCTTGAGCTCCATCGAATTCCGCGCGAACAACGCCAGGGCAAAAGCCGCGAGGACCAACAGTGCTTGGCTGGCCAAAGTGAGGGACACGTTAATGTCTCCGACACGAAACATGCCGCGCAATACCTTAAGCGCATCATCCCAAGAGGTAGCTCGGAAGAATACCCAGGTGAAGTTGATGAACAAGAAGGTGATCAGCCAGGCGCACCAGCGCGGCAGGACGACGCCTGTCTTTTGCCATAACCGCTGAATGACCTGAGCGATGCCGTGCATCAAGCCCCAGACGATAAATGTCCAACCTGCGCCGTGCCAGAAACCGCCGATCAGGAAGGTCGCCACCAGGTTAAAATAAGTGCGGAACGTCCCTTTGCGGTTTCCGCCAAGCGGGATATAGATGTAATCCTTCAGGAAACGGCTTAAGGTCATATGCCAACGGCTCCAGAAATCCTTAATGCTCAAGGCTTTATAAGGCGAATTGAAGTTGATTGGCAGCTTAATGTTGAACAGCAACGCGATCCCGATGGCCATATCCGAATAGCCGCTGAAATCAAAATACAGCTGGAAGGTATAGGACAACGAAGTGATCCAGGCTTCAACAAATCCCAAATGGTTCGAAACATCAAAGCCCTGGGTGGCAATAGGTGCCAACGTATCGGCGATGACGACCTTCTTGAATAGCCCGACACAGAAAATAAAGAACCCGCGAGCCACATTGCCCGGAATGATCCGTTTGCTCCGAGGCCGATCGAATTGGGGCATCATTTCCTTGTGGTGCAAGATAGGGCCGGCGATCAGGTGCGGATAAAACGTAACGAACAGCACGTAGCTGACAATACTGTATTCTTTCGCCTTCCCTCGGTAGGCATCGACAAGGTAAGCGATTTGCGTAAAGGTGAAGAAGCTGATCCCAAGCGGCAATGCCAGCTCCAGCAGCTTGATATGCGAGGCAAACAGCGAATTGATATTTGTAATGAAAAAATCGGCATACTTGTAATAGCCCAGCAACAGTACGTTGCCGGTGATACCCAGCGTAAGCAGCAGTTTCCGCAGCCGGATCGGCTTGTCGGCGGAATGGTTAATCGAGCGCCCCATCACGTAGTTGAAGGCGATCGACGCCAGAATGAGCGGCAGCGACTTGATGCTCCAATAGCTGTAGAAGAACAGGGAAGCCGCGGCGAGCCAGAGCTTGCCGAATACGGGCGGGCATAGCCGGTTCAACAGAAAGTAAACGATAAACGAGATCGGCCAAAACGCAAAAATGAATTCGTAGGAATTAAAAAGCAAGACTACCGGCACCTCTCTCAATGCGAGAATCATAACTAATTAATCATATAATAGATCATGAGGGGCGGCAATGACATTTCCGCCCAGAAGTCGACAAAAAAAACGGCTCCGCCAAGGCGGAGCCCAAAGAAACAAGATATGAAAAATTAGGAGGAACCACATAGGAATAAAGCTTAAAAGTGCAGAACGGCGATAAGCATTGGAGCAACCCCTAACGTAAACAGGGCGGCTAAGATCATGGAGATGCTGGAAATGGTTCCAGTCAAGGAGCTTAGCTCGAACGCTTTGGATGTCCCCGTGCCGTGAGCACTGGTGCCGAACAGTACGCCACGGGCAACTTCGCCTTCGATGCGGAACAACTTCATGACCAATGGTCCCAGCATGGCGCCCAGCAAGCCGGTCAGAATAACGAATACGGCGGTTATATTCGGTACGCCGCCGATCACCTGCGATACGTTCATGGCAATCGGCGTCGTGACGGAACGGGGAATCAAGCTGGTAATCAGCTGGTCGTCCAGATGCAGCCATTCGGCCAAGAACGCCGAGGAGAACATGGCGACCACGGAGCCGCTTAGCACGCTAATGAGAATTTCCACAGCATGTTTTTTCAGCACATTGTAGTATTTGTACAAGGGAATCGCAAACGCGATCGTGGCCGGCTGCAGCATGCTGCTCAGCCACTTACCGCCGGAATGATAGGTTTCATAGGGAATTTGTGCCCACAGCAAGCCGATGACGAGAACCAACGGGGTGATCAGCAGAGGGGACAAATAGACCTTCGGCCGAATCCGATACAACCGTTTCGATAAACCGTAGATGATCAGGGTAGAAGCTAAACAAAATATGCCTACAATCATGAGATTCGGCCCTCCTTTCGTTTTTCGATACGCGAGGCGATCAGCCCGGAACAAGCCATGACGATAACGGTACTGAGGATCACGACGATCAAGATCCGAACGCCTTCGCTTTCGAGCAAGGGAATATATTGCATGACGCCGACAGCGGAAGGAACAAAGAACAGGAGCAGCTCGGCTAGCAGCCAGTTCGCGCCTCGTTCTATCCATTGCAGTTTAACGACGCCTGTTTTCAATAGGGTAAACAAGACGGCAATACCCAGAATTGATCCTGGAATCGGTAAATGGAGCAGCTCCGCGACCTTGTTCAGGGCCAATGAGACGAAGAACAGGATGGCGATCTGAAGGATCCCCATGCCGATCTCTTTCATCTTGTTCATATGAGCAGCTCCCTTCTGTTTTTGGTTGGTAATGAAATCTTACACCGATTGTTTTCATGAGTAAAATGAATATACTGAATGAGAAGCATTCCATTTGGTTATAGATAAAATGAATTAAAGGAGCGCAGGCTGTTGGATATCCGACAAATGCAGGTTTTAATTGAAGTCGCTCGGCAACGAAGCTTTACCAAGGCAGCCGAAGCGATGTACATTACCCAACCGACCATCAGTAAAACCATCAAAGCCATGGAAGAGGAACTCGGGGTCGTGCTGTTCGATCGGGTCGGCAAAAAAATCGAGCTGACCGACGCCGGACGGATTATCGCTACGCAGGCCCAGCAAATCGTGACCTCCTTCCAGAACCTGATGGCCGAGCTCGACGATTTGCGTAATTTGAAGAAAGGACATCTCCGCATCGGGCTTCCGCCGATGGTGGGGGCGAGCTTTTTTCCGAAGGTGATTGGGGAGTTTCATCAACGCTATCCCGATATAACGATCCAGCTTTTTGAGGACGGGGCCAAAAAAGTAGAACAGGACGTCGCCGGCGGATTGCTGGATGTGGGGGTTGTCGTGTTGCCGACGGTGGAAGCGGAGCTTAGCTGTTTTCCTTTTGTCGAGGAGAAGCTGAATCTGGTCGTACATCCCTCGCATCCGCTGGCGGAGCAGGAATCGGCGGAATTGTCCGAGCTGTCCCAGGACGGCTTCGTGTTGTTCCGCGAGGACTTTACGCTGCATGACCGCATCATCGGGGAATGCGCGAAAGCCGGGTTTCAGCCGCATGTCATCTACGAGAGCTCGCAGTGGGACCTGATCAGCGAGATGGTGGCCGTTGGCCTCGGCATCACGCTGCTGCCGGAAACGATCTGCCGCGAGATCGACGACGAGGGTGTACGGATCATCCCACTCGTGAAGCCGGTGATACCTTGGAAGCTTGGCATCGTATGGCGTGACGATCGATATCAGTCTTTTGCCACTCGGGAATGGATTCGGTTTGCTCAGGAAGTGTTGGCGCCTCATATTGGGTAAAAATACCCGAATTGTCTGAGTTCTGACAAACAATGGGACACTAGACTACTTGTGCAACCTGTAGAGCCTGCCTATAATAGCGAAATGATTCACAAATTGTTGATTAGGGGATAAAGCATAAATGAGTTTGCTGCGAAAAAAATCGATTTCTTTCATGTTGCAAGAGAAACAGATGGCCGGCTCCAGTCCGGGGGGGATGAAAAAAGAGTTGGGCGTTTTTGACCTGGCTATGCTGGGGATCGGCTGTATCGTCGGTACGGGAATCTTCGTGCTTACCGGAGTGGCTGCCGCCCAACACGCCGGTCCAGGCCTAATCTTATCCTTTATTCTGGCCGGTATCGTCTGTGCGTTCTGCGCGTTGTGTTATGCCGAATTTGCCTCCATGGTCCCCGTGTCAGGGAGTGCCTACACTTACAGTTACGCCACCTTTGGCGAGCTGATCGCCTGGATCCTCGGGTGGGACCTGATCCTGGAATACGGCTTTGCCGCTTCGATGGTGGCGAGCGGATGGTCGGGATATTTCCAAGGCTTGATCTCTGGCATGGGAATCACGTTGCCGACGGCGCTCAGCAGCGCCTTTGATCCGGCGAACGGCACCTATGTTGACGTCCCGGCGATCTTGATCGTGCTGGTGTTGACATTTATCGTCTCCCGCGGCTCCAAGGAGTCTTCGCGGTTGAATTCGATCATGGTTATCGTGAAAATCGCCGTGATCCTCCTCTTTATCGTGGTGGGTGCGTTCTACGTCAAACTGGGCAATTGGACGCCCTTCATGCCTTTTGGCTTCAGCGGAGTTGTGACCGGGGCGGCGACGGCGTTCCTATCCTACATCGGGTTCGATGCGGTGGCCACCGCCGCGGAAGAAGTGAAGAATCCGCAAAAAGATCTGCCACGCGGCATTATGTGGTCCTTGGTCGTGTGCTCCCTCCTGTACGTTCTCGTGACGGGTGTGCTGACAGGGATTGTTCCTTATGCCGAATTAAATGTGAAAAACCCGGTGGCTTTTGCGTTGCAATATATCAACCAGAATTGGGTTGCCGGCTTTATTTCCCTGGGGGCGATCGTCGGAATCACAACCGTTTTGTTCGTGCTCCTGTTTGGACAGACGCGACTGCTCTACGCCATCGGACGCGACGGCCTGCTGCCGAAGCCGCTGGCTCGATTGAATCCGAAGACCGGCGTCCCGGCGAACAGCACCTGGGCGACGGGAGTTATCGTTGCGATTTTTGCGGGTTTGATTCCGTTGCGCAAGCTGGCTGATCTCGTCAGCATCGGGACCTTGTTCGCGTTTATTTCGGTGTCGCTGGGCATCATTATTTTGCGCAAGTCTCGTCCGGATCTAGAACGGTCGTTTAAAGTTCCATTGGTACCATGGATTCCGGTGCTGGCCGTGCTGACCTGCGGTTATCTGCTGATCAGCCTGCCGGCGGTGACTTGGATCGCTTTCCTGATTTGGATGGTTATCGGACTCATTGTCTACTTTGCCTACGGCTACAAACATAGCGAGCTCTCGAAGTAACACAGCGGCATCGCGGCTGCATATTTCCCGGGAATTTAGCAGATAGTAAAGGGGCATGTCGAAATTTGCATAGCCCTAAAGCTACGAAGGAGAGACAGCCGTGAAGTATGCCTTAATCTGTTCATTGCTGGTCAGCCTGCTGTTCGGAACGGGATTACCCGTTGCATCAGCCCAAGCGGACGTTACCCACCATTTCGGATTCAAAAAAAGCGTTGGCGGCCAGCTTCCCTCGATTAACGAGGAAGGGTTCAAAGATATTATCGATAAGAACGG
Organism: Paenibacillus rhizolycopersici; assembly: GCF_014947195.2. NCBI lineage: Bacteria > Bacillati > Bacillota > Bacilli > Caryophanales > Paenibacillaceae > Paenibacillus > Paenibacillus rhizolycopersici. Next base: position 11,809 of record NZ_JADCNN020000026.1, on the reverse strand, counting down.
CGCGATTTTCCTCGCAGATCCTTCGCGCAAAGAATTGTTCTTAACGTTCGACAACGGTTATGAGAACGGTTATACCGCCCCAATCCTCGACACGCTGAAGGCGAAGAAGGTCCCGGCGATCTTCTTTGTGACCGGCCACTACATTAAGGACCAGCCAGAGCTGCTGAAGCGCATGGCTGCAGAGGGCCATTTGATCGGCAATCACTCTTGGAGCCACCCGGACATGACGACGATTTCCGACGCGCAAATCCGGGAGGAGCTGGAGAAGGTAAAAAGCGCAACCGCCCAGGTGACGGGGCAGTCCAAGATGGAGTACCTGCGCCCGCCACGCGGCATTTTCAGCGACCGGACGCTGCGCGTGACGAGGACGCTCGGGTATACGAACGTTTTTTGGTCTGTCGCTTATAAGGATTGGGATGTGAACGACCAGCACGGGGCGGATTATGCCTACCAGAAGGTCGTATCGCAGCTGCATCCCGGCGCGGTGATCCTTCTGCACTCCGTCTCCAAGGACAATGCGGCAGCCTTGGGTGCGATCATTGACGAAGCCCGCCGGCAAGGGTATGAGTTCAAAAGCCTGGACGAGATGAAGCCGGAACAAGCACGTCCATAATCCTAAATTCCAGACCGTTACAGGCGGGCGATCAGCCACGTGGTACGGTCTTTTTTTGCCTTATTTGTCTGAATTTTGACGGCGCTTGACTTCACATTTGCAGGCTCTTATAATTAGGCATGCAAATTAATAGTCGCACTAATTATTAAACAATGAAAATAAATAAGGGGGGATTGGTTTGTTCACCGGTGATAACCCGCAGGCGCATAGGCTACTGAAGGCTTTTCACCGCTTTCGGAGGCTCGATCTCAGCAAACTGACGCCGTCGGAGTTTAAACCTAGCGAAGTCAGATTGATGTTTTACATCTTACATGGCATGGAGAAGGATGAACGTGGGGTAACCGTGTCAGAGCTCAGCGCGATGATGGAGGTTGCTTCTCCGACCGTCACGCCGCTCGTTCGCAGTTTAGAGGAGCGAGGACTGGTCCTGCGTTACAACGACAAGGAGGATCGCCGGGCGGTTCGAGTTAAGCTGACGGAGCAAGGGCTGGACCATGTCAAGGAGACGGCCAAGAAACGTTCGGCCCAAATCCAAGGGTTGGTAGAGTTTCTAGGCGAAGAGAAGAGCCGGCAGCTCATCGAGCTGTTGGAGCAGGTGTACGATTATGTGGATATGAAACTTAATACAGATAAAAGCCAAGAGTAATTCAATGAATAGAATAAGTGGAGTTGATGGGAATTGATTAAACTATTCCGCAATTTGAAACCATACCGCTGGCTTGTGGCCGCGGTGCTTATCTTCGTCTTCTTCCAGACGTTATCAGAGCTGTACTTACCAACGCTGATGGCGGACATCGTAGATAAAGGGGTAGTGAACGGAGATACGCCGTATATCTGGCGAATCGGCGGGCTCATGCTGGTGGTTGCGCTCGGAGGGATGGCCTGTTCGATCGCAGCCAGCTATTTCTCGTCTAGAGCCGCAACCGGCTTCGGGAAGCTGCTTCGGGGCAAGGTATTCAAGCATGTCTCGAACTTCTCGCTGGAGGAGTTTGACACAATTGGCACCGCCTCGCTGATTACACGCACGACCAACGACATTACTCAAGTGCAGCAGGTATTGATCATGATCCTGCGCATGATGGTTATGGCGCCGATGATGTGTTTGGGCGGGATCATTATGGCCGTTTCCAAAGACGCGACGCTGTCGCTGGTGCTGGTGGTTATCTTGCCGGTGCTGGCCGGGGCAATTTTCCTGATCGCCCGCAAAGGGTTGCCTTTATTTAAGGCGATCCAGAAGAAAATCGACAAATTGAATCTCGTTATGCGCGAAAGCCTGACCGGGATTCGCGTCATTCGTTCTTTTAACCGGACCGACTACGAAAGCAAGCGTTTCGACGCGGCGAACCTCGATTTGACGGATACATCGATCAAGGTCAACAAAATCATGGCCTTTATGATGCCGATTATGATGTTGGTCATGAACTTGTCTTCCGTGGCGATCATTTGGTATGGAGGGCTGCGGATTGACGCTGGAGATATGCAGGTCGGCGATCTGATGGCGTTCCTGCAATACGCCATGCAAATCATGTTCTCCCTTGTCATGGTGTCGATGATGTTCGTGATGATTCCGCGGGCTTCGGCTTCGGCCATCCGGATCAACGAGGTGCTGGACATGGTGCCGGTGATCAAGGATTCGGCAGCTAGCAGCCGGCCGACGGAAGCGAAGGGACTCGTCGAGTTCCAAAACGTCTCCTTCAGCTATCCCGGGGCGGAACAACCGGCGGTTCAGGACATTACGTTTACCGCTAAGCCGGGCCAAGTGACGGCCATCATCGGCGGGACGGGTTCCGGGAAATCCACGATGATCAGCTTGATTCCGCGGTTCTACGACGTGCAGGCGGGCAGCGTAAGGGTTGACGGTGTAGACGTCCGCGATATGACGCAGGAGGAACTGCGCAGCAAAATCGGCTTTGTCCCGCAAATGGCGGTGCTCTTCTCGGGAACGATCAGCGAGAACATCCGCTATGGCAAGGAAGATGCGACCGACGAGGAAGTGTGGCGCGCTGCGGAAATTGCTCAGGCGAGAGATTTCATTGGCAAAATGGAACAAGGCTTCGAGTCGCCCATCGCCCAAGGCGGCACCAACGTGTCTGGCGGACAGAAGCAACGGCTATCGATTGCCCGCGCTTTGGTGCGGCCTGCGGAAATTTATATCTTTGACGACAGCTTCTCGGCGCTCGACTTCAAGACCGATGCGAAGCTGCGGGCCGCCTTGAAACAGGAAACGAAGGAATCTACCGTCATCATCGTCGCACAACGCGTCAGTACCGTGCTTGATGCCGATCAAATTATCGTGATGAACGATAGCCAAATCGCCGGAGTCGGTACGCATCAAGAATTGATGGAAACTTGCGACGTCTATAAAGAAATCGTCTATTCACAGCTTTCGGAGGAGGAGATCGCATGAGTCAAGAGCAAACTGAGAAAAAACGCGGATTCGGCGGCCCTCGCCGCGGGCACGGTGGACCCGGCGGACACGGGGGTCCTGGTATGGGAATGCCAGTGGAGAAAGCGAAGGATTTCAAAGGAACCTTAAAACGGTTGATCCGATACTTAAGACCGCATAAGGTTCAGTTGGCCGCGGTACTGGTCATGGCCATTTTGAGTACCGTGTTCAGCATCTTCAGCCCGAAGGTGATGGGGAAGGCGACCACCAAGTTATTCGAAGGCATCGTAGCTAAGTCTCAAGGCGTTCCCGGTGCGGAGATCGACTTCCAGTACGTCTGGCAAATTATTATGATCCTAATTGGTTTATATGTACTGAGCGCGCTATTTGGCTATGTCCAACAGTATTTAATGGCCGGCGTCGCCCAGAAGACGGTTTACGACCTGCGGAAGGACGTCAATGCCAAGCTGAACAAGCTGCCGCTGAAATATTTCGACGCCCGGACGCATGGGGAGATTTTAAGCCGGGTCACCAATGACGTCGACAACATCGCCGGTACTTTGCAGCAAAGCTTGACGCAGTTAATCACGTCGATCCTGACGATCATTGGCGTTATCGCGATGATGCTGTCCATTAGTCCGCTGATGACCTTGATTGCGGTCCTGACACTACCGCTGAGCGTCGTGGCGATCACCTCAATTGCCAAGCGGTCGCAGAAACAGTTCGTCCGCCAGCAAAAAGAACTCGGACAGCTGAACGGTCATGTGGAGGAAATGTATACCGGTCACAAGATTATCAAAGCGTTTGGCCGCGAGACCAAGTCATTGGAGCAGTTCGACAACATTAATGAACGCCTGTATGAGGCGGGCTGGAAGGCTCAGTTCATCTCCGGCGTCATCATGCCGATTATGAGTTTTATCGGGAACATCGGATATGTACTCGTTTCTGTGGTCGGCGGGATTCTCGTGACTAAGAGAACGATCGAAATCGGCGATGTGCAGGCGTTTATCCAGTACTCCCGCCAATTTACGATGCCGATCACGCAAACGGCGAACATCGCCAACATCATCCAGTCGACCGTAGCTTCAGCGGAGCGGGTGTTTGAAATCCTGGATGAGGAAGAACAGGTACCGGAAACAGCGAATCCCACTGTATTGGAACAGCCTCGCGGCGATGTGGCGTTCAATCATATCCAGTTCGGTTACGATCCGGAACATCTGTTGATCGAAGATATGAACATCGACGTGAAACAGGGCCAAACGATCGCCATCGTCGGGCCAACCGGCGCCGGCAAAACAACGCTGATCAACCTGCTGATGCGCTTCTATGAGGTGAACGGCGGATCGATCACGGTGGATGGGGTCAACATTGCCGAGATGAAACGCGGCGATTTGCGCAGCCTGTTCGGGATGGTCCTGCAGGATACGTGGCTGTTTAACGGTACGATCCGCGATAACATCGCCTACGGCCGCGAAGGTGCAACGGAGGAGGAAGTCGTGCGTGCCGCCAAAACGGCGTACGCCGACCACTTTATCCGTACGTTGCCGGGCGGGTATAACACGGTCCTGAATGAGGAAGCGTCGAACATCTCGCAAGGGCAGAAGCAATTACTGACGATTGCTCGCGCCATCCTTGCCGATCCGGCGATCTTAATTCTCGACGAAGCAACAAGCAGTGTCGATACCCGGACCGAGGTGCATATCCAGAAAGCGATGAACGAGCTGATGAGAGGTAGAACAAGCTTTGTCATCGCCCACCGGTTGTCGACGATTCGGGACGCCGATCTCATTCTCGTGATGAACCATGGTACCGTGATCGAGAAGGGCTCGCACGAAGAACTGCTGGCACTTGGCGGCTTCTATGCCGATTTGTACAACAGCCAATTCACCAAAGGCGACTTCGAGCCAGAAGCGGTATAAAGCTGTCGATTCACAAAAAAACGCCCCCGCATATGCGGGGGCGTTTGCTATTGGACGTGCACTCTTCGCGCAGGGGCCGTGGGCCGGGGCCGGGTGTGCCTTTATGGCCCCTTTGCATCATTATCCCTTTTGTTAAGGGAACATGGAGTGTGGGGTGTCGTCTTTACCCTATCCGGTTCAGTTCGCAGCGAGCTGATCCATCGGGATAATCGTGCAAAGGCCCGGACAGAGGATATCATCTGCTCGCGAACCGTCCTAGTTACAACTGTGTTCAGGCTTCCCCGGCCAGGTGGCGTAGCGCCGCCTCATCACGGAGGAGCAACTGCCGTCCCGAGACGGTAAGCACACCGTCATCGCTCAATTGACGCAGCTTGCGGCTTAGCGTTTCCGGCGTGGCGCCGATCAGGCCGGCGAGTTCTTTTTTGGACACAGGGAGCGCGAATTCCTGAGAATCCGGAGCGGCTTTGCGATGGAAATATAACAGCATTTTGGCTAAACGCCGATCGGCCTCAAGCAAGGTCAATACGGCCGCCCAAGCATCGGCTTCCTCCAGCTGCGTGCTGAGTGCGGTCATGAATCGGGCCGCCGTATCTGGATCGCGTCGTAAGATATCGAGGAAATCGCTGCGGTGAATCCGGCAGACGCCAGTTGAATCGGCTGCGATGGCGCTGGCGTAATGGGGCTTCTCCTGCAGTAAGGCAAACTGGCCGAAGAAATCTCCGGGGAACAGCAGTCGAATGATATGCTCTTTGCCGTTATCCTCCAGCTTGGTCAGCTTAATGATTCCGCGATTGACCACGAACAGCGCATCCGAGAGGTCGCCTTCTCGAAAGATGGTCTCGCCCTTGTGGTACTGCGAGGTACGCATCACGGAATGGAGCAACTCGACCTCCGCTTCGCGCAGCTGCGCAAAGACGGGAACGTGTGCCAGACAGGATGGAGCGTTGGCTGCATTTTGGGCGTGGCAAGCGCAGGAACTCATTCGTGACCCCTTCCTTTCTTAAAATGACAGCGTATTTTACCTATAACTTAACAGTCTGTCGGTCAAGGTATAGTGATCATTATCACAATATTTCTGTCGAATTCTTGATCCAAATCAAGGTGTATTGAGGGTAGATATGGCAAATTAAACCTATCAACGGCATTCGCCGGTTATCCAAGGATAGGGGGAAGTACAATGAGAGGATTTACGTTTAATGAATTGAAACAAATCGACCGTTCTCGGCTGGGAGGTGAGGTGCCGCTGGAGTTGTTTCGGGCGATCCGCCTGATCGGTATGCAACAAGGGCTACCTTTGGAAGGGAAAGGGACAACCGCTTCGATCGGACGCAAAATCGGCGAAAGCCTACCCGTGGAATCGTTGGATGAGCTGCTTGCCTTATTCGCAGAACTGCGTATCGGATTGCCGCGGGTTTTGGAACAGGGTGAACGATTGATTCGGATCGCCATAGACGATTGCTTTTGCAAGGGATTGCCTTTGATTGAGGAGAAGAAGGTATGCGATCTGGAGGGTGCGATTCTGGAAGGGGCGCTCGGCAAAATGTTAAACCGGAAGGTTAGCGTACGGGAAACGAAATGTAATGTTTGCGGGGACGAACACTGCGAGTACGAAGTCCGGATCTATGAATAAAATCGAATTATGTCGAATATAACACTAAATAAAGTAAATTATTCTACATAATCCGACACCTCCTGCCGATATTGATTTCATACGTCAATACTTCTAAAGAGAAGCGCAGGAGGTTATGGAAATGACAGGTCAAGATGTCAACGATTTTCTGTACAAAGATTTACGAAAGAGGAACCTGTTGATCTGTTCGACTTTAACGACGACGGTAATTCTCAGCCTCGCCATCCTTTTGGGACTACATACGAGCGCAAAGATTATCACATTGATCGTTATCCCGAACTTGTTGATATTGTTGCTGGTTTGGGGGGGGCACGTGACCCGGAAGAAGGAACATTGGATCCCGTATATCTCTATCGTGGGCATATTCATTACTGCGATGATCACCGTTTTTCAAGGAGGCGGAGGCCCGCTTGGAGCAGTATCCGCATTCTTCGTCCTAAGCGTTGGTATCATGTACCATGATTTTAAGGTAACCATGACGGGTTTAGTCGCGGCATTGGTGGTCATCCTGGTCAAATATACAGTGTTCCATGAACCGGCAGGGGAAGGTTCCAATATTGCGGTGCTGATGTATTTCTTCATCGTGACCGCTTGGGTATTGTTGGCCCAATCCTCGCTGGGACGCAAAATGCACGCACACTCGGCAAGTATGTTCAAGGAAACTTCGGAACTCTTAGCACGTGAATTGGAACGGGAGAAAGTGACTTCCGAGGCTACCCAGACGATCGCGGCCAGCATCGGAGAGATTCGGGGGAACAGTCAGGATAACTACCAGGCGTTTCAAGAGATGGCTACGGCATTTCAAGAGATGGCTTCGGGTGCGGCGGTACAAACGGAGACTATCGGGGGGATTTCGGAGAATATCGTCACCTCTAACGGGTATATCAACCGGATGACGACTGCCCTGGGCGAACTGGTCGAAACGGTGTCGGAAACGAAAACGGCTTCCGACGAAGGGGCGGCAGTGATCGGGCAATTGACAGGCACCATCGATCGTTTCCACACAAACATGAATGGCATGAAGGAAGATATCGGAGCGCTGATCGGAAATATCCACCTGATTGCCGAGCTCACTGCCTCCATCCGTGAAATTGCAGAACAGACGGGGCTGCTGTCTTTAAATGCGAGCATCGAGGCGGCTCGAGCGGGTGAGCAGGGTCGCGGGTTTGAAGTGGTGGCGAATGAAATTCGCAAGCTGGCCGATTTAACGAACGAATCCGCGAAACAGATTACGGACAACGTGGGGCAAGCTACTCGTCAGGCCGATTTGTCCCAGGTGCGGCTGGAGGAAAACGTCAACGACATGGAACAAAGCTTGGCATTGGTCAGAAAAACGGAAGGCGCGTTTATGTCGATCAACGCTAATGTGGAGGATCTCGCGCAGGGAGCGGCCGACATCAGCAGCGTTGCCAGTTCGGTGCATGAGAAAACTGACGAGATCGAGCAGGCGGTCAACGACTTTGTGGCCGTGGTGGAACAGTCCTCAGCTACCCTGCAAGAACTATTAGCCACCGTCGATACGTTGACTTCGCAAAACCTGCCGATGGTTCGCCGGATCGAGGAAACCGACCAGGCTGTCAAACAGTTGGTCGCAATGAAATCGCAGGCGTAATCATAAAAGGATATGCTTAGAAATAAACGGCTTGATCCAAGGGATCAGGCCGTTTGTGTTTGTTACTTTGCCAGCAAATACACGCCAAGTAATATGACAGCCACACCGGCCAGTTTGGTTAGGGTGATCGATTCGTGGAACAGGAAATAGGCCGGAATCAACGCTAGGACGTAAGCGAGTGCTTGAAGCGGGTAGGCGACGCTTAGCGGAAGGCGGGACAACACCGCGAACCATAACAACGTAGCTATGCCGTACAACGCAACCCCTCCGATGACCGCCGGGGAGGTCGCAAGCTTCCCCCAGTGAAGGCCGCCAGAACGCCCTAAACCGATTTTGAACAGGATTTGCCCGGTCACGAGGAGCAGAATATTGCCTAATAGCAGGATGTAACTAATGGTTTTGTCCATGTTCGTGGACCGCCTCACGTTCTTTAAGGATGACGATTTCTTGAGTTAAGCGCAGTACTTGGGTCGTCAGCCGGGTTATGACGATCGTTAGGTGCAGGATAAACGCAAAACAGAAGAGCAAGCCGAACAGAAACAGCACGGCCGGTGCATACTTAACACCTAACTGTTTAGCGATCCATTCGATGAGAGGGACGTTCATCGAGCAGATCAGCAGGATCGCGCTGAACAGGATCCAGAGCAGGGAATATTGCTCCCGCAGCTTTTGCCGACGGACCAGTTCCAGGACGAATAGGAGAAACAACGCGGCAACAAAAACCGAGAGGATATAAATCGCCATTTATTCGGTCACCGTCGTTCGCTGGAGCGGGCGACGCAGTGCGCTCATGAGTACGGATAAGGTCACCTTCACCATGTAATATGCGGAACGCAACGGCGTAATGGACGATCTCCCGGTTGTTCGGGGACGCATTTCGACTGGGATTTCCGCTATCCTGCAGCCTTGGCGTTTCAAATACACGATCGACTCCACTTCGGGATAATCGGTTGGATAATACCCGGCATACAACTCGATGACCTTGCGTCCGGCGGCGCGGAACCCGCTGGTCGTATCGGTGAAGCGTTCGCCGGTAACCCAGGAGACAAGCCGGGAGAAGAAGACGATGCCCACCCGTCTTGCCGCAGATGACCGGAAGGACGCGGCCCCCAGGAATCGGGAGCCAATGACGAGGTCATGCTCCTTAACTCCGGCAATCAATCTTCGCAATTCTCCGGCTGGATGCTGGCCATCGGCGTCCATTTGCACGGCGATGTCATAGCCCCTTTGTTTGGCGTAAAGATAACCGGTTTGCATCCCCCCGCCGATTCCCACGTTGTAAGGAAGCGTCAGCACCTTGGCTCCGGCTTCTCGGGCGCAGCATTCCGTGCGGTCGGAGGAACCATCGTTTACCACGAGGATATCGGCCTCCGGTACGTGCTTCCGGACTTCCCGGATCACTGAGCCGATGCTGGCTTCCTCGTTGTATGCGGGGATGATAACGAGAATGTGCTGTGAGTCCAAGTTCATGAGGCGACGGCCTCCTTTCGTTCCGGCCGATGATGAGAGCGGCGCTTGAATCGGGAGGTTAGGTCGCCGAGAAGAAAAGATCCGAATAGAATCAGCATGGTCATATTAGGATAACCGTAGCGGTTAAACGCAACGAACGGTATGTAAATTAACGTGAAGTAAGCTAAAGCCAACAAGAGCGGCAGCAAGCGGTCCAGCTTCAAGCGATGCGTTGTTACGGCCCACAGGATGCCAGCCGTGTTCACGTACATCAGCACTTCTTGGACAACGTTCATCACGGGACGGCTCACCGGCCAAAACGGCCGGGAATAAAACGGATGGACATAGAGCTCTACCCATCGCCCCAGGGTATACCAATACAAGTATTTCATCGGCTCATGCGCAAAACCGTAACGGAGGATGTCCAAACCTTTGCGGATCGCCGCGGAATCGGCGCCTTCGAATATCGTTTTGGGATCATACTGGGGGTAGGCCTCGAAGAAGCCGGCCGGAGGCAACTGCCAACGGATTCGCGTGCCCAACAGGAACGGGCTTCCGCCGGAATTTGTAAACAGGATGAATTCATGAAACGTCACCCAGTTGCGAATCCACCAAGGCGTCAGCAACAATGCATAGGTACTTCCCATTAGCAGCGTGTATTTCAACATCGTCCGCCAAGGAAGCTTCACTCGTAGCCATAAGACCAGAAGAACGGCAGGGTACAGAGAAGCGTGAGGCTTCAAATAGGCCGCCGTGGCAGTAAGGCCGCCGATGAGGATGTATAGGGCAGATCCGCCGCGGTCCTTGGCCAGGATCGTGCAACAGACGAGGAGCAGCAGTAAGGTGCGGAAAGTCGTTTCCGAGAGAATGACCCCGGAAGAGAAGTAATCCGGTGGATACAAAGCAGACACCGTGCAGGCGATCAAAGCCGCACGGGTGTTGAAGATCCGCCGGCCTATCCAGAAGATGAGGTAAATACACAGTGTTTGCTGAAGACATTGGAACAGGCGAAAGGCAATAATGCCGCCCTGATCCTGGCCGAAAACGGCCATGAACCCGGACAGCATGAGCGGCAGCCCGGGCATGATGAAGGCGGAAGGCGCCTCTTTGGTATTGTAAGCAAGTACACCTTCGTTCAGCAGAAGGCGGGAGGTCTGAATGTACTTCACGTCATCGTTGTTCGGGCGAACCGGGTCGCCTAATAGGAAGTAATCGTTGTACACCAGGACGACAAGACACGATACAATTCCCACAAATGCCATCAGACCGAACAGATACCACTTGACCGGGCGATGGACTTCGGATAACGAGAACACAGCGATTCAACCCCACTTTAATTTTTATTTTATCTCTAAAAACAGGCATGATCCCCTTCTAATTTATAATATATCCAATATCTTCCTGTGACAAGCTCAATCTATTTGGACGCCATTTAGCCGCTCGCTGAAGGTCTCCCCCGAATCGACGTGGCCCCGATTAATGGATTCCCACAAATAGAGCGAGGCAATGGAACCGTAAGACGGCCACCGCGTGGCGGCTTGCTGCAAGTATTTACGGTCAGCGCGCTCTTCCATGTCGTACACCCATTTGGCAGCCCTCTGTAGACCGGCATCCCCGTAGGACACAACATGCTCCCGGCCCAGGGCGAAGATGAGGAACATTTCGGCCGACCAGCGACCGATGCCTTTGATGGAGACAAGCTTCTCAATGACCTCCTCATCGTCATGCTCCTGCAACCTGTCGAGGTCAATTTGCCCGGATCGTACTTTATCGCTTAAATCCTTCAGGTAGGCGACCTTTGAAGCGGACAACCCGGCCGCCCGCAGGTCGGTGTCGCTTTGGGCCAACAGGGCGGCCGGGGATAGCTCCCCGGCCAGCTCGATGACGCGGCCGCGAATGGTGGAAGCGGCCTTGACCGAGATCTGCTGGCTGATGATGGATCGAGCCAGCTCCGTGAACAAGGGGCCTTGCGGTTTGGTTGCAAGGCTTCCGATCAGGGCGATCAGCCGGCCCATCCGGGGATCGGCGCTGGCTAGCGCCTGGACCCGGCGTTCGTTCGGGTGCAGCTCGAATACGGGTTTCCCGTGGTTCATGGGATAACCTCCTTCAGTTTGGATTCTCCTCCAGCAGCGTCACGTACTGCTGGAGGAGTTCGTCGGCGCGGGGGGGGGGGGGGGGGGGGCCGGGGGCCCCCCCCCCC
>NZ_JADCNN020000025.1:0-59797 GCF_014947195.2 Paenibacillus rhizolycopersici | reverse complement strand
TCAAAAGCTGGTTTTTAACTTACCTTGTTGCTTTGGACTTCTTCTAGGCGAACAACGCGCGTATGCTGCGTATGACTCCATTGCTTGTTGTTTTGCGTGAAGAACGCGTAGAACGTGATCGGCCACCAGGAAATCAAGTAAATCGGGAACAGGATCAGGTAAGCATACACCTTCTTGGACTTTACCTTCTCAAGGAACATCGCCATCAGGAAAATAAAGACATTCGCGACGATCGCCACGTAGGACACCCACATCGGCAGGTAGCCGTACAGCGTATCGAAGTGCGGTCCGCGAAGCAGCGACTGGTCAACCCAGATGAATGCCGTCAGCAGGAACGTCAGCAGCACGATGTATACGTTAGCGCCGTAGAGCGCCATGTCCAGCTTCACCATGCTCCGCTCTTTAATACTCTTCCAGAGCAGCGGGAAGAAGTAACGGCGAGCAACGGTGAAGTGTCCTTGCATCCAGCGAAGGCGCTGGCGAGCCGACGCTTTAAACGTCAACGGCTTCTCGTCAAACAGCTTGGCGTCATAGTTAAATACCGGGTACACACCGCGTTCGACGCAGCGCATGGTGAACTCCAGGTCTTCGACCAGGCTGGTCGCGCCCCAGCCGATTTCCTTGAGCAACTCAGTTTCGAAGCACATCCCCGTGCCCCCGAGGAAATTTGCCATCTTCAGGTTTGTTCGGGACAGCTGCCACAGACGGTTGCAATACCAGTAGGAAATCCCGTAAGAAGCGGTAATCCATGAATCCTCCGGATTCTTCGTGTCGATGTAGCCTTGAATCACCCGGGCGCCAGAGCAAAGATCGTTATTCATTTCGCGCAAGAAATCCGGATGAGCCAGGTTGTCGGCGTCGAACATGACGACCGCGTCATATTGGCGCGGCATTTTCCACAATTGCTTCAGCATCCATTCGATGGCGTAGCCTTTCCCGCGCAAATTCGGATTGCTGCGCACGCAAGCGTTCATGCCGTGGCTCCGGACGATGCTCGCGGTATTATCGGTGCAGTTATCGCAAATGACAAACACGTCGTATAATTCTTTCGGATAGTTAAGCTGCTTCAAATTCTCCATCAACGCCCCGACTACTCTTTCCTCGTTATGCGCCGCGACCAACACGGCAAAGGATTTGCTCGGTGCGTGTTGAACTTTGTTTTTCTTCCTGTACATGCCAAATAAAGCCAAACCAAATTGATACACCCCTACCACTGCAAGCACAACCTGCAGCGAGATCAAGATGACATCTAACATGATTTCTTGCCCCCTTTTTCTCCGATGATTTGTTTTTTTATTTACTTCGGAGTTTTTTTGTTGTTTATGACCCTTTCATTCTTCTTGCGTTTTCTCACTGATACGATTACCGGCTCTTTTTTTAAACCATTACGATTTTCCATGAGTTGACTGCTTTTGTCAAAACCACTAAGACCCCGTCGTCGCTCAAATACCTCGAAGTCCGGCAATTTTGGCATACGGGACCACCGCATCCTGCTTTCAGGTACGGTTACATCTTATTTTCATCACTTTTGGCATTTTTTATTTCTAATTTCTTCTTTTTTTTAACGACCCGGCTGACGACGCATTGGCATTACATCTACATAAACGTGATAACCCAGCAAAAAGTTTACAATTCTGCACCCTTTTTTTTAAACTTATTTGCTATGATTTGAATCATTGTACAGGGGCAAGGGGCGGAAAGTCAAAAAAGAGCACGGCCTGCAACCCAAAAAACGTCCTTGAAAAGGCCATGGATTAAAAATATGATAAGTCTAACTTGAAAATGCCATGCTATTTGAAACGGGCAGCCCTTGGACAGGCAGTTCTCGGGCGGTAAGAATGCGGTCAAACATCGTGCGGAGGGATTTCATGATTCGTTTATTCCATAAGCTTCAACAACTCGACCAGCAGCTCTTTGTAGGGATCAACGGCCGCTTGCATCGCAGCTTCCTGAATTTTTGGCTGTACCATTTAACCCATTTAGGTGGAGCCTGGTTTACCATTCTCTCATCCTTGTTCATTTGGTTGGCCGCTCCGCAGCCGTGGAGCCGAATCGGCTTGCAATCCTGCGTTGCGCTTGCAATTAGTCATCTTCCGGTAGCGCTGGTGAAAAAGACCTATCCGCGTCTCCGGCCCTACTTAACGCTGCCAGGCACGAACACTTTCCGAAATCCGCTGACGGACCACTCGTTTCCATCCGGTCATACAACAGCGATTTTTTCCGTCACCGTGCCGTTTATGGCGGCTGCTCCTGGACTCATATTGGTGCTTTTACCGGTGGCTCTGCTCGTCGCGGTATCGCGTATTTATTTAGGTCTGCATTATCCATCGGACACCCTGGCAGGAGCCGTGATTGGCTCCTCCGTAGCGCTCGGAACGGTTGCAATATGGGCTTAAAGGGGATATTGTAGACAGTAGGAAAACCTTGCAGGAAAAGGTGAAACCAGTGCAAAAACAGAGAGTCTTGCTTTTATCCGAGGGGTTTGGAGCCGGTCATACACAAGCGGCCTACGCGCTCTCCAGCAGTTTACGAAAGATCGCGCCAAACGTGCAGACGAAAGTCCTAGAGCTTGGCAGTTTTTTAAACCCTAGAGTGGCGCCGATCATCATTACCGCTTACAAAAAAACGGTGTCCTCGCAACCTCGGCTTATCCGTATGATGTATCGCAGTAACTATAAAAAGTCTTTGAACCGATTGACGACGCTGGCTCTTCATCGGATTTTCTATACGCGTACGATTCAAATCATCCGTCAGCTTCATCCTGACGTCATCGTCTGTACCCATCCGATTCCCAGCGCGGTGATCTCACGTCTGAAGCGGCTGGGCATGCTGGACGTCCCGCTTTGCACCGTGATTACCGATTACGATGTACACGGCGCCTGGGTCAGCCGAGAAGTGAATTGTTTCCTCGTCTCTACCGATCAAGTGCAGAGGAAATTGTTAGAGCGCGGTGTAGACAAGAACAAAATTCTAATTACCGGCATTCCGGTCCACCCCAACTTCTGGGAGCGCCACCACAAGGAGGATATCCGGCTGCAGTTCGGCTTGAAGGATATGCCTACGGTACTCGTCATGGGTGGGGGCTGGGGTTTTATGAAGGATGAGGCGGTTAATTCGCTACTCGCTTTGTACCGAGAGCAAATCCAGATCATCTTCTGTTTTGGCAGCAATGAGAAGTCGCTGGAGAAGATGAAGAAGGACCCCCGGTTCATACATCCGAATATTCACCTGCTTGGGTTCACAAAGGAAATCGACAAGCTGATGGAAGTTTCCGACTTGCTGATAACCAAACCCGGCGGCATGACCTGCTCCGAAGGGCTGGCCAAAGGCATCCCCATGTTGTTTCACAAGCCCCTTCCCGGACAGGAAGAGGAAAATTCACATTATTTTACGCAACAGGGATGGGGAACCCCTATCAATTCGTTGGACGACATTACCAATTGGGTCAAACGGTTGACCGAACAGTACGACGATGTCGTTCGCAAGCGGGAAGAGGTCTTGAATCATATTGCCCTATTCCGGCCGATGCAGAGTGCCCAAGCTATTATCGATCTTCTTGCAAATACGAATTTCATCCGAAAATAACCGGCCTGAAGGAACGGCCAGTCGCAAAAAAAAGCGGAGCTAAGGATATCCATCCTGCTCCGCTTTTGTTCGCTATTCAAACATCTCCATCTTCCGCTCCTGGTACCGCCGCACTGCCGCTTCGCCGACCATGACCTCGCAGCGGTAAATCGGCATCCCTTGTCCAACGAATTTGCTCTCATACTCCGTCATGACATGGGCCTCGTTGATCCCGCCTTCATGCAAGCTGAGCGAGATGTCATTCATCTGCAGTCCCACAGCAGCGAAGGCATTCAGCGAGAATTCAAACAGCACGCGCGAATCCGTCTTGAAGTGAATTTCGCCGTTCTCATTCAGAAGCTGGCGGTACTTGTCCAGAAAACGCGGATGGGTCAGCCGCCGACGCCAATGCTTCTTCTTCGGCCAAGGATCGCTGAAATTCAAATAAATGCGTTCTACTTCCCCCGGCGCAAAAAACTCTTCGATCATCTCGATGTTGCCGAGCGCCAGACGAACGGTTTCCGGCTCCTTCGCTCCCTGCTCATCCCACTTCGCACGGACCTTCTCGCTAGCCCGTCGGATCAGCTCGTCGTACATATCCATACCGATGAAATTCACGTCCGGATATTTCACGCTCATGCCGCTGATGAACTGGCCTTTACCCATGCCAAGCTCGATGTGGATCGGCCGACCGTTACCGAACACCTCAGCCCAACGCCCTTTATATTCCCGAGGATTCAGGACAACCAGCTCCTGCTGTTGTTCCAAATTCTCCCGTATTCCTTTTCTACCGCGTAAACGC
Source organism: Paenibacillus rhizolycopersici (assembly GCF_014947195.2). Classification (NCBI taxonomy): domain Bacteria; kingdom Bacillati; phylum Bacillota; class Bacilli; order Caryophanales; family Paenibacillaceae; genus Paenibacillus; species Paenibacillus rhizolycopersici. Next base: position 55,431 of record NZ_JADCNN020000025.1, on the reverse strand, counting down.
ATGTTATTCCTCCGCTTTCTTGTTATCCATTCCTTGCAATATTGTGCCGAAGATCGCCGAAAATGTAAAGCGCGCAATGAAAAAGGAACCAACCGTTCGCCGGGGAGACGAGACGAGTGATTCCTTTTTCGATATATTTTGGAATTGGGGTCCAACGAATTTGATACTTTCAAAATAACATATTCCGAAACCTGCCGCAAGGAATCAGGCAAGCACACTTCCCCTTTTTGCGCGAAATTTGATACAATGAATCCAGTGGAAGCGGCGTACGGACGCGGCTTTCGCCGTTGTATAAATATGCATAAATTATTTTGTGACAAAATGAAGGAGCCGCAATGAGTACACTGATGACGGACACTCCTACTTGGTGGGGAGACAAAAGATTTCATACATGGAATACCGAGATGCGACGCGAGTTCGGGGACAAAGTATTTAAGGTCATGCTGGATGCCGGATTCACTTGTCCCAACCGGGACGGTTCGATCGCGAAAGGCGGCTGCACGTTCTGCAGCGCCCGGGGATCGGGCGACTTCGCCGGGAGCCGCAGAGACGATCTGGTCACACAATTTGCCACGATCCGCGACCGGCAGCATCAGAAATGGCCGCATGCCAAATATATCGGGTACTTCCAGGCCTATACGAATACTTATGCGCCGGTGGAGGTCCTTCGTGAATATTACGAGGCGATACTTGAGCAACCGGGGGTCGTCGGCTTATCTATCGCCACGCGGCCGGATTGCCTGCCCGACGATGTCGTCGATTATTTGGCCGAGCTCAATGAGCGGACCTACCTTTGGGTGGAGATGGGCCTTCAAACGATCCACGAATCGACGTCTACGCTGATCAACCGGGCGCATGATACGCAGTGCTACCTCGATGCGGTGGAGAAGCTGCGCAAACGAGGCATTCGCGTCTGCACGCATATCATTTACGGATTGCCACAGGAAACGCACGAAATGATGCTGGAAACCGGCCGCGCTGTAGCGAACATGGATGTGCAGGGGATCAAGATCCATCTGCTCCATCTGATGCGCAAAACGCCGATGGTCAAGCAATATGAGGCGGGGTTGCTGCGATTTTTGGAACAGGACGAATACATCAAGCTGATCGTGGATACGCTGGAATTTCTACCGCCAGAAATGATTGTGCACCGGCTGACGGGGGATGCTCCACGCGACCTGCTGGTCGGACCGATGTGGAGCCTTAAGAAATGGGAAGTGCTGAACGCCATCGACGCCGAGCTGAAACGCCGCGATTCCTGGCAAGGCAAGTATTGGAGAGGACGCTGATAGGCTATGGGCTTTCTCTCCGTATTAAGCTTCGCACATAAACTGGCGAGTGAGCGGCTTGCGCCTGGCGACGCCGCGGTCGACGCCACGGCGGGCACGGGCGCGGACACCCTGTTCCTGGCCAAGGCCTGCGGACCGAAGGGGCGAGTATTCGCCTTCGATATCCAGCCGCAGGCGCTGGCGCTCACGCAGGCCAGGCTGGACAAGGAGCCGGCGGACTCCATCGCTGCCGTGTCCCTGCTCCAGGCCAGCCACGCGGACATGGCGGCCGTGCTGCCGTCCGACGTACACGGCCGATTGGGCGCCGTCATGTTTAACCTCGGCTATCTTCCTGCCGAGGGCGCCGATTCGGCGCTGATCACGCTGCCGGACAGCACGCTGCCGGCCCTGGAGGCCGGCCTCGCCCTGCTGCGGCCGCGCGGGATCCTGACCGCCGTTCTCTACCCCGGCCATCCCGGAGGTGACGCCGAAGCGGCGGCAGTAGAAGCATGGGCGGCGCTACTCCCTGCTTCCGCCGGGCAAGCAATTCTCTACCGACAGCCGCAAAGGTCGGCTGCGCCGTATTTGATCGCTGTCGAGAAGAAATAACAAACCATCAATCATTGGGGGTCATCGATTTGGGGATTCGCAAAATCGAGCATATCGGAATCCGCGTTTCGGCGCTGGAGGATTCCATTGAATTTTATGAACGAATTATCGGCATGAAGCTGCTATCCACGATCGGCGAGGTGGGTGAATCGCTGCGTTTGGCCTTCCTGACCTTTCCGGGGCAGGAGTCAGTCGAAGTGGAACTCGTATATATTCGTGAAGGCGAAGATTTGCCGAATGAAGGCAAAGTCAATCACATCGCCTTTACGGCCAGCGATATTGAGGAGGAGTATGACCGTATTTCCGCTCTGGGCCTGTCGGGACTCGATCCGGAAATTCGCAGTTTGCCCAACGGCTGCCGTTTCTTCTTCTTTAACGGCCCCGATGGCGAGCGGATCGAATTGTTCCAACCGGCGTTCCTAGCTTGATCTCCTCTATTAGTGCAAGTTCAAAAAGTCAGGTTTTCAGGACCGAGAAGGTTGGATGAAGCTAGGGAGTGAGTAGCGGAGCGTACGTTTTGGGTACGTGAGCAACTGAAATGTTTCCGTAGGAAACATGCATCGGAAGCATAAGCTTGGGACCGGCTGAATTCAAGATTCGATGTCGAATCCACTTCACATGTTCTGCTTCGTCATGGAAAGATGACTTATTGAACAACCTTTATTAAAATCAAGGAAAGAAGGGCTGTGCGTGGAAGAGCATACGTTTACCTTCGACAATGACACCGGCCATCCTGTCTTCGTGTACCGCTGGAGTTCTGACGATTCCGAGGCGCCGCTGCGGGGCGTACTGCAAATCGCTCACGGCATGGCGGAGACCGCCAAGCGCTACGAACGTCTGGCGCGGGTGCTGACCGCCCATGGCTTCATCGTGTACGCGAACGACCACCGTGGCCACGGCCGCACCGCCGGGAGTCCGGAGGAACTGGGCTGGCCGGGCAAGCAAGGTTTTACCGGCATGGCGGAGGATATCACCGGGCTCTCCGCCATCATCCGCCGGGAGCACCCGGACCTGCCTCTGTTTCTGCTCGGTCACAGCATGGGCTCCTTCTTGACTCAGAAGGTCATGTACCGAACGCCTGAGCCTTACGCCGGATTTATTCTCTCGGGGACGAACGGTCCTCGAGGCCTACTTGGCATCGGCCGTACCTTGGCCCGAGTCCAAGCCCTGCTGCAAGGCGACAGCCATCCCAGCCTGCTGATGAACGCGGTGACTTTCGGCAGCTTTAATCGGAAATTCCTTCCGGCGCGAACGCCGTTCGATTGGCTCTCCCGAGACGATGAGGAGGTCGATAAATACATAGCGGACCCGCACTGCGGCTTCTTGTGCAGTGCCGGCTTCTTTTACGGGTTCTTCGGCCTCTTGCAGGAGATCCACCGCCCGGAGAAGATGCGCTCCATACCCAAGGAGAAGCCCATCTATATCTTCGGAGGCGATCTGGATCCGGTCGGCCGGAACGGCGACGGAATACGGCGACTGGCCAAGTTATACGACCGACTGGGTCTCAAAGAAGTCTCGGTCAAGCTATATCCCGGCGGTCGTCACGAAATGCTGAATGAAGTCAACCGCGACGAAGTGATGTCGGATGTGCTGGGTTGGCTGGAGAGCCACATGCCGCTGGCGGCATCCCCCGCAAAATAAACTTTAAAGCGAGCATGCAAACCGGAGCCTCCCTTACGGAGAGGATACCGACAGCAAGCTCGCTTTTTGATTGTACATTATACCATTACGCGTTTTAATTGCACCACATAACGCGAGCGAACTACGACATAATACAGTAGCTGCGCCGCCAGGAAAGCACCGGTGGCCGTCAGTACCGGAACCGTGACATCCCCTAGCAGGAATCTAGCCCCTAACAAAGACAGGACAACCATCGTCTGAATCCCTGAGATGACCACCGGGATGAAGAAGAGCAAGGCGATTTGCAGGCTGGAGGAATAACGCATTTCACGGTCTCCCAGCCCGATCTTCGACAACGAATGGTACATCCGCCGGTCCTGGTTCAATTCGCTGTACAGCTTGAAATACAGGAAGCTGGCAGAGGACACTGAGAAAATGGCGGCGATGAAAATCCCAACAAAGCTCAGCATCGAGAGCTGTTCTCGAGTTTCCGCGTAGGATCGGCCACGCGAGCTCATATAATTATCGGTCACCTTGTTTTCAAGGCGATTCATCATCCCATGAAACAGCCTCTTCCCGATGACGATCTCCGGATCTTGGAGACGAGGCGCCCCCTTGTGCTGCCAACTTGGAACGTAAATCTCGATATCACGGTACAGACGATTCTGATTTTCTTCCGTTAAGCCGTTCTTGAGTTCCGTAAAATCAGCGTCGGACAACACGACAACCGAGGTGTAGCTATTGGAGCCGATTAACGGAACCTCATTTGGCAACAGCTCGAGCTCCATGGGCTCCCCCAAAATCGAAAGAGTTAACGGGATAGTTTTCCCCTTCAGCATACGCTCTGCGGCGGATCCTTCCATGGCATGCGCGACGGATTGCCCTTTGCCGATCTCGGGCAACATCTCCTTGCCTAACAACGCTGCGGCTTTGTTATATTCCGAACGCGAATAAACTTTCACATAGGATTCCATTGTACCGAGGTAACCCGAGAACGATTCCTGCTCGATGGTTTCATAACGAATCCCTTGTTCAGACAGCTGTTGATCGATCCAGGCCACATCCGCTTCCACGAATTCTTCTTCATAGATGCCGTACGAGAAGGCAAATGGATCCCCCTCGTATATCCGTTCATTTTGGGCCTGGGCTGCCAGTATGACGCCAACGCTCATGCACGCCAGCGAGATGGCGACGGTAACCATAAACAACATCCGCGCATTATCTTTGATTTTATAGGCCATTTCGGACACCCAAAGCAAACGAGTTCCGCGCCACAACAGGCGGCGACTGCGTCTTAGTAGTCGAATGAGCGCCACCGTCACTTGGGTATAGAAGAAGTAGGTCCCCCAGATCCCCGTTGCAGCCGCCATCATCACTTTGGGGAAGTCCAGGCCTTCGCCGCCCTTCAGGAGCAGCACCGCGCTCGCCAGCAGCGCGACGCCAAGCAGCGCCAGCACCCAGGAAACGCGCGGTTCCGTCTTCGGCTTGCTGCTTCCGCCAAGCAGTTCAATAACCTGATTTTTCCGGAAGAAAACCAGCGTAAAAACCGACAACACGGCAAACAAGACCAGAAACGCGATCGCCGTGAACCCCATCGCCTTCCAAGGCATGTAGAAGGGCAGCCGGTTCATCCCCGTCACCTTCACGCTCAGCAGCAGGAATAGCTTGGAAAGCAGCAGCCCCCCGGCCAAGCCCGCAACGATGGACCCAATGCCAATGATCAGGTTTTCGAGAAACACAAGCCGGTTGATCGAGCCGGTAGTCGCCCCCAGCAGTGACAGCACACCAAACTCCTTACTGCGCGCCTTCAAGAAACTGCCGATTGAAAATAACACGAACAGAATAGAAAACACGAAAATGATATATTCCGCGACCTCCATCCCGATACTCGTCATCCGTCCCATTTCGCTCTGGGCTATACCCGGGTGAAAAATGAACATCGCATAAGTAAAAAAGATCATGACCATAAAAGCGCTGCTCAGGAAATAAGCGAAGTAAGCCCGAGCATTACGTCTGACATTGTTAAACGCGAATTGAAGAAAGTTCATGCGCGTTCCCTCCCAAATACGACAGCATATCGATGATCTTTTGGAAAAAAACCTGCCTGCTGTCGCCCCGGTGAATTTCGTTTGTCAGTCTGCCGTCCTTGATAAACACGACCCGATCGCAATAGCTCGCTGCCAGCGGATCATGGCTGACCAGCATCATCGTGGTGCCTTCGGTACGGTTCAAGGTCTCCAGCAACTCCATGACGTTGCGGGACGCATTCGAATCTAGCGAGCCCGTTGGTTCGTCAGCCAGCAGCAACGATGGCGAGGAGATCATCGCCCGTGCAATCGCGGCTCGCTGCCGCTGACCCCCGGAGATTTCGTAGGTTCGTTTGCCTAGAATGTCCGTAATCCCCAACCGATGTGCGATGGCTTGCAGCTTCTGCTCCATTTCCCGGAAAGGACGGGAATCCAGCGTTAAGGGAAGGACGATATTTTCCGCAACGGTGAGCGTATCCAGCAGATTGAAATCCTGGAACACGAACCCCAGCTCGCGTCGGCGAAAGGCGGCAAGCTCCTTCCGTTTCAAGCCATGCGGATTTTTCCCGTTGATTCGCACCTCTCCCGAGCTGGGCGAATCAATGGTCGAGACCAGATTGAGCAGCGTCGTTTTCCCGCTGCCGGAGGGTCCCATGATTCCGACGAATTCGCCTTTCTCAATCGTCAGCTCTATGTCCTGCAGCGCGCGCGTCGCAATTTTTCCCGGGTATACCTTGTTTAATCCCTGGACCTTAAGTATTTCCATTTGTGTCTAATCCCCTTTCGCGGAGCCTTCGGCAAGCTCGTCTTGCGTTGTTGCCGCGGCCCGGGTGGTTATGGTTATACTCTAACCTATCGCCGGGATGCCAGCCATCGATGGATCTTAATCCAATCTTAAATGTTTGTAAGGTTATGTTCGGGCAAAAAAAACAGCGGTTCGCTGACCTCGAAGAAACCGATCAACGTTACCCCTGTGCTCTATAACGGTCGCTGTCGCTCAAACAGCAGGCTTATAGTCGTTCCTTGTCCCGGCGTGGACGCAAGCTCTACGCGATGCCCCAAGCGGCTGCACACCTCATGGACCAAATAGAGGCCCATCCCGGTCGATTCGCTGTACTGCCGCCCGCGTTGTCCCGTGTAATAAGGTTCGAAGACGCGGCGGATATCTTCTTTCAGAATGCCGATACCGTAATCGCGAACATCGAGCACCGTCTTTTTGCCGCGAGCGTATGCGGTAAACTCTACCTTCTCCCCCACTCCGGCGGAATAATTTACCGCGTTCGTGATCAATTGGCCGAGCACAAACATCAGCCACTTCTTGTCGGTATACACCTCAAGCTCCTCAGCGATGCGAATGTCCGGGTACACTCCCTTACGGATAAACAGCTTGCGGTGGTCGGCAACGGCCTCATTCACCACATCCAAAAGCCGAACCGGTGCCACGTGAAAATCATGCTCGAATTGTTCCAGCCGAGAGGTGTACAATGCCATCTCCAGCCCTTTGCGCAATCGGTCAAGCTCCTCCTGAATGCTGTCGAGCACGGATTCCGGTAGCGTCTCTTTCTCGCGTTCATTCTCCAGCGTGAGCTGAATGACCGAGATCGGCGTCTTCATCTGGTGAACCCAACGGCCCGAAAACGCTAATTGCTGCTCGCGTTGCTTGCCGTAGCGATAGAGTTCTGACTCGTATAACCGGTACCCCGATTCGAGCAGTTCATGCAAAGCCAGAGCAAGCGGGGTATCCCCCGCCGGCTGCAGCAACTCCTCCAGTGTCTGCGGCGGCTCCATCATCCGCCGGTACACCTCCCGGTTGCTAACGTACCGGTAGATCAAGTAAAGCAGCAGCAACGTAAAGCTTAGCAGGAGGGCATAACCGGCAATTTCGGCCTGGCGGGTCCCGGCCAACCAGTATAGGAAAGGAACCAGCAGAATCTGCGGCACGAGAAACAGCAGCAGCGGGACATGCTCCTTCCAAAACAGCCTCATTCCGAAATCACCCCGGCTTCGGCATGTCCATTCGCTTGAAACAGATACCCTGCCCCGCGTACCGTCTCCACTGCTTCCTCCATGCCTAACTCCTTCAGCTTTTTGCGGATGCGGGTTACATATACGTTTAACGTGTTATCGTCGATAAAATGATGGCCCTGCCACATCAGATCCAGCAGCTTCTCGCGACTGACGACCCGGCCCGCCTTTTGCAGGAGCGCTTCCAAGAGCACCGCTTCCTTCTGCGTCAGCAGCACGTTCGTTTTTCCATTCGTCACGGTAAACCGTTCAGGGTAAAGGATCAGCCCCGCCGCACTTACGGTCCGCTCTTCCTGTTTGGCGGAATAATCGCCATAAGCCCGCCGCAAGTGGCTGCGGATCTTAGCCATGACGACCTCGTAGGAAAATGGCTTGGTGATGTAGTCGTCAGCACCGTTATCGAGCGCCATAACCTGATCCATCCCGCTGTCGCGCGCCGACAGGAACAGGATCGGGCAGGTGGACAAGCCACGGATTTGACGGCACCAGTAAAAGCCGTCGAACTTCGGCAGGTTGACGTCCAGCAGCACCATATCGGCGGCAGATTCCCGAAACTCGTCCAGCACCCGACCGAAGTCGTTCACACGCAACGCGCGGTAACCATATTTCTCGATATGCCCGGATAACATCCCGGCCATTTTGGCGTCGTCTTCGACGATCAGGATCGTAAACATCCTTCAGTCCACTCCTCACTTGGCCAGGGTACGATGCCCCGGGGACCAGGCACTTAAAGGCGCTTGGAAGAACACCGGTTGCTCATCCGGCTCCTGCTGGTAGAGAACGACCAGCAGCGATCCTTGCGGCGTCCCTTCTGCGGTTCCCGGCCCGGAAGAATTCTCCGCGTCTCCCCTGGTCAGCACATCGCTCAGCGAGAACGGCAGTTCCTCCATGCAGGCGTATTTCTGCAAGTCGCGTTCGTCCAGGCCGTATGCCGCAAATCGTTCGGACAAGGCGCCCGGCGTCTCGGCCAGCGCCCGGAAATAATCGTTGCGCCGGTCTTTGTCCATCTGGTCTTCCCACCATATTTTCCGCGGCTTGTACTTATGTCCCAGCAGGTAGTCGAGCTTCATCAACCCCAACACCACCTCCGGTTCTTTCAAGGCGCGTTGGCCTAAAAATTCATGAAGCCGGGTGAACAAGTCCTCCAATTGATGACCGATGCGCTGCCAGCCTTGTTCCTCCCAATAATCGCCGAACCCTTGGAAGAAGTCGAACGGCGAGTCAAATTCACGGGTGACCAGGTATTCCAGCGTATGGTCCATCCGGTGCGCATTCCAATATTTCTCCAGCACATCCTCTAGCCGCTTCAGCCGGATCACGTCCGTAAACGGAAGCACATCGTTACCCAGGATTTCATAAGGCGCGTGGTCCATAAAAACGTAGTTGTATTTGGCGGCGTCGTTTCGCAGTCCGGTCCCGCGCAGCATCTTCAGGAAGCCGAGCTGTAGCTCCTCGGGACGCATGGCGAACACGTCGTTAAACGTCTTGCGAAACGTAGCGTAATCCTCTTCCGGCAGTCCGGCGATCAAGTCGAGATGCTGGTCGATTTTGCCGCTCTCCTTGATTTTGGTCACGGTCCGAGTTAACTTGGTGAAATTCTGGCGGCGCTTCACCAGCTCGTTGGTCGGATCATTCGTCGACTGCACGCCGATCTCGAACCGGAAGATGCCGGGCGGCGCTTTCTCCGCCAAATAGTCCAATACCTCCGGCCGCATGATATCCGCCGTGATCTCGAACTGGAATACGCAGCCCTGATGGTTATTAATGAGAAATTCGAACATCTCCATCGCATAGCTGCGGTTGATGTTAAAGGTACGGTCAAGGAATTTAATGATCTTCGCGCCATGCTCGATCAGATAAAGAATGTCCGCCTTCACCCGTTCAATATCGTAATACCGCACCCCCACCTCGATGCTCGAGAGGCAAAACTGGCAACTGAACGGGCAGCCGCGGCTTGTCTCGAAGTAGACGATCCGTTTGCCAAGGTTCGGGATATCCTCGGGGAACCGATGCGGCGAAGGGAGCGTGTTCAAATCGGACTTGGGCCGGCCTGGATTCAAAACGATCTCTTCCCCTTTGCGGTAGGCTGCGCCAAAAACGAAGTGGAACTTTCGTTCTCCGGACAGCTCTTGCAGCAGATGGTGGAACGTCTCCTCGCCATCCCCCATCACGATAAAGTCGACCTCCGGGGCGCGTTCCATCCAATATTCCGTGTCATAGCTGACCTCGGGTCCGCCCAATACGATCTTCACTTCCGGCAGCACTTTTTTGAGTAATGCGACTAGCTTGATCGTCTCCTCGATGTTCCAGATGTAGCAGGAGAAGCCAATCACATCGGGTTTGCGGCCAAACAAGTCCGCTACGACGTTCATGACCGGGTCCTTGATCGTGTATTCCGCCAGATCAATGTCGAACTCGTTGCCGCTGTAGGCTTTAAGCAGCCGGATGGCCAGCGAGGTATGGATAAATTTTGCATTAAGCGTCGCCAATATGACTTTCACAAGTTCACAACCCTATTCCATATTTTGAAAAAACTCCAGAAACGGCTTTCCATATTTGCGGTACTTCACTTCACCGACCCCTTTAATTCTCAGCATGTCCGCTTCGTGGGTCGGACAGACGACACTCATCTCGCGCAGCGTCGCATCGTTGAAAATAATGTAGGATGGCACATGCTCTTTCTCGGCCAAATCCCGGCGGATCAGGCGCAGTTGCTCGAACACCGTCTCGTTGACGGCAGACGGACCTTCGTCGTACCCGCGGCGCCGTGAACCGGAAGACGATTTGGAGGGGGCCGCAGGCTCCGGAGCGCGCATCATGACTTGATGGCGACTCTTCAACACCTCAACCGCCAGCGGTTGCAACCGTACGACCGGGTACTGCCCTTCGGACAAAGCTAAATAGCCTTCCGCAATAAATACGTTGATCAGCTCGGAGATCTCCTTCTCCGTGCGCGTGCGTAGCATCCCGTATGTAGGCAACGCATCAAAGCCATACTGCAACACTTTCTTGTTCTGCGAGCCCTTCAGTACGGAAGCGACAAGCGAAACTCCAAATCGTTCTCGCATCCGGTGAATGCAGGAGAAGACGATTTGCGCGTCGCGAGTCATGTCGACGAGTTCCCGTTCGTCCCGGCAGGAGCTGCAGATGCCGCAATGCTTATGGTCGTGGGCTTCGCCGAAGTAATCCAGCATCGCCCAGCGCAGGCAGCTAGTATGGTAGCAATATTCGATCATCTGCTGCAGCTTGCGGTATTCGTTGCGTTTGCGATCCCCTTCTTGGGGATTTTGCTCGATCAGGAATTTCTGCGTCATGATGTCCTGCGGACTGAACAGCAGGATACATTCGCTGGGCTCGCCGTCCCGGCCTGCCCGACCGGCTTCCTGTACGTAAGCTTCCATGTTCTTCGGCATATTGTAGTGGATGACATAACGAACGTTCGATTTGTCGATCCCCATCCCGAAAGCGTTCGTTGCGACCATCACGCGAATGTCGTCATAGAGAAAAGCCTCCTGGCTCTCCTCCCGCTCCTTATCGGACAAGCCGGCATGGTAACGGCCGGCAGGGATCCCGGCGCGGCGCAGCCGTTCGTACAAGTCGTCGACCTCCTTGCGGGTCGCGGCATAAACGATGCCAGGCTGGTGGGCATGCGTATTCGCGTAATTCAGGACGAATTCGCGCTTGTTCTCGCCGCGCAGCACCGACATCGCCAGATTATCCCGGCCGAGGCCGGTGACGAATACGGCCGGATCCGCAAGACGAAGCAGGCGGACCATGTCGTCCATGACTTCCGGCGTTGCCGTAGCCGTAAAGGCGGCCAAAATCGGACGTTGCGGCAGCGACTCGACAAACGGGGAGACCGCCAGATAGCTTGTCCGGAAGTCATGGCCCCACTGTGAGACGCAGTGCGCCTCGTCGACGGCAACGCAAGAGATGGTCAACCCGCTCATTTCCTCGCGGAACCAGTCCAGCTCCAGTCGTTCCGGGGCCACATACAGCAGCTTGATCTCGCCGCGGCGAGCCGCCCGGATGCGGTCGTTCACTTCCTTGCCCGACAACGTACTGTTGATGTAGGCCGCAGAGACGCCCATCGCCGTGAGCGCATCCACCTGGTCCTTCATCAACGAGATCAACGGCGACACGACCAACGTGAGACCTGGCAGCATCAAGGCCGGGATCTGGTAGCAGATCGATTTCCCGCCGCCCGTTGGCATGATGCCCAAGGTATCCGCACCGGTCAGTACGCTCTCGACGATCCGCCGCTGCCCTTCGCGGAAATCGGGATACCCGTAATATTTCTGCAGCAGCTGCTGCGCATGTTCCATTGTCAGTACTTCCGTGCTCATTTTACCATTTCTCCTAACTTCCCATTAGGCCGTCGTCCTCCCGGATTCCGGGACAGACCGGCTTTATGCACTCTTAAGTTTACCGGGGTTTGGGGAAATGGGCAACCGCTGCAGCGGGTACATAAACTTTTCCAAAATAACCAACACTCTCTATTAATCATGTGCTAAGACCGGAGGCGGCAGATATGCTGGATTGGAAATCCAATTACGAAGCATTCTTGAAAAAACATCCTTCACATCCAACTGAATCTCTATCTTCCACAGACACTCCCGCCGGCATGGATAGCGAGCCTAGGCAGCTTGAGGCCGATCTGGACGACAATCTGAGCTCGATTCAGAACCGAATGAGAAACTCTACGGATTTGGTTGTCCGCCGAGTGAGGATCATGAGCATACACAGCGCCGCTTTGTTATTCCTCTCGTCCTTGACGGATTCAAAGTTGATACAGGAAGGGGTTGTCGCTCCTTTACAAGCTCCGCCCCTTGCCTTTGAGCCAGGGAGGGAGGGGGACCCGCTTCGCCAGGTGGACCTGTTTGATCTGGTGTATCAGGAGCGGGTGCACGCCAACCTGGGTCGGCGAAGCTCCGAATGGAACGTTCTTTTGGATCAGCTCATGAAAGGGCAGACGTTGTTGTTCATCGACGGTCATGCCGAAGCGGTGACCTTCGATACCCGGTTGGTTGAGAAGCGGTCGATCGAGCAGCCTCAAACCGAGCAGGTGATCCGCGGCTCGCGGGATGGATTTATCGAGCAGTTGGAGACGAACATATCGCTCATCCGTTATCGCCTGCAATCCGCCGATCTGGTGATCGAAACCGGCGAGCTGGGCGCCCGCACCAAATCGAAGACGGCCGTCTGCTACATCGCTGGAATTGCCAATCCGGAATTGGTGAGCGAGGTCATGCGACGTCTGTCCAAAATCGATATCGACGGCATCATCGACGCCGGTTACATTGAACAGTTTATCGAGGATCAGCCGATTTCGCCGTTTCCGCAAATCCAAAACACGGAACGGGCGGACAAAACGGTAGCCGCCTTATTGGAAGGCAGGGTGGCCATTCTGGTGGACGGTTCCTCCTTCGCGTTAATTGTCCCTTCTTTGTTCGACCAATATTTCCAAACCATTGACGACTATTCCGAACGGTTTATGATCGCCAGCTTGCTGCGATTCGTCAGGTTAATCGCCCTGCTCTTTTCCGTATTTTTTCCGTCCTTATACGTCTCCGTCATCTCCTACAATCCCGAGCTCTTGCCAACCGATTTTGCCGTGGCGATATCCGGCGGACGCGCAGGGGTTCCCTTCCCCGCCATGCTGGAGGTGCTGATTATGGAAGCTTCGATGGAGATCTTGAGAGAAGCGACGATTCGCCTGCCGCAAATGATCGGCGGCGCGTTGTCGATCGTTGGCGTTCTGGTGATCGGACAAGCAGCCGTTTCCGCAGGCCTGTCGAGCCCGATCACCGTGGTGATCGTGGCCCTGACGACGATTGGCTCCTTTGCAACCCCCGCCTATAATGCGGCGATCGCCATGCGAATGCTGCGTTTCCCGCTTATCGTGCTGGCCGGCTTATTCGGATTGTACGGCGTCGTGTTAGGCAGCATTTTCATCATCAATCATATGTTGTACCTGGAATCGTTTGGCGTGCCATTCCTGCAGTCCATCCTGGCCAAGAAACGGGCGGGGTTCACGGATACCTTGATCCGGGCTCCCCTGTGGTGGATGGGGAAACGTCCGAGTTACCTTCATGCCCTGGATGATACGCGGCGCGCTGAAGGCACGTTCCAAGCGAATATCGATAAGATTTTTGACCCGGAGGGAAAAGCCGATGCAAAAAGCCCAGAAAATCAGCACGACTCAGCTGGCCATCGTCATCAGTAGCACGATATTTGGCCCCTACGTTCTGAGTTTCCCGAAAACGATCGCTGAATCGGCCGATAGCGCCGCTCCGCTTATGACCGTTGCGGGCACCTGCTGCGCCATCTTCAGCCTGTTCGTGTATACCCGGATCAGCCAAAGATTCAGTAATCAGACGCTGTTTAGTTACAGCCAGACGGTGATTGGAAAGATCCCTGCCCTGCTCGGCAATCTTCTTGTGTTCGCCTGCTTCTTCATCACCTCGGCGATGTTGTTCCGCCAGTTTGGCGAAGTATTGTCTTCGGTCGTCTTCCGAAGAACTCCCATCGAGATAAGTATCCTGATGATCTTGATCCTGGTCGCCTTATCCTGCCGAAGGGATACGGTGAAATTCACCTATATACACCTGTTCTATTGGCCGTTTGTCGTCTTGCCCTTCCTCTTTGTCATCATGATGTCGATGAAATCTGTGCATCTCTTAAATTGGCTTCCCCTACTAGGCAATGATTCCATCAACGGGTTGCCGGCTTTGCTATCTCCGGCCTCCCTCTATTTGGGCTCCTTCATCATCACGATTATGCTTCCAATTACAGAGAAACCACGTCACGCGATGAAGGCGGCAATGCTGGGCATTGCCGTCAGCGCCAGCTTATACCTGCTGTTGGTCTTATCCACGATCGGGATTTACGGGGTTCAGGAGACCCTCCAATTGTTATATCCCACCCTGGAAATGGCGCGCTCGATAGCGATTGGCGGTGATGTCATAGAACGTTTGGATGCGATTTTTATTATTATGTGGGTGATTAATGTTTACACGACCATGTTCTCCAACTATTATCTAACTTCGCTCTCCCTAAGCCATATGCTTCGGATCCAGGATCACCGTCTTGCAACTACCCTGTTAATCCCTATATTGTTTGCCGTCTCCCTGCTCCCACAGGATCAACTCCAACTTTACAAATTTTCTCGAATCGCTGACGGGGCCGGGTATCTCTTCCTGACCGGCTACGCTCTTCTTCTGTGGATCGTAGCTGTGATCAGACGGAAGGGCGGGCAGCAACATGGGTAAAATACGGGCGCGTTGGGTATTGGGCTTGCTTAGCATGACTCTGGCGTTCCATTTGACCGGTTGCTGGGATCAGGTCGAAATTGAAAACCGTGCCCTGGTGCTTGGCCTGGCCATCGATGAGGCTCCTCCCGATACCGCGCAGTTGGAACCGACCGTCGCCCATCTGAAGAACGAACCCCTGCCGAAGAAGATGCTCCGGGTGACCGCCCAAATCGCAGTCCCCGGTCGAGTTCCCCTCGGTCCAAGCAACGGCGGCGCGGGAAGCGGCGGCGACGGAGAAAGCCCGGTGTGGGTCGTTCAAGTGTATGGGCATAGTCTGGACGAGGCATTGAACAATCTGCAGCAGCAAATCGCCGATCCCCGTTACCTTATTCATTTGCGGGTGATCGTGATTAGCAAGGGCATCGCTAAGGACGGGCTGGACGAACTAAACGATTATTTACGCCGGAATCCGGAGGTCCGCCGCCGAACATGGCTGCTCGTCTCCGAGGCCGAAGCGGCGGAACTCATGAAGGTGGCTCCACCGCTGGAGCGCGTGCCTACGCTATATCTTCAGGCTATGGTCGAAAAGTCTATCCTAATGGGGAAATTCCCGGCGAATTATATAGGCGAGTTTTGGGTCGAAGAGTCGAACTGGGGGCAAGACGGATACCTGCCTTACATCGCAATCCAAGGCAAGGAGAATGTTCTCATTAAGGGTTTGGCTTACTTCAGCGGAGGACGTCTTGCCGGAACCAGCACGGCCGTTGATATCGGAGCTTATATGGCAGTCAAAGGGTACAATCCCGGAGGGTATTCCGCTTTGATCCGAGTACCCAACCTAGGTTACGTCATGATCAAGATCACGGAACGGCATGCGAAAACCGATGTCCGCATCGTTGACGGTAAACCCCAAGTGAATCTCAAGATTCATGTAGAAGGGATTCTGGACGAACATTTCGATTCAAGACGGAATGTCAGCTCTGAAACGGACATCGACCTCATCGAAGAAGCGTTTGAAGAGGATGCGACGAAATTACTCAAAAATTTCTGCCGCCAAACGCAGCGCCACCATTCCGATATTTTTGGCTTTGGCGAATATGTGAGGGCCTATCATCCTGGATTCTGGAAGAGCAACATCCGTCAAAAAAGCGATTGGGAACAAATGTATGCGGATATTCCAATATCCATTAAACTAGCCCTTTCGATCCGTCGAACCGGCCTAAAAGCAAAATAGGAGGTGTTTGGGATGTTTCGTGTCCTCGCTTTTACCGCTGCCCTATTTCTATTCTCCGGACTCGTCCTGCTTCTGGTGGATCATAGGGTATATAAGGTCCGGCAGATGCAAAAGGAACAAAAGGTTGCGAGGTTCTTCGGATGGGTCCAACTCTCCTTGGCAAGCGTTAGTTTGCTGATCAGCTTAATCATGCAGTAGGAACCTATCCCCACAGGCGGGTGATGGTGCCGTTAAGGTTCGCATGGTATATTGAGTCTAGTACAAACTTCAGTAGGATGGAGAATCAGGATTGATGAAAGAACGCAATTACTCCGGCAACCGCTCGGACAAAAAAAAGCAGTCACGACCAATGCCGTCAATCGCTAAACGGGAGCAGGCCGATGAGGTACGCTCCGGCGACCGCATTGTCGTTACGATCAAGCGGCTGGGGATTAACGGCGAAGGCGTCGGCTATTACCGACGGAAGGCCGTTTTCGTCGAAGGCGGAATTCCCGGCGAGGTCATTAAAGCGGAAGTCATCCGCGTTGAGAACAAATATATCGCCGCCGAGATCCGGGAGATCGAGAAACGTTCTCCGCATCGGGTCGATGCCCCATGCCCGGTATTCGGCATCTGCGGCGGCTGCCAAATCCAGCATTTGTCCTATGAGGGCCAACTGGCCGGCAAGGAGGAGATCATCCGCGAGGCGTTTGCGCGTTACGCCGGCATGCAGGATGTACGCCTGAAACCCATGCTGGGAATGGATCACCCTTGGGGTTACCGCAACAAGGCACAGCTTCAATTAGGTATGGCCCAGGAAGGGATGATCGCCGGCTTGTATGCTGCCGATTCCCACAAACTAATCGACATTACCGGCTGCCCGATCCAGCACCCGAAGGTAAACGAAGTGGTGGACAAGACGCGGAACGTCCTGCAAAGACTAGGTATTCCGGTGTACAAGGAGAAAGGCAATCAAGGGCTCGTCCGCACCCTTGTCGTCCGCGTTGGATTTCAATCTGGGCAGCTGCAGGTCACGCTCGTGACCGCCAGCGACAAGCTGCCGCGCCGGGACGAATTGATTAAGGAACTGCGGCTGGCTATGCCGGAACTAACCAGCATTGCGATGAACGTCAACCCGAAGAACACCTCGCTCGTGTTTGGGAATCGGACGGAAGTCCTGTGGGGAGCGGACGGCATTCAGGAATCGCTTGGCGATCTGGAATTTACCTTATCCCCCCGCGCCTTCTTCCAGCTGAATCCGCTGCAGACGGTCAAACTGTACGAATCCGTGCGTACGGCCGCTGGATTAACGGGTCGGGAAACGGTCGTCGACGCATACTGCGGCACTGGCACGATCGGCCTGTGGCTTGCGCCTTACGCGAAGGAAGTTCGCGGGATCGAATCGATCCCCGAGGCGGTGGAGGATGCCAAAGCCAATGCCGCTTGCAACGGGCGGATTAACACGGCGTTTTACGCGGGTTACGCCGAGGAACTGCTCCCCCGCTGGGTGAAATCCGGATTTACGCCGGACGTGATCGTCGCCGACCCACCGCGCACCGGTCTTGATCCCCGCTTCCTTGAAGCGGTGTTGAAGACCAAGCCCAAGCGTTTCGTCTATGTCTCCTGCAACCCTTCCACTCTGGCGAAGGATTGCAAGGCGCTGCTGGACGGCGGTTACGTTCTCGAATGGGTGCAACCGGTGGACATGTTCCCGCAGACGAGTCATGTGGAGACGGTTGTTTTGATGTCAAAAAAATAAATGACGGAGGCATGAAGGCATGCTGGAGGAGTTTATTAATTTAACGCAGGATAACCTCGTAGATGAGCATTTATGTTGCATCATCAGAAGCAAGAAACCTCACCCCGGTGTTGAAGCGAAACGAGCATGGCTTGCCGAGCGATTGAAGGAAGGTCATGTGTTTCGAAAGCTAAACGCTAAGGGATGCTGTTTTATTGAGTATTCGCCATTAAAGTCAGCGTGGACTCCCGTGGTAGGCCATAATTATTATTATATTTATTGCTTATGGGTCTCCGGTGATTTTAAAGGAAAAGGTTACGCGAAAGCCTTGATGGATTACTGCATTTTAGATGCAAAGGAAAAAGGGATGTCCGGCGTTTGTATGCTTGGCGCAAAAAAGCAGAAGAACTGGCTTTCCAACCAGTCCTTTGCTAAAAAGTACGGGTTCGAATCGGTGGACTCTACCGAAGACGGATATGAATTATTGGCACTTTCCTTTGATGGAACCCTACCCAGGTTTACGGATAAAGCAAGAAAACAGCAGATCGAGAATCAGGAACTGACGATTTATTACAGCATGCAGTGTCCGTTTATTCACCAGAAGATTGAAGATATCAAGCAGTACTGCAATGATCATAAGGTGACAGTATCCATGATTCCGGTTGACTCGTTAGAAAAAGCAAAGGACTTGCCCGGTGTATTTAATAACTGGGGGGCATTTTATAAAGGAAAGTTTCAAACCGTGAACCTGCTTGATGTGGGGACGCTTGACAAGATATTGAAGAGCTAACCCAATGGACGAATTGCCCCGGATGCTTCGGTTTAGCCCCGACGCAACGTAACCTTAAATACGCTTCCCAGTTCGGAAGATGCCTCCAGCTCAACGGTACCCTGGAAGAAGGAGAGCAGATGGCGGACGATCGACAGGCCTAGGCCGGCGCCGCCATGCCTGCGCGCCCGTGACGAGTCGAGGCGATAAAACCGTTCATATATCAACTCCCTGGACTCCAGGGGAATCCCCTTCCCGGTATCCGACACCCGAACCACAACCTGTTCATCCTCTTCCGTGACCTGCAGGGTAACGCTCCCTTTAGGCCGATTATACCGAATGGCATTATCCAGCAGGTTACGGAATACGAGGAATAAGAAGTTCTCCTCCCCCTTCACCAGGGCCGTACAGGGCTCCATCAAATGAAGCGTCACCCCGTGTTTGTCAGCCATCGGTTCCATAAAGGAAATCACATCTCGAAGAATGTCCGCAAGCCCCACTACTTGATGCTCCCGCTCGTCCCGATCATTCGTCCCGTCCGCCAGCAGCAGCAAATCTTCCGTTAAGGATTCCAGCCGCGCAAGCGTCCGTTCCGTGGTCTCCCTGTACTCTCTCCATTCGTCCGGATCGATACTCCGGCTATCCCCGGCCACTTCCAGATTCGTGCGTAGGATGGAAAGCGGGGTTCTTAACTCATGTGCGGCCGCCGAAACAAACCTGGCCTGCTGGTTAAACGAATGCTCCAACCCATCCAGCATCGTATTAAAGGTAATCCCCAGCTTCTTTAATTCATCATGGAGCTCATCGATCTCCAGCCGTTTATGCAGGGTGGAAGCGGTAATGCCAGCCGAGGTTTCGCTCATCCGTTTTACGGGCTTCAAGATGATCACGGCGAGCCATTGCGCGCTGAGCACCATCCCCGTGAGAACAACCAACAGGCTGATGATTCGCCCCTGCATCTCCGGTACAATTCGAGTCGTAGAGAAGAAAGTTTCTATCGATACATATAGCGTAATTAAGATGGCCAGAAAAAGAATTTCGAACAGCGTTAATCTGAGACGTAGCGAAAGTCGATTCCCTCTTCTCATTTTAATTCCTCTTTCTTTGCAGTTGTGCCCGCCCATTTGTATCCATGACCTTGAACCGTCTGAATATACCTCTCCCCAGCCTCCGGATCATGGTGCGAGAGCTTTCTTCGCAGCGAGTTGATATGAACCCGGACCGTAGAAGTCAAAGGATCGGCATGGATATCCCAAACATGCTCCAGAAGCCTTTCCGACGAAATGACCTCACCGGGATGCAGCATCAGATATTCAAGCAGACCAAATTCTTTTCGCGTTAATGAAATCCGTTCCTCCCCATCCCAAACTTCTTTCCTATTCGTATCAAGGGTCAGCCCCTCGTATTGTAAAACCGGGCTTTTCACGGACGAGCTCCGGCGAAGCAGCGCCCGGATGCGGGCAAGCAATTCATTAAACACAAACGGTTTGCGGAGATAGTCATCTGCCCCGGAATCCAACCCTTCTTCCACCTCATCTGGGTGGCTACGTGCGGTCAGCATGAGGATAAGCACATCGGGATGGTGCGAGGATCGGCGAATTTGCTGGCAAAGCGAAATACCGTCGAGCTCTGGAAGATTGATGTCGAGAATCACCACATCGTACTCATTCGTATCCGCCATCTCCCAGCCGATCAGCCCGTCCAACGCCATGTCCACGGCATACCCTTCCCGCTTTAATCCCTTGGCTAATGCACGGGATAGATCCTCCTCATCTTCAACAATAAGGATTCGCATTACACCGCCCCTTTCTTCAATGACAATACCATATCATACCCGTTTTCGGGATGCGAGCAAGTCCTGGGGTTTGTGGAAGCTCCACTTAACAAGGATTTAACAGCCCGGTCTTTATAATCAAAAACAAATCTTCCTGAAACGGGGAGAATGGTTCACAGCACGAAGTAAAGGAGGAGGTCCATCTGTTAATTGAAGTAGTATCCGCTGGACCGGGGTGTTCCATTTGTCAGAAAGCGATCAAGCTGGTCAAGCAAGTGGCGGAAGAATTTCCACAAATCGTGATCCAGGAATTACATGTCGTTGATCAGTTTGAACGTCTTCAGGAGCTGAACCTATTTAGCGCCGGGGCGATTCTGATCAATGGAAAAGCGGAATTTGTTACTTTACCCACATTCACCAAGCTTCGCGAACGTGTCGCTGAACTGCTTCGTCACGAAAATCATCCACAAGATCAAAGGAGTCACTAATGGAAAATTTATATCATTTTACGATCTCGGGCGGTATTTCCGCCTCGACCTACATCCTGGTGTTCATTGTTGGCATCGTGAGCGCGGTGTTAGCCTGCTATTTACCCGTACTTGCGATGTTTGGAGGATATGTCCAAAAAGGGGCCTCCGGCAGTAAAAGAAAAGCCCTGGCTATTGCATTTAACTTTATCTTAGGCATGGGGGTCACTTCGTTGTTGGCGGGTTTCATTTTCGCCCTGCTTGGCCAGCAGTTTCTTCCCTTTATCGAGAAATATCACTTGCTGACCTGGATCCCGCCGCTCTTTGACATCTTGGCAGGTCTGCAGCTGTTAGGAGTTATTTCATTCGCGATGCCTGCCTTCCAGAAGCCGATGAGCCGGCCGGATAAACAGCCTGGCCTGTTGGCTGCTTTCAAGCTGGGGATTCCATATGGACTTGTCATTTCGCCCTGTGCGATCCCGATCTTTTTCGCGTTGATCAGCTATATTGCTCTTCAAGGCAGTCCGCTTCACGGCGCGTTGCTCATGACGACGTACTCCCTGGGCAAAGGCGTGATTCTCGCATTGGTTGCGGTCTTCTCCATTTCCGTTCTCAGCAAGCTGTCCAAATGGGGCGGGACGATCAAAAAGATCGCCGGCTACTTCTCCATCGCACTTGGGATCATCTTGCTGATTGTGGGGTTCATGAAGTAATTACATCATAGAAGGAAGACACGCGTCTGTTCTTTGGTTCATTCACACGGATCCAACCTGCA
The DNA here is from genome assembly GCF_014947195.2 of Paenibacillus rhizolycopersici. NCBI lineage: Bacteria > Bacillati > Bacillota > Bacilli > Caryophanales > Paenibacillaceae > Paenibacillus > Paenibacillus rhizolycopersici. Next base: position 33,893 of record NZ_JADCNN020000025.1, on the reverse strand, counting down.
ATAGAGTTTTGGCCTCGGCCGCTCCTCTTTGACAGTTTGGATCTTTTTCGTTTTGGCGGATCATGACAGGTGACGAGCATTGTAGTACAATGCAAATATTGATTTTTGCAAAGGGGAATCGCCTTGATCAAGAAAGAAGTCGCTTATATCCGTAAACAGTTCAAGTTGGATCATGAAAGACTTAGTATTTACGACATTCTTAACGTCTATATTATGAAGGAAACGAATGAAATCTATCATTTTGAACGCACGCCGTTCGAACTCTTGGAGCGGGAGAAGCAGGAGCTGCATATGGGCAATTTCAAGAAGCTGCTGGCCGGTGAATTGGATCAGAAGCTGTTCGAGTTAAAGTTCCAGGAGCAGCCGGAAACGGACAAGCCCTCTCAGCCGCTTCTCCATCAAGCTCTGGTTACCGGTGATGCCGAGGAGTGGCATGATTTGATGCTTCTTCTGGTGGAGAAAATGTTGGAAGATACGAAGTATGAGCGGGATACGGTGATCACCTTCGTTCGCGGACAATACTACAAGCCAACCAAGGAACGTAACGAGGAAGCCGAGGATAGCGAAAACGATGAGATGTTCGCGAATCCGTTTATTCTATGCAGTATCAATTCCACGGAACCGCAACGAAAAACACTGATGTTCGATTATATTGAACGCGAATTCAAATACAATGTCATCGTTGATCCGATCATCAAGCTGCGTACGCCGGAGCAAGGCTTCTTCTACCCTAGCGTAACGGACGGTTTCTCCGATGTGAATCGGGTGCTGTATTGCGCGGGCAAAGTCAACGATCCGAATCAGCAGTTTATCGATCAGGTTCTGAATGCCGAGAAGACCGTAACCGCGTTAGAAGAGAGAGCCATCTTCGAGGATATCGTCAAGGAAATTGCCGGGGATCAGCTGGACGCCTCCACGATTGCGAGCGTCTACGAGGAAATTCAACAGGTCATCGAAACCCACGAAGAGGAAGAGCCTCCGAAGCTGGATTATAAAGATGTCGAGCGCGTGCTGACCGCCAGCGGCGTGGAGAACGTTACCACGGAAAGGGTTGAGCTTGCCTACCAAACGGTTATCGATGACAAGAATTATGAGATCAAAGCGAGCAGCGTCGTGCCGAAGTTTACTTCGAAATCAATCAAGATCGATACGAAGGTCGCCACGATTTCGGTCAGCCCGCAGGATTTAAGATACGTGAAACAAGTCAATTATCATGGTAAACGTTGCATCTTGATCGAGGTCGATGAAGATGCGGTGATCGAAGGATTTACGCTTAATACCGAAGAATTATAAGGATTAAGCTTAAATAAAGCAAAGGAGGCTTCATGATGACGAATGAACAAACGGACTTGCTGCCAGAGCAACGTGAGGAACTGCTCCAAGCCCTGAAGGCCCGATTCGAGAGAAATTTGGGCCGCCATCCCGGGTTGGGATGGGCTCATGTACAAGCTAAGCTGGAGGCTCAGCCGAAGAAGCTGTGGTCGCTCCATGAAATGGAACGGACCGGCGGCGAACCGGACGTAATCAGGTATGACGAGCAGACGGATGAATTTGTATTTGTAGACTGCTCGGCGGAAACGCCTAAGGGTCGCAGAAGCATCTGTTACGACCATGAAGCACTGGAGTCGAGAAAACAGCACAAGCCGGAAGACAGCGCGATGAATATGGCGGAAGCCATGGGCGTTGAGCTGTTAACGGAAGAACAATATCGGGAGTTGCAAAAGCTTGGGAACTTCGATCTGAAGACATCCAGTTGGGTGAAAACCCCTGCTCCGATCCGAAAGCTTGGCGGCGCCCTCTTCTGCGACCGCCGCTACGATACGGTCTTTGTGTACCACAATGGAGCGGACTCCTACTACGGCGCCAGAGGGTTCCGCGGGGCTTTAAGGGTTTGAAATACCCGGAGATAAACACAAATGGGACAAGGCTTTTCAGGTTGGGATGGAGACCTACACAATCCGGATTGATTGCTGATATCGATGGGCCGTCCTATTTTTAATAACTCCCAAACCGCAATGCTCCTTAACGCTTGTCAGCAACGCTATTAGGCCCAAAATGGGGGGATTCCCAATGTAACGCTTATGGTAGAGCTTATTTGCCTGTTTCTCCTCGTAAAAGAGGCGTTTTTGCCCAAATAAGCTCGCTGGTAAGCGTTAGAGCTGACATCCCCCTTATTTGGCATCAATAAGCATTGAGGCAAGCGTTAGCCTGGGGTTGTACGAATAGGACCTTGGATTGAAAAGAAGCCATTCGAATGGTACCCTGTCCATATTGACCAATCAACAATAGTTCGTGGAAACAGGTGAGCCATTTGCCAGAACAACAACAACCAACACAGGAACAACAGAAACAAATCCGCCAAGACAATCACAAAGTATTCGCATTACTGAGCAGTTATTTGAACCATGCACCCGATCTCATCCATGAGGCGGAGGTCGAAGAGATTGTCCAAAACGGCGTGTCGGTCGAATACGCCTTCAAGCTGATTCTTGCTGCCAAGTTCGGGCTAGATATCGTCGATAGTGACGAGGATAAGGCGCTATTTAACGCGTATTTCCACCCCATGATTCATCTGCTCGACGTTGGGGAATACGAACAAAACCCCTATTATCGGAATATCCGCCTCCCCGAAGTGCGCATCGGCGGTAGCGAGCTCACATACGAATGCTATAAGCCGTATGAAGGTTTTGTCTGCAATGACATCCTCCAAACTTCGGAAGGACGCCAGATTCCGCAAATCGGTATCTTTCCCGCTGAATTCAAATATCCGGCGGTTCTGGAACAGGGCCGCGTCTGGATGACGGTGACGCCAAACGAAATCGAGACGATGAAGGTACCCGTCGCGGAAGCTTTTGGGAGCGTCCTTACGTTTGGTCTTGGCCTTGGCTACTATGCTTATATGGTTTCGGAGAAAGACAACGTGGACAGCGTGACGATTGTGGAAATCAATGAGGACGTTATCCGTTTGTTTAAGCAGCATATTCTGCCCCAGTTCAAGCAGGCTGGGAAAATTCAGATCATTCATGCGGATGCTTTCGAGTTTGCCCGCACACGGTTGTCCCAGGATGCTTACGATTACGTGTTCACCGATTTATGGCATGACGTTTCCGATGGGATCGAATTGTATTTGAAGATGAAGCTCATTGAACAACAGTATCCGGAGACAAGGTTCTCGTATTGGATTGAAAAGTCGATTCAATGTTATTTATAAGGCAAAGAAGAGAGGTGCGGCTTGCACCTCTCTTCTTCTATTATATTTATAAGTTCACGGCAACCTTCTCATGCACTTCGCTTATCACGTCTTCGTAAGTGATATTCAAGGCAATGGCTAGCTCTTTGAACAGGACGTTCTGAATTCCGAGCAACAGTTGATGATCCTGGTTGCCCAATTTCTTATGATTCAGCTCAGCTAGTTGTTTCTTACGCATCAACGTACTGGCGACTTGTACGATATCCTCCCGGTTGCCCGTTTTAACGATCGCAGTATAGCTGTGATGCCGTTCATTATTATTATCAATCCATTGGATGCCCGGTGCCTGAAACGAATCCAATATCGTCTTGGCCTCCTCCGGACCCATCAATTTCTGCATCAGCACCGACGCATTATCGACCGGAGTGCTAATTTTCAAGGTCTCGTTGCCGAGCGGATGCAGCTCATAATAAGACTTGGAAACGCCGGCTAGCGATTTGACGCAAACGTCGTCGATGCGGCAAACGCCATGCACCGAATAAATGATCAAATCCCCCTCATGAAACATGGTCGTGATCCCGCCTCTCTATTTTTGTCAACTAAGTTGACTATTATCAATATACCTGTTTTTCGACAAAATGTCAACCAAATTGACAATTTACGGATGCTTTTGTATAGTGTAGGGAAATAGGAACGTGAATGGAATGGAGGAACGGAGTGTACCTTGAATTCGAGGAATTGAATCTGATCGACCTGATCAGCGAACGCCATGTCCAGCTTCGCTCCATCTGCGAGCAGTTGTGGAACGACCGTCATGATATCTACATTTCCAATTCAGAGTGGTTTATTATGGCAAGGATTTATAAGAGAAATCCGACCATCTCTCAGGTGACCAGGCAGGTGGACATTTCACGGCAGGCTACCCACAAATTCATCAAGAGTTTGGAATCAAAAGGATGGGTCGAGATCACCAAAGCTCAGAACAATAAAAAGGAGAAATGTCTCAAATTAACGTCGCTAGGCGAGAGCAGTTATGAGAAGAATGCCTTGATTAAGGCATCGCTGGAGCAAAAAATCATGGATGCTCTCGGAGCCGATCAGGTCGCCTTGTTGAAACAGCTGCTCCAAGCGGATTGGGGTACCTTGAATGAGGCGTGAAAAACGGAGGAAGGAGGGGTACGCCCCCTCCTTCCTTTTTTTACATCCCAATAAACACGTTACGGCTGAAAGGGCCCCAATTGGCTCCGCCATACCCGGTCATGCCTTCCACACTGACGAAGCAAGGCAGAACGATATGAGTGACACCGGTCAATGCCCGCTCCCTGAATGTGATGACAAATCGTGTGTTCGTATTATCCGCTGCCGTAATCATCGCCGCTTCTGGCCTGATCGCGTTTGCCGCAGTCAGCGCCTCCCCCATCCCTAGGCTAGCCGCTCCGCCTGCTCCTTTATTACTGCGGATCCAATAGTTCGAGATCCGTGTTGCCGATCCAAAATCGGCTCGCTGATCGTATACCAGGAGAACTTGGTTGGCTGCGATTTGTCTCACCTCCGTTAACACGGGGTGAGGTACCATTTGCCGGGCTTCTTGATAGATGTACACGAGTTATCCTCCCACAGGAAAAATAGTCAAACACCTATTTCATCCTATGCTGGAGAAATCTCGCGGGTCCCCCGTTCTTAAACTTTGACTTAACGGAATTCCTCGATGAATTTCTGGGCCGCACTCGTGAGCGGCATATTCCGCATATTCATAATCCCCACTTGCGACGGCGGCAGTTCCACGTCCAGCCGGATTTCAAACAACGACCCTTCCTCCAGCTCCTTCGACACGAATTCCCGAGCTACATAGGAGACTCCCAGTCCTTTGCGGGCCAATTCGATCAGCAGATCGACACTGCCCACTTCGATTTCCGGCTTAAGCTCGTAACCGTACTCGTGGAACAACTCGGTGATCGCCATGCGAGCCCGGCTATTCCGCGAGAACAAGACGAGCGGATGCTCCAGCAGTGTATCCAGCGGGATCACTTTATCCTTGAGATCGGCGTACGCGCAGCCGGCCACGAAGCAATCTTGCAGTAGAATCCCTTCCCGCACCTCGATATGAGAATCAACGATCGGCATCCGGGCGACGCCAAGATCGATCTTCCCCTCCTTCAAGTAACCCATGATTTCCGGCGTCGTACCGTGAAGCAGCTGAATCCCAACGTCAGGATATCGGTGGTGAAACTCTTCTATATACGGAAGCAAGTAATGCTTGAATAACGAGTCGCTGCCGCCGATCCGGAGCACACCGGTATCGAGGTTTTTGAGCTCAGCCATTTTTTTCTCCGCGAGGGAGATAAGAATTTGCGATTGCTCGATATAGGAGTACAAGAGCGCGCCTTCTTGCGTTAGAGACACCCCCTTGGAGTTGCGGTAGAACAACGTGAGGCCAAAGCTCTCTTCCAGCTGCTTAATGGCATGGCTTACGCTCGGCTGCGTCAGAAACAAGGCATTGGCTGCCTGAGTCAGACTGCCGGTTTTGGCCGCCCAATAAAAGACTTTATATAATTCATAATTATTTGTCATAAATGCAGTCTATAGCTCCTGTCAAATATATTAATTTCACCTATGGCGATATTCGTATTATAGTGGAGTCAGTCAAAATAATCCATAGCTTAGAGATGGGATTTAGGCGGTTACCCCGGAATCAAGACCGAGGCGCCTCCCAAGAACACATAGATGAAAAGCTATGCCGAGAGGAGAGAACCTGGATGGATGCCAATACGTTTGTATTGTTTGGGGCAACCGGGGATTTGGCAAAACGCAAAATTTACCCTGCCCTGTTTAACTTGTTTTTGGATGGAAAGCTGCCGGATGTTTTTTCCGTGATTGGCTTGGGCCGCAGAGAATGGTCCGACGAGACCTTTAAGGCAAACATCGAGCGGTCTCTGCACAGCTTTTCGCGACGGGATGCCAGCAACGCGGAGGCCGTGAACCAATTCCTCGGCTTCTTCCGCTATCATGTGCTGAACGTCGACCGTAAGGAAGATTATCAAAGCCTGCTGCAACGGGTCGAGGAAGGCGAACGAACCGCAGGGATTGCCCCAAACCGATTGTTTTATTTGTCGGTAGGTCCGGAACTGTTCGAAACGATCGCCGCCCATATTCAGGATAGCGGGCTTGGCGATACGAAAGGCTGGAAACGCCTTGTGATCGAAAAACCGTTTGGCCGCGATTTGCAATCTGCTCGGGATTTCAACGCGCAGCTCAGCAAAGCTTTTACCGAAGAGGAAATTTTCCGCATCGACCACTACCTCGGCAAGCCGATGGTACAGAAGCTCCAGCTGCTGCAACAGACGAACCCGGTGCTTCAGGCTTCCTGGAACAAGCGTTATATTGCTAACGTGCAAATTACGGCCAGCGAAACGGTCGGCGTCGAAGAAAGAGCCGGCTATTACGATCATTCCGGCGCGTTGCGCGACATGTTCCAAAATCATATGCTGCAACTGTTGATGATGTTGGCCGGACACCTGCCAAAAGGCGATGATTCGGAGCAAGTGCGTAACAAGAAGAAACACGTCATGCAATCCTTAGAGCCGCTGCCGCGCCAGGACGTCGCAACCCAGGTGGTCCGCGGTCAGTATGCGAGCGGGTCGATTCAAGGGAAGCCGGTCGTTGGCTACAAGGACGAAGCCGGAATCCCGCAGGATTCCCATAACGACACGTTTATCGCTGCCAAGCTGCAAATCGAAGATGATTTCTGGCGGGGGATTCCGTTTTATATCCGCACCGGCAAACGCATGAAGGAGAAAGCGACGCGGATCGTCATTGAATTCCGGGAGCCGGTTAAGCAAATTGCTGCGCCCAACAACGGCGGCGCCCCGAACTTGCTGGTGTTCGAAATCAGCCCGAATGAAGGCATTTACCTGCGCCTGAATACGGAAGGCGAAGCGCAACAGCAGGATCTCACGAAGGTCCTGATCGGATCTCACAAGAGCGGTAGCGATGTGCCAGAGGCTTACGAGAACCTGATTTATGACGCGCTCCGCGGCGATTCTTCCTTCTTCGCCCATTGGGACGAAGTCGAGTTGTCCTGGAAATGGGTGCAGCCGATCCTTGACGCCTATGCGGCGAATGAGGTTCCATTACATGCCTACCCGGCAGGCAGTTTTGGTCCGAAGGCCGCGCATGAACTGTTGGCTAAAGACGGTTTCGAGTGGTGGTTCGATCAAGAAAGCGAAGCCGCATCTACAGAAGTTCAGACAGTTACACCGTCGGCGAAGGAAGCCTTGTCCATCAAATAACGGGGGATGAACGTGCTTTTCGCCCCGATATCTCAAATCTATATTTTACAAATTGGAGGGATTTGCGATGAAGTTTTTTGTAGACACAGCCAATCTGGAAGACATCAAAAAGGCCCATAAAATCGGCGTCTTGTCCGGGGTGACAACCAACCCTTCCCTGGTAGCCAAGGAAGGCGTCAAGTTCGAAGACCGCATCGCCGAAATCCTGCAAGCCGTTTCCGACGTGGAATCCGTTTCGGCTGAAGTGACACCGGATGCGCTCACGGCCGAAGAGATGATTGCCCAAGCGGACGAATTGATCAAAATCAATAACCATGACCCGCGCATCACGATTAAGCTTCCGATGACATTGGCAGGACTCGAAGCGACCAAGTACCTGGCTCAAAAAGGCGTCAAGACCAACGTTACCTTGATCTTCACGGTCAATCAGGCCCTGCTCGCCGCCCGCGCCGGTGCCACGTACGTATCGCCATTTCTCGGCCGCTTAGACGATATTTCAGAAGATGGCGTGCTATTGGTTGCAAAAATAGCGGAGTTGTTCCGGGTTCATGGCTTGGACACGCAAATCATCGCGGCCTCCGTTCGTCACCCGGACCACGTCACCCGCGTAGCGTTAGCTGGGGCGCATATCGCCACGATTCCGTTTGGCGTCATCGAGCAGCTGGCTAAACACCCGCTTACGGATCAAGGGCTAGAGAAGTTCGCTGCCGACTGGAAAAAATCCTTATAAGCGGTAATTCGAAAGTCATCTTTTGATCACAAAGCAAGTCATGAAGTGGATTCAGCATCGAATCTAGAATTCAGCCGGGCCCTCTGGTGCTCACGTAGGTTCTACCTACGCTCCGCTCCTCGGTCCCTAGCTTCTTCCAACCTTCTCGGTGCTGAAAAACTGCCTTTTGAACTCGCATTTTAATTTTATATAGTAAGAAAATATTCGCGGATAGGTTTGGAGGAAAATTCGAATGAAGAAACAACAAATTGGCGTCGTCGGCCTGGCCGTCATGGGCAAGAACCTCGCCTTAAATATCGAAAGCAACGGCTTCTCCGTTGCCTTGTACAACCGCTCTTCTGAGAAAACCAAAGAGCTGCTGGAGGAAGCGCCGGGTAAAAATTTCGTCGGCACCTACAACATTGAGGAATTCGTACAAGCGCTCGAAACGCCCCGTAAAATTTTGATTATGGTGAAAGCCGGCAAACCAACCGACGACACGATTAACCAGCTCGTCCCTTATCTCGAAAAGGGCGACATTTTGATCGACGGCGGGAACGCGCACTTCCCGGATACGCAGCGCAGAAATAAATTGCTGGAGTCCCAAGGCATCCGCTATATCGGCGCCGGCGTGTCCGGCGGCGAAGAAGGCGCGCTGAAGGGACCGGCGATCATGCCCGGCGGGCAACGCGACGCTTACGAGCTGGTTGAGCCGATTCTGACGGCCATTTCGGCCAAAGTAAACGGCGATCCCTGCTCCACCTACATCGGTCCGGACGGTGCTGGCCACTACGTGAAGATGGTTCATAACGGGATCGAATATGGCGATATGCAATTGATTGGCGAAGCCTACCAACTGTTGAAGGACGTGCTCGGACTTGGCGTGGACGAACTGCATGATATATTCACCGAGTGGAATAACGGCGAGCTGGACAGCTACCTGATCGAAATCACCGCCGACATCTTCGGCAAAAAAGATCCCGCCACCGGCCAACCGATGGTGGACGTCATTCTCGATGCCGCCGGCCAGAAAGGCACCGGCAAATGGACCAGCCAAAGCGCCCTTGATCTCGGCGTGCCGCTGTCCATCATCACCGAGTCGGTGTTCGCACGCTTCATCTCCGCGATGAAGGCGGAACGCGTTGCTGCGAGTAAACGACTGAGCGGTCCAGCCGCCACGCCGTACACCGGCGACAAACAAGCGTTCATCGAAGCCGTTCGCAAGGCGTTGTACGCCAGCAAAATCGCGTCGTACGCCCAAGGCTTCGCGCAGATGCGACTGGCTTCCGAGGAATATGGCTGGGACTTGAACTATGGCGCCATCGCCATGATCTTCCGCGGCGGCTGCATCATCCGCGCCCGCTTCCTGCAGAACATCAAGAACGCTTATGATCGCGATCCGGAGCTTAGAAACCTGCTGCTGGACGATTACTTCAAGGATGTTGTGGAGAACTATCAAGACGCCTGGAGACAAGTTATTGCCACCGCCGTCACCCGCGGCATTCCGGTACCGGCCTTCTCCTCCGCCCTGGCGTACTACGACAGCTATCGTTCCGAGCGGTTGCCGGCCAATCTGCTGCAAGCGCAGCGCGACTACTTCGGCGCTCATACGTTCGAACGCGTTGACCAGGAAGGAACGTTCCATTTTCAATGGTTCGATAAATAATATTGAAACAATAAGAAGCCGCGAGGATTCATCTCGCGGCTTCTTTATGCGTTTCTTTTATGGGTGAGGAATAAGCCCGGGATAAAGATAAGGATGAGGATGAGAGCTGAAACGAGAAATCCTGCGTGGTATCCTTTCAAACCATTTGCGATGGTTGGCTGTACCCCTTGGACCACCGTCGCAACCACAGTCGCGATCACGGCGGAACCAAAACTTGCGCCCAAGTTCTCAATGATGTTGATCCCAACGCCTGCTTCCGGGAGCTGATGATCGTCCAGTCCCGTATACGCGTCACTCGTCAACGGGAGATTAATCCCCCCAACGCTGGTCCCCCGAATAAATAGGACGAGGGATATCCAAACCATGCTGGTTCGATCGGTGATGAAAATCAGCGGAATGGACCCGATCAGCGAAAGAACCAGGCTGACCATGACCACGTATTTCGCGCCGATCCGATCGATCATTTTACCGATCAAAGGCCGGGTCACAAGCATTCCGACGCCTTGGGGAATTAACGCAAGCGCCGCTTCAATCGCCGTGAAGTGTCGGAAGTTTTGGAAGAACAAGGGCAAGATCAACATCGGCCCCATGATGGCCATATTCGCCAAAAATAATCCGACGCTGGATGCCAGATAATTTCGATGCGTAAACAAGTTTAGCGGAAGTACGGTTTGATTCCTTCTAAATCGGTTATAGGCGAGGTACATGACAGCTAAGGCAAGGCCGATGCCCACCCAAATCAAGGTTTCGTGATTATGAAACGAAGCATGTTCCGCTGCTTTCGTAATTCCATAAATGAAAGCCGCACTCATCAGAGACAAACAAACGATCCCAAATCCATCCAGCTTACTCTCTTTGTTGAACGGTTCAAAGTCCGGGATCCGTCTGATCATCAGCGGTGCGGCAATGAGAACAACCAATACATTAATGAAGAAAATCCACTGCCATGATGCGCCCTGAACGATAAAGCCTCCGATGACGGGACCCAAAATCGGACCAAAGATCATCGGCGTGCTGACGATGGCCATCACTCTCCCCAAATAATTCGGACCCGCGGTTTTAACCAGAAGCGTGAACATCAGTGTAGTAATGATCCCGGCGCTAAATCCTTGCAGTAAGCGAAAAAAAATGAAACTGGAGATATTCCAGCTTAGGCCCACTAGAACGGATATGATGCCAAACGCAGCAACTGCTCCGATAAAGATCTTCTTTCCATTAAAATGGTTCATTAGCCAACCGGACACCGGGACCGCCATCGCAAGAGCCAGCACATAACCTGTAATGGCCCATTGAATGATATCCAATGTCGTATGAAAATCCTTGGTGAGGATGTCGATTGCAATATTCACCATCGTCGAGTCCAGCATAGGGGCAATGGCGCCAAGCGCAATCGCCCAGGCCGCTATCAGGATTTCTCTAGGCAGCTCTCTTTCTTTAGCTTTTGCTTTCTCCATGGGATTCTCCTTTCAGAAGTCAACGTGTATTTTGTTTCCTTTTCAACAAAATAGTAACGCAAGTATGGTTTCCTTGTCAACCAAATAGTCGAAACAAAAAAGACAGCCCTTCAAAAAGAATGGGCTGCCTGTGATTTGCCATGTACTAGCACCTTTTGATTCCAACTCATTTATTTCAGATCGATCCCTTGCTTCTTGATCTCCGCATCCAAATGCCGACTATACTGTTCCATAAAAATTAGCATTTGATCATATTGTTCCTCGGTGACCTGCTCAAATACAGATTGATCCCGCTCTTGAAACTCCTTATGCAGCTCCTCGTGAATGTCATAAATCTCTTGACCCTGCTCGGTCAGTTTAAAGTAGATCTCTTTCTTGTTGTCCGGCTTCTGGTAGCTTTCGATCAGGCCCTTCTCCATGAGCTTCTTCGTGAGCTTCGTAATCGCACCTTTCGTCATATAAAGAGAATCGGCAATTCGGGTTACGTTAGGATCCGCATGCTTTCCAATCGATTCAATACAATGGACTTCTGAAGGCTTAACCCCTTTCAGACGGTCTTCCATCTTCATCTTATTAAGCCAGACCATCTTGTTGAATACGTTTCTGAAATCCAGGATGACCTGCTCCTGCTTACTCATCGCCAATCCTCCCGCCCGTTGATGCATTACCCCTATTATAGTGAATTTCTGCTGGATGTTCCAATAGATTAACCCCCATCGGTTCCACATCCGAAAGAAGGAACTCGGTCGACCGATGTCGAAGCCTACTTTAGCAAACTAGACCTGAGGTGATTTCCGCTTGACGATTCTTCAAAACGATTGGGCCCCGTTTCTGGAGCCCGAATTCGAGAAACCGTATTATTCGCAGCTGCGCCAGTTTCTGGCGAACGAATATCGCACCAAAACGATTTATCCCGATTTGTATGATATTTTCAACGCATTGCATTATACCTCCTTCGCCGACACCAAGGTAGTGATCCTCGGCCAGGACCCTTATCACGGACCCGGACAGGCTCATGGGCTCAGCTTCTCCGTGAAGCCGGGTATCAAAGCCCCACCATCCCTGCAGAATATGTTCAAGGAGCTGCGGGACGATTTGGGTTGCCGTATTCCCAACAATGGATATCTGGTTCCATGGGCAAAGCAGGGCGTGTTGTTGCTCAACACGGTACTGACCGTGCAGGCCGATTTCCCCAATTCCCACAAGGGCATGGGCTGGGAGGTGTTCACCGACAAGGTGATCGAAACGCTGAACCAGAAGCGGGAACCGATCGTATTTCTACTTTGGGGCAGCCATGCGCAGAAAAAAGCGGCGCTGATCACCAACCGTGAGCATCATTTGATCAAGTCGCCACACCCCAGTCCGTTGTCCGCCCATCGGGGATTCTTGGGCAGCAAGCCCTTTTCGCGGGCGAATCAATTTTTACGCTCCAAAGGATGGGCTGAAATCGATTGGCAGCTTCCCGATCTAGCGGAGGGCTAAGATGAAGCATTTGGCCAATGGCCTGACCCTAAGCCGCATGGTCCTGTCTTGTATCATGATCTTCGTACTGAACCAACCCACGGTATTTATCATCATCTATACGATTGCCGGGATTACCGATGTGCTGGACGGAAGGATTGCGCGCCGAACGAATACGGCCAGCTCCATAGGGGCCAAGCTGGATTCAATGGCGGACCTGCTGATGTTCGGGGTGGTGACCTTCGCGCTCATCCGGTGGGCGGGAGAAGGAATGAGGTTCGTATGGCCGTATCTCGCCGGTGCCATTGCCATTCGAGTGGCATCCGCAGGTTATGCGGTCTGTAAATTTCGCACCGTTGCGATGATCCATACCTGGGGCAATAAAATCACCGGGTTGCTCGTTTTCGCCGCCCCTTGGCTCATGCTCGCGAAGGGCAACCATCCGTGGATTCTTATCGTTTTGTGCATCGTCTCCGCGGCGAGCGCCACGGAAGAACTGCTGATTCACCTGACCTCGAGGGAGCTTGACCTAAACCGCAAAAGCTGGTTTTGAGCGGGGACGGCTACGGGCAAGCAAAGCCAGATTGACGGATATCGCGCAGTTAATTCAGCGTTTCCATGCCTTCGGCCAGGGAGAGCAGCTTGCCCACCGTTTTCCAGTTGCGCACCGTAGCATAGGCATCCAATTTCTGCAGGTTCGCCGCCAGCTTGGAATTCCGAACGCTTTCTTTAAACAACAAGTAAACCTCCCTGCCCGATGTGCGAAACAGCTCCTGTTCGTTGGCATAGGCCGCAAAGCGCTTCAGCGCTTCGGCGGTCGGCTCGCTCCGCAAAAAGGCAACATACAGGCACTCCCCTGTCGATGCCGCTTCCGCCGCAGCGATCTCTTCTGGCGTGAACGGACAACCTTCCGCCGTCGCTCGCAATTCTGACGCCGTGCGAAGCACGACCGGGATATCCAGGCCAAAATCCCGGCGGATCACTTCCTCCATCCGCAAGCCCAGCGCCCCTTCTTCTTCCGAAGCAAACAGGATATTGCCGCTTTGGATATAGGTCTGTACCTTGCTAAACCCCTGTTCGGTTAGTGAACGCTTGAGCTCCGCCATTTTGATGATATTTTTGCCGCCGACGTTAATGCCCCGCAGCAGCGCGATATGGATGGTCATGATCATCGCCTCCTATTTATTGGTCTTGAAGTGCGGACGCCTCTCGGTGCCCTCCTCTCATCAGTATAAAACTATACAGACAGCCGGTTAGCGACAGTCCGGTCATAATCCAATAAAGGGCACGGCCTCCCCAATGGTCAAAAACGAACCCGCCCGCAAACGAAGCGACAATCCCCGAAATCCCAAAGAACACAATCGCCAAAATCGTCTGCCCCGTAGCACGCCAGGCCTCCGGCACGATCGAATACAATTGCTGCATTGCCGCGGTATAAAAAAACACGAAGGTCACCCCTTGAAGCAGCTGCAGCAAAACAATCATCCCTGCCTGATCCGCGATGGCAGTCAACCCGAAGCGCAGCACGTAAAACACGCCTGCCAAAGCAATCAGCTTCAACTCGTTTCCCCGTTTAAGAAACCGGTGAACCACGGCGAAACCTAAAAACTCCACCATCGTCATGACAAACCAGGTTGTTCCGACAAGCGAAAAACTCCCGCCCAAATCCCGGATATAAATCCCGATATACGTGTCGTTGATGCGATGCGGCAGCGCTAGTAGGAAGATCAGCAACAGGAAGGATACCGTCGATCGTTGTCCCAAAAAAGCTTTGAGCTCGCCAAGTTTCAATGGTTTCGTGCTTGCCTCCACATCCTCCAGCGTAAATCCGATGAGCCAGGTGGTCACGCCGTATCCGAGAAATACCCAGGCAAAGCCGGATGGACCCGTCCAATCCGTCAATTGACCGATGGCAAACGAAGCCGTCGCATACCCGAGCGCTCCGAACATCTTAATCGAACCATAGTTCACCTTCCGTCTTAACGCGGATTGAAAGTTCAAGCTTTCCACCAGCGAGTCGGTTGGCATAAAGAAGAAATACATCAACCCGACCAAGGGAACGAGCGCCCAGGGAGAAACCGCCCGAAACAACACAAAACCGACGACGGCCGAGATCGCCAGCGTCAGCAGTAGGATCTGGGTGATCGATTTTTTCCGGTCGCTGACCACGCCCCAAAACGGCTGGGAGAATAACCCGATGAACCCGCCCGTCCCGATCATCAGTCCGATCTCCGTCTCGGGAAGTCCGAGATTGGACAGATACACCGGAAGGAAGGACAGAAAGATCGCGAACAGTGAAAAATAACTGAAATTGAATAAACGTAGCTTGAACATGAGACTTTCATCCATTCCCTTCTATGGCGGAAGAGCCGCACCTTGAGTTAGCGGCACTCCATTTTACTATACACTAACCCTAAGTCCTAAACCTAGGCTCGTCCAAAACGGAGATTCCGGTAACCGACGCCCAGGCGCCGCATACGGTATAGGAAAACCGCCTACACGAAAGGGGAACGTTCCATTGTTTAATTATAATTACCGGCAATGCCCCGCAGAGCACTATCCTTATACCGTTCAGCCCGGAGACACGCTGAACTTGATTGCCTTTCGACTGGAATCCAGCGTGATGCGTATCCTTACCGCGAATCCTGGACTTGACCCAAACAACCTGCAAATCGGCCAGGTCATCTGCATTCCCTCCTGCCCGCCGAATCATGTCTCCCGGATCATTGAGCGCGGCGATACGTTGTATCAGATCGCTCAAGATTACGGCGTCAGCGTCGCCAGTATCCTGGAAGCGAACCCGGGAGTAGACCCGAACTCGCTACGGGTGGGACAACGGCTCTGCATCCCGCAGTTTGGCGGCGCTCCCGACGTGACCGGCCTGCGGGAAACGATCACCGCAATGCAAAGCGACATTAATATGCTAAAAGCGGATAACAACGTACAGCAAACCCATGAAAGCAACTATGGATCGTCCACACAGACAACCCGTGTCACTAGTGTGACCCCCCGCGAAATTCGGTTCGAGGTCGTGCCGGTGACGTTTGCCGGCGCTTTCCGCGGTCACTTCACCGCCGGACGGCGTTACCCTTACTACCAGGATGCCTCCATGGGCGGGAGACGCACGATCACCGTCAAAGATAATTTTGGGGTGTGGCATTCCTTCAATTATAGGGAACAGACACCCCAAGCCTGAGGTAGAGAAATCAGGGAAAAAAGGCGGAGCCCAAATATTCATCCAGGTTCCGCCTTTCCCGTATATTTATCCTTCTCGATTTAACGTCCGCTTCAAGAACTCTCTCGTTCGCTCCTGTTTCGGATCATTGAAGATTTGTTCCGGCGTCCCCTCTTCGGCAATAACGCCTTGATCCATAAACACGACGCGGTCCGACACCTCTCTGGCGAATTCCATCTCATGGGTCACGACGATCATGGTGAGCCCCGAATAAGCCAATTCCTTCATGACCTTGAGCACCTCGCCCACCATCTCGGGATCCAGCGCCGAGGTCGGCTCGTCGAACAGCAGCACGTCCGGGTCCATGGATAAAGCGCGGGCGATGGCCACCCGCTGCTTTTGCCCGCCGGAGAGCTGCTTTGGCTTCGCATGAATGTATTGCTCCATCCCCACGTTCAGCAAATATTTCATCGCGGTCTCGGTCGCCTCTTCCTTGGAGCGCTTCAGCACCTTAACTTGTCCCACGACGCAGTTGCTGAGCGCATCATGATTGTTGAACAGGTTGAACTGCTGAAAGACCATTCCTAAATGCCGGCGGTACGACGAGACCTTATGCGCATCATCGAGGATGTTGTTGCCGTTGTAAATAATCTCCCCGCCGCTGGGCTTCTCCAGCAGATTAATGCACCGGAGCAGCGTCGACTTGCCGGAGCCGGAGGAGCCGATGATGCTGACGACCTCCCCTTTACTGACCGACAGATTGATATCTTTGAGCACCTCGTTAGCGCCGAAAAATTTGCTCAAATGCCGAATTTCGATGACCTTTTCCATCTTCACTCCTGCTTTCTGCTAGCGCTGCAGCGTATAGCTTTCGGGGCCGTCCAGCCTTTTCTCGATACGCTGTAATATCTTCGTTACGGTCAACGTCATGACCAAATACAAAATACTTGCAACAAAAAACGATTCGAAGAACCGGAAGTTGTTGCCGGCGATCGATTTGGTCATAAAGAACAGTTCCGATACGGAAATGACGTTTAAAACCGAGGTATCTTTGATGTTGATGATAAACTGATTGCCCGTTGCCGGCAAAATATGGCGGATGACCTGCGGCAGCACCACGTTCCGCATCGTCTGCCAATGGGTCATCCCGATCGCATGAGCGGCTTCGAACTGCCCTTTGTCTACCGAATAAACGCCGCCCCGGACGATTTCGGCCATATAGGCCCCCGTATTGATCGAGACGATAAAAATCGCCGCGAACGTCCGGTCCATATCATAGTTGAACAGCAGGGACGACCCGTAGAAAATCGCCATGGCCTGGACGATCATCGGCGTGCCCCGGAAGCATTCGATGTACACGGTGAGCAAACCGTTTACGATCTTGAACAGCAGCCGTTTGAAGCCGCGCTCCGGCAGCGGAACCGTGCGGATCACGCCGGCCAGGAGGCCGATCGCCGCGCCGACCATCGTGCCGATCAATGAGATATATAAAGTTACCGCCGCTCCGCGCAGGAACATGGGCCAGTTGTCGGAGACGATTCGAATAATCCACTCGTAAGTCATTTTGTTTCCTCCCGCAAGATCACCATAAAACCGACTGCAGTCCCGCTGCAGCCGGCTTTATGATCACCGTGCTTTATTTAGTTCGCTGCAGGTTGATTCTTGATGGCGTCGTTCATGATTGCGGCCCGCTCGTCTTCGGAGATGCCAGCCAGGATCTCATTAATTTTCTCCGTCAGGTCGCTGCCTTTCTCCAATCCAACGGCGATAGCAGTGTCATCATCCGAGGTGGTGAAGCCTTCCGTGAATTCAACATAAGCGAAATTCTCGTTAGCTGCCGCGGCGCTGACGCCTTCCGGAAGCTCCGAGACGTAACCGTCAATGGCCCCCGATTCCAGGGCGACGCGCATCGCCGGGAAATCGTCCATGGCCGGTTGCTTATTGACTCCGTTAATTTGGTCGATAACCGAGTAATGGAATGTATTCAACTGAGCCGTGATTTTCGCGCCGCTGAAATCCTGGATCGAGGTAGCTCCCTCATAGGAGCCCCCTTTCTTCACCACCATAACGAGGTTCGATTTATAGTAGTTATCCGAGAAATCTATCGATTCCTTGCGTTCCGCCGTCGGAGACATCCCCGCGATAATGGCGTCGATCTTGCCGGACGTCAGCGCCGGAACCAGACCATTCCATTCCGTCTTCACGATGACCAGCTTCTTGCCGAGGCCGTCCGCGATTTTCTTGGCGATTTCCACGTCGTAGCCGCCTGCGTATTCCGCGCTGCCGTCAATCGGAACCCCGCCGTTGGCCTCACCGTTTTGCGTCCAGTTAAACGGGGCATAACCCGCTTCAAGCCCTACTTTAAACGTATTGTCGTCTTTGCTGCCAGAGTTGCAGCCCGCCAGGACAAGCATTGCCGACAGCAGCATCAGGATGGATAAAGACCAAGTTTTTCTCATTTTTCTTCACTCTCCATACAAATAATAGATGAATAACAGAAACAAAAAAACGGCTTCGGGTATACTCCGAGGCCGTTTGATGGGTTCATTTCCGTCCTGACACCCACTTCTCCCCTCGACGAGATAGCGCAACTTGATAGATCGGGTAATCTACCAAGACAGTCCTGCAGTTCTTAACTGCAGACCCAGCAGCATACAGTGAGCCTGTATCCCGCTTCGGCGACATTTCCTTCTTCCCGGCTTCTTCGCTTGCTCAAGCTCCTCCGAAAACTGTTAAATATCGCGCCTCTACCTCACCATGAAGAACGTGAGGTCTGATTCAATTGTGTTTGTAGGATACAATATCAACTCTATTCTGTCAAACTAACATAGGGTGGGAATCATAGGAAAGGAGCGCTTGTTTGACAGTCAAGGGATCATCGTTTATCATCTAATTAAACAATCATCTAATTAGATTTACGGCTAATTCATAATTCATGAGGAGGTACCAATATGACCACCCCACGCTCACCTTTGCCGGAGAACGTCCTCCGCAACTTTTTCACAAATTCAGGGAGACTCAAGAACCTGCCAGCCCAGCTCAAGAAGAAATTAATCGTTCTGGAGCATTTGGTTTCTGGTCTCGAGCACGGACGAAACTACACCGAACCTGAAATTAATGCGTACATCCAGCAATTTGACGAGGATTACGCCACGATTCGCCGCGAATGGATCATCCACCGGTTCATGAGCCGGGAGCTGGAGGTCTATACCTTGAACCCGCCGGAGCAATGGTCCAGATGGGATGCGCTGTCTTAGGCATGACGTTTTTTTTCTAGAAGAAAAGGGAATAACCAATAGGGTATACCTATGCTAAGGGGGATTCCCTGATGAAGTTGACGCCGGAGCAGCGCATTCAGCTGCATGAGTTCAACAATCTGACCAAAACGTTAAGCTTCAATATGTACGATGTTTGTTACACCCGGACCAAAGAGGAACGCGAAGCTTATATCGCCTATATCGACGACCAGTACAATTCCGACCGCCTGACGAAAATCCTCAGCACCGTTTCCGAAATTATCGGCGCTCATATTTTGAATATCGCGAACCAGGATTACGTTCCGCAGGGAGCCAGCGTGACCATGTTGATTTCCGAAGGCCCCGTAGTGGAGGTGCCCACCGAGTCGTTTGACGAATCGCCCGGGCCGCTGCCGGACTCCGTCGTAATGCAGCTCGACAAAAGCCATATCACCGTGCACACGTACCCCGAATACGATCCGAACGAAAGCATCAGCACGTTCCGTGCCGACATCGACGTGTCGACCTGCGGGGAGATCTCGCCGTTAAAGGCGCTGAATTACTTGATCCACTCCTTCGAAGCGGACATTATGACGATCGATTACCGGGTTCGCGGATTTACCCGGGACATCAACGGCCACAAGCTGTTCATCGACCATGACATCAGTTCGATCCAGAACTACATTCCCGACGAAGTAATCGAGCAATATCAGATGATCGACGTCAATGTGTACCCGGAGCATATTTTCCATACGAAGTGCAAGCTGAAGCAGTTTGACCTCAACAACTATTTGTTCGGGTATACAAAGGACGAGCTGACCCCCGAGGAGCAGAAGACGATTACCGCGATGCTCGTGACCGAGATGGATGAAATCTTCTATGGCAAAAATATCGCCTCCGGATCCCTGGAGGACAGCTAAAAGAAGTAAAGCAGCCCTCGCCGCAATTCGGCTGGGGCTGCTTTGTGATTTCATAGCGAATCTCGGGAGTATTGTTACTTTACTCGTTTAACGCCGCCTTCAAGGCATCGAGATTCTGGCGCATCAGCGACAGATAGTCTTCCCCAGCCGTCTCGTCTTCGGCCGTTAGCCCTTCGATCGGGTTAAGCACGGCCGTCTTCGCCCCGATTTCCCGGGCAATCGTTTCGGCTACTTTGGAAGAGACCAGCGTCTCGAAGAAAATCGTCTTCACTTGATGCTCCTTGGCGAACTTCACGATCTCCGTCATCTGCTCTGCCGACGGCTCCTGATCAGGGGCCAAGCCGGCAATCGGCACCTGGGTCAGCCCATACTCCCGGGCCAAGTAACCAAATGCGGCATGCTGCGTGATAAAGTCCTTACGTTTGGCGTTCGCCAATCCCTCGACAAACTCTTGATTCAGCTGTTCGAGCTGGTCGGCGTAAGCGTCCGCGTTTTGCTTGTAGTCGGCAGCATGCTCGGGGTCCGCCTGAGCCAAGGCAGCCTCGATGCGACGGACCTCCTGGACCGCTAACGCCGGAGACAACCAAACATGAGGATCCAGCCCGTCGTGGTCGTGGTCGTGATTGTGAGCTGCTTCCCCTGAGTCGGCCTCGGACTCCGCGGCATGCTCATCTCCGTCGGCCTGTTCCTCTTCCTGCCCGTGCTCCTCCTCTTCTCCGCCTTCCATCAAGGTGATCCCCTCGCTGGCTTCTACGATTTCCGGCTTGCCGCTGGCGGACGATGCCTCTACCTGTTCCAGCCAACTTTCCATCCCGGCCCCGTTCACGATCAGCAGATCGGATTCGGCCAGCTTCCGGATATCCTGGGGGCTAGGCTCCCAGTCATGAGGTTCCATGCCACCGGGTACCAGCAGTTCGACCGTCGCAAAATCGCCGGCGACTTGTTTCGTAAATTCGTAGATCGGGTAAAAGCTCGTTTGGATCCGTAATGGATGTTCCCCGTTTACCGTTCCTCCGCTGCCTGCCGCATTCCCTGCGGAATTCGTTGAATTAGCCGCATTTCCACCGGCCTGTTGTCCGCCCCCGCCGCAACCGGCGATCGTCAGCACCAAGCTCAGGCCGACCGCGGCGGCGGCCCGTTTCGCAATTCGCAAATTCATCCTCATCTCTCTCCCTTATTCCATCGTTAATCTCTCGCCGTCCTTGGACGGCAACGTCATACTTTCCTCTGTGTCCCGCGCAGTCCGCTTCGCGCTACGGCCGCTCCTTCGGACGACCCGGCCTCGGACCTTCTGCCCCGCGATGCCGATCAATAGAATCAGCAGCAAAATCAACGCGATCGTCCCGCCGGGCGGCATATCCAGGTAATATGAAGCGGTTAACCCGCTGAAAATCCCCGTCAGGCCCGCGGCGACCGAAATAGCAATCGCTGCGGCAAACCCGCGGGCCAGCCGCAGCGCAAGCGATGCCGGCAGGACGATCAGCGAGGACACCAGCAGCACGCCGACGACCGGGATCGCCGCCGCCACTGCCATCCCGGTAAACACCGCGAAGGAGAACGACAGCCACTTCACCGAAACCCCGCCGATTCGGGCGGTTTCTTCGTCAAAGGTCAGACTGTACAGCGGTCTCCGCAGCACGGCGAAATACGCGGCACCAACCAAGGCAACGCCGGCCATCAACGCCAGTTGGGTGTCGCTCACCGCTACGATTGAGCCGAACAAGTACGCGCTGAAGCTTTGGCTCAGGCTGCTACGCAAGCTCATCAGCACGACGGCGAGCGCCAAGCCCGAGGTCATGACGATGGCGACTGGCATCTCGCTGTATGCCCGGTAGCTCTGGCGCAACTGCTCGATCAGCAGTCCGCCAAGGATGGCGGCGGCGAAGCCCGCGACGGCCGGGTTCCACCCCAGCACGGCTCCCAGGGCCACGCCGGCCAGCGAGACGTGGGACAACGTATCGGCCAGCAGCGCCTGGCGCCGCAGCATCAGGTAGACGCCGATCACCGGAGCGATGCTTCCGATCAAAGCGCCTGCCCAAAACGCACGCTGCATGAATGCGTAGTCAAACATTGCCATTCCTCACTTTCCTGTTGCTCCAGGGAAATCAGGCGGTCCAGATACGCCTCCGCCTCCTCCGGGCCGTGAGTTACCATGATGACCGTCAGGCCATGCTGGTCCGCCATATGCCGCAGCAGCCGATAAAATCCTTGCCGACTTTGCCGGTCCATGCCCGTCGTCGGTTCGTCCAGAACCAGCACCCGGGGTTGCCCGGCCAAGGCCCGGGCGATGCAGATGCGCTGTTTTTGTCCGCCCGACAGTTCCCCAATTCTTCGGTGGCGGTGCTCCCACATCCCCACCTGCTTCAAGCTGCGTTCGACGAGCTGCCGCTCCTCCGCGCCAAACCGCCGAAACAGGCCGAGCCGGGGATAACACCCCGACTTCACCAGCTCCAGTACCCGGCTTGGAAACCCGCTGTTAAACGCGGCAACTTGCTGCGGGACGTAACCCACGTTCAGCCGTCCGTCGATCAGCGCTTCTTCGTTGATTCGCACGCTCCCGCTCCATGGTTTCAGTAGACCGAGCAGCAGCTTAAGCAGCGTCGTTTTGGCCGCGCCGTTCGGCCCGGTAATACCAATAAACTCGCCAACCCCGATTTCGAGAGACACTCCGTCGATCACCGGCTTTGTACTATAACCAAACACGACGTTTTCCATCGTTGATAAAATCATGGTACCTCTCTTCTTTAAAGCGTAATTATTACGATTAACAAAGACGACAAATCGCCCCTCAACGGTTCGAGGCTTTATTAACGCGTCTCCCGATGAATCGTATATTTGCGCAGCCGCGGTGAATACTTCCGCAGCTCCAGCCGCTCGGGGTGCGTCTTCTTATTCTTTGTCGTCGTATAGTTGCGATCTCCGCACTCCGTGCAGGCCAGCGTAACCACTACTCGCATGTCTTCCCCTCCTTGTCTTTGGCATTTATCCGGCGTCGGCCGATTCTTCCGCCGAAATCCACGGCAGCGGATTCGGGAAGGCCGCCCAGTCCAACTGCATTTCTTCGTCGCTTAACAGGCAAGCGTCGAGCTCCCGTTCGATCCCGGAGCGGTCCATTTCGATCCCGATAAACACCAGTTCGTTGATCCGGTCGCCCCAAGCCTCGTCCCACCTGCGCCGCAATTCGGGCTCTTCGGCAAAGAACTCCTCCCGCTGCCAATCGGGCAGCGAGGCCAGCCAATAACCAGCCGGACCAAATTGGATCGACGGCCCTGCCTGACTTAAATTCGCCGCCATGTCCGCATCCGTCGCGATCCAAGCCAAACCTTTGGCCCGCACCACTTCCTCCGGCCATTCGCTCATAAATCGCGCCAACCGCTCCGGGTGGAACGGCCGTCTCCGCCGGTACACGAACGAACCGATGCCGTATTCCTCCGTCTCCGGCGTATGGCTTTCCTGCTGCAGCTCCTGGATCCAACCGGCCGACTGGCTGGCTTGTTCGAAATCGAACAACCCCGTATTCAGGATTTCCTGCGGTTCCACGCGACCCATGGTTGAGCGAATCAGCTTGGCGGTAGGCTGCAGCTTGCGCAAAACTCCTTCCAGCTCGATCAGCTCTTTCTCGTCAACCAGGTCGCATTTGTTCAGAATCAGGATGTCGCACGTCTCGATTTGGTCGATCAACAGATCGACGACGTCGCGGGTATCCCCCTCCCCCGCTTGCTGCCCGCGTTCCAGGAGTGTATCGCCGGAGGAAAAGTCATGCCAGAACCGGTAAGCGTCCACCACCGTCACCAGGCAGTCCAGCTTGGCGATCTTCGTCAAATCGATTCCCGACTCCTCATCCGCATAAGTAAACGTTTGGGCGATCGGCACCGGTTCGCTGATGCCCGTCGACTCAATCAATATGTAATCGAATCGCCCCTCTGCCGCCAGCATCTGAACCTCTTTCAGCAAATCATCACGAAGCGTGCAGCAGATACAGCCGTTCGACAACTCCACCAGCCTCTCCTCCGTGCGTGAGAGGCTTCCGCCGGCGCTGATCAACTCCGCGTCGATGTTTATCTCGCTCATGTCATTCACGATCACCGCTACCTTCAGGCCCTGGCGATTGCTCAGGACATGGTTGAGCAACGTCGTTTTGCCCGAACCCAAATATCCGCATAGCACCGTAACCGGAACTTTGCGCGTTAGTTGTTCATTCAATTGGTTTCATCCCCTTTCTTGATCAAGGCCGAACATCTCATCCGTCACATCTTTAGCTTAATCGTAATAATTACGATTAATAATCCATACTATATCTTCCTTCGTTGGGCTTTGTCAACTGTAAATGCGTCTATCCGGACTAATCTATTAGCCCGGTTCTGAATTACCATGGAAAATAATAGATATGATACTGCGTTGGTTACCTAAAATGCCCATAAGGAGTTTGCCATGCATAAACATGCTCTCACCCGGATGCTGCCGATTCTTGTGCCGGCCGCTTTCGCGCTCGCCTGCCTGACGGTCATGTACCCGTCCTTGATTCGGCAGGTCCCGCTCGACGAGCTGCAAACGTTCAAAATCAACTTTCTCGGCATCTTCCTGGAGGCCCTGCCTTTCGTGCTGGTCGGAGCGTTGCTCTCCTCGCTGCTGCATCTGTTCGTCTCCGAGAACACGCTGCGCCGCTTCATGCCGAAGCATCCCGTTCCAGGCATCCTGTTCGCCTGCCTGCTCGGGTTGATCTTCCCGGTATGCGAATGCGGGATGATTCCCCTTATCCGCCGGATGATTCAGAAAGGAATGCCCGTTTACATCGCTGTCGTCTTTATTTTGTCCGGGCCGATCCTGAATCCGGTCGTGTTCGGAGCGACCTACATGGCCTTCCGCCTGTACCCCGAGATGGTGTACGCCCGGATGGGACTGGCCTTCGCCGTCGCTGCCGCCATCGGGGCGATCGTCTACCTGACCTGGAAGGACAATCCCTTAAAGCATGCCCTGTCCGCCGGTGCGGACGCGGGAAGCGAACCCCATTCCCCCGCGCATGGGGGCGGCAAGCTGGCCGCCGTGTTCGTGCATGCCGCAGACGAAGTGTTCGAGATGGGCAAATATTTGCTGATCGGCTGCATTCTGACCGCAGGCATCCAATCGTTCGTCGCCCATGAACAGCTCGCGGATATCGGCGGCGGCCCGGTCAGCAGCTACCTCTTCATGATGGGTTTCGCGTTCCTGCTGTCGCTTTGCTCGACGTCCGACGCGTTCGTGGCTTCCGCCTTTTTGCCGACCTTCTCCGGCGGTTCGCTGCTTGCTTTTCTTGTATTCGGGCCGATGCTTGATTTCAAAAACCTGCTGATGCTGCTCTCCGTGTTCCGCACGAAATTCGTCCTGTACATCTCTTTCCTGATCTTTACCCTCGTGTTCACGGGGGCGGCGTTAACCGGCACGCTTTGGCTGAATCCGTAGCCTTGGAGACACACCCCCATCTCGATTGATCGCACCTGAAAGGAGGTTGTTAGCTGCATGAACTATCCTCGACTCATTCGCCGGCATTATTTGGCCAGATCGCTGATCCTGCTTGGATTGGCTCTGTTCATCGCCCATCTGGCCCGGTCGGGAGCCCTGCATTATTATATCGGCCCCCGCATGGAGCCGTTGATTCGATTCTGCCCGATTCCGCTCGCCGTCATGGCGGTATGTCTTGCCTACCAGGCGCTGTTCCAGCCGTCTTCCGCCCTCTGCGACTGCGAGCGCCCGCTTTCCGTATCCAGATGGAAGAACGGAACGGTATACGGCTTATTTCTGCTCCCGCTGTTACTCGGGACCTTGCTTCCCAATCAGGCCCTCGGCAGCTCGGCTGCAGCCAAAAAAGGGATGAGCCTAACCTCTCCCCTGCTCGCCTCTGAACGGCTGGAAGAACTCTTCCGGGCGCCAGACCCCTATAACGTTGAATTCGCCGAATTGGCCAAGCGGCTTTACCCGCAGGCTGTCGTCGAGGTGAAACCGGAAATCTTCTCCGAAACGATCGGGGCGATCGAATTGTTTGCGGAAGAATTCCGCGGCAAAAAAGTCAAGCTGAGCGGATTCGTTTACCAGGAACCGGGGCGCCAGGACGGGCAAGGCAACGCGGGGGAACTGATCCTCGGGCGGTTTCTCGTCCTGTGCTGTACCGCGGATTCGGCCCCGTTTGGCCTCGTAGTGACTTCTGATCAACCGCTCGAAGGATTAGCTAAAGATACTTGGCTTGAAGTAGAAGGAGTCATCGAACCGCAAATTCGCCAGGGTAAAGCGATCATTACCGTTAAGGCGGAGCGTATTTGGGAAATTCCAAGGCCCCAAACGCCCTACGTCTACCCAAGCGAGGATTCGGTGAAAGCGTGGGAGAACCTGTCGGAGGCGGAACCGGCAAAATAACCGGCGGATAACGAGGCCTGGAGGAGAGGACAAAGTTTAGCGGACATAAGCATCTACGCCGTTTTCTTCCGGGCTTGGAGTACCGCTGCGAACCACCTCCACGTACACGCGGTTCGGCACGCAAATGATCGTTTCCCCAGGCCGGGAGATGAAGCCCATCTGCATGGAGATTTTTTTCGGACAATCGGCATAGACCATTTGGATTCCCCCGTCAAAAACTTTTAAGGTATTGTGGCCGTATTCGCTGTGGATCTCGATCGTCTCCTCCCCACCGCCAAGGGGCACGCTGCGGAACGATTCGCCGTCTACTTTGATTTCGGCGCGAAGCGTGGCCGGATCAACCGTCTCTCGGCTCTCCAACGCCTGGCGCAGGAGGAGCCACGCCGAACCCAACAATACCAGAAACACGATCAGCAGAACGTCGCCCCGCTTCATTTTAAGCATATTCATCCATCCTGTCCTATGCATTAAACGTAATGTTTACGAATAAGTATATCTTAAAAACTAGTCTTTTCTTTGTCAATGACCCATTCCGAAAGGAGAAATTTGCCCGATGAATATGGCGATGAAAATACCGGTAGTCGTCCTCAGCGGATTTCTAGGCAGCGGCAAAACGACCCTGCTGATCAAGCTGCTGGAGGAGGCGGCCGCACGTGGGCTTAAGCCTGGTGTTCTAATGAACGAGTTGGGCAAAAGGGATATTGACGGTGAGCTGATCTCCCGCTCCACTTCTACCCGATTTCCGTTGGAGAAGATGCTGGACGGCTGCATCTGCTGCACCAAAAAAGACGAAATCCAAGCCGCCCTGACCGGTCTGCTTCAACAAGACCCTGACCTGTTGCTGCTGGAGCTCACCGGGGTGGCGAACCCCGAGGAAATCGTCGAACAGTTGGCCGAGCCCGGTCTTCTGTCCAAGCTGTACCTTCACCGTGTCATCACCCTCGTCGATGCTGAACATGCCTTGGAGTACAACAGTCTCTTCGCTTCGGACAAACAACTCGTTCGTACGCTGCGCAGCCAGCTGTCCGCCGCCGATGATCTGATCATTAACAAAACCGATCTCATCCCGCCGGTTCACAGCGGCAAAGTCACCGAAATGGTCCGCAAATATAATGCCGAGGGCCAGGTTCATTACGCCGTCAACGCCAATATCCCACTCGCCTCCCTCTTCTCGACGATCCGACCGGTATCGCGCCGCTTACCGCAGGTTACCGCTGCCGCAGGGAGTTCCTCGCGGGGAAGCCGTTCCCCGTTTCAGATCGTCCAGCCGCACCAGCACCTACCGGCTACTCCCACTTCAGCGTCCGGTGGGGAGGCTCCCACCTCCTACAGCCGCATCAACACCATCAGTTTGCCGATCCGCGAACCGTTGCAAATCCCCGTATCCAAGCTGGAGCGTTTCATCAAGAAGTGGAGCCCCGGCCTGCTTCGGGCCAAAGGTTACGTGCGTTTCTCCCAACCGAAGAAATCAGCCTACCTGATGCAATACTCCGGCAAGCGGTTCAACTGGGAAGCGATGGATTATGACGGACCGCTGTATCTCGTGCTGATCGGTTATCGTCTTCCCGAGCCATTGATCGCCGAGGAATGGGCAATGCTCCGTTGATTGTTGCAGCCTCTATATGACCGATGTCGCATCATCACCTAAACATTTCCAGATACAATAGAGAGGATATCGAAATCGGTCGAATGGGAGGGTACGTGATGAGCACACTCATCGTTTATGCAGGAAAATACGGCACAACGGAAAAGTGCGTCAAAACCTTGGCAACCAAGATCAACGACCCCGTGGAAATCCTTAATTTACGGCAGGAAGCCGTCCCCGATCTGACAGAGTTCGACAGCGTCATCGTTGGAGGATCGATTTACTTTGGTCAACTTCAGCAGGCCTGCCGGCAATTTTGCCGCGATCATTCCACCGAACTCATGCGAAAGAAGTTAGGCTTGTTTATCTGTTGCGGAACCTTTGAGAAAACCGAAGACTTCCTAGACGCCTCCTTTCCGGCGGACCTGCTGGAGCACGCTACGGTCAAAGCCGGATTCGGCGGCGAACTCAGCCTCAAACAAATGAGTCTGTTCGACCGGTTCGTGGCAAGAATGGTCTCGCGTGCAGCACGAAAGGAAGGGCGGGCGCTTCCAGCGATCCGCTGGGATGAAGTCGAGCAATTCTCAGCGGCGATCAATCGGCAGGTAGTGTAAGACTATAACGCCGATGCAAGATGCAAAAAGGCCGTTCCTCCACGTCATCGTTTGACGCGGGGAACGGCCTCTTTATTAACCTGTTATTATTGATTTTGGCTGACGACGAGATTCACGAGAATATCAAGCTGTTTCTCCAGATTCAGTCCGTCCACCATCCAGAACTCTTTATAGTTCAGCGGATACACGTGGTTTTTTTGAACCGCAGGGATATTTTTCCACACCGGTCCATTCATCACTTCTTCAGCACGTTCCTTCCCGCCGTCCGGCTCATACACCGTCAGGAACATGTGATCCGCGGCATATTCCGGAACAACCTCCAAGGAAATGTCCGCGCCCGTGGTCGAGAATACTTCTTTCTCGATCTTCTCCTGTGGCTTTAGACCAAACATTTCATACAGGTTATACCCGGCATCCCGGGTTTTCGGCCATACCCAGAAATTTTTCGCCCAGATCGAATAGGTTCCGACGGTTTCGTTCGGACCGATGACCTCGCTAAGCTTGGCTTTAGCGTCTTCGGCTTTTTGCTTGTACCGGGTTATGAATTCCTCCGCTTGCTGTTCGCGACCCAGCATCTCGCCGACCGTCTTCACTTCCTCCAGCGGATCGATGCCTTCCCAGCCCGCTGTCGCGAGCGTTACGACCGGAGCGATTTTTTTTAATTGCTCCACGATATCGGCCGGCGTGTAAGTCGGCACAATAATCAGGTCAGGTTGAAGCTCCAGCACCTTCTCGACCGAGATATCTCCGACGTTTTCTACGCCCTCCAGCTCCTTGCTCAACAGCACCGAATTGTCCAATGCGAGCGAGCCGGCACCGATCGGCTTCACGCCCAGAGCAAGCAGGTCACCCAGGTGCGTAACCGACACGATCCGCTCTGGATTCGTTGGAATTTCTACCTCTTGCTCGGTGAAGTCCTTGTAGATTTTCGTAGCAGCTTGTCCTTCAGCGGTATCGTTCGCTCCGTTGCCGGATTGCGTATTGCCCGTTGCGCCGTTGTTCGACGCGGTCGCATCATTTGCCGAGTTACCGCCATTTTGGCCGCAGGCCGCGAGGACGACCGTCAGCAGCAAGACCGCCGCCAAAGTGAGAAAACGGTGTTTGTAAACCTTCATTTGTAGTGTTCCCCCAATTTCCATTGATAATGATTATCATTATACATAGACTGGGTCAAATAATCAAATCTTTCGCCAAAAAATAAAGGATCTTCCCAAGCCATCACCCAAATGGCTTGGAAAGATCCCGTATATGTTGCGGTTGCCAGCTTACTTGCTTACTCTCTTACGATCGTAATCCAACCGTCCGCATCGAAGCTCACCGTTGCTCCAAGCGCTTCCGTCAGGAAACGCAACGGTACATAGGTTGAGCCGTCCTTGTGCACAAAAGCGGGCTGGCTGAGCTGAACAACCTTGCCGTCCACCGTCGCTTGTTTCGAGCCGACCTTCAGGACGATCTCCTTGCCTGTAAGGTCATCGATTACGACCAGTTGGCCGGAGCCCGGTGTCCATTTCACTTCAGCGTCAAATTGCTCGGACAAATAGCGTAGCGGCACGAAGGACGTACCGTTCTTCGTGATGACTCCGTAGTAATCGCTTTGAGTATCCAGTACAACCTGTTTATGACTCAGTTGGAAGTCTTCTTTGAGCAATTTGTACAGCGGCGCGACATCCTTAAAGTTACGTAATATTTGCCCCGGGGTTGGTTCTGTTTCAATCACGTCGATGACACCCTCACGCGTATCCACTTGATCCGCAGTTACCGTCCCGCCGATGTTCCACATTTCACTGTCGCTGCGCACCTTGATCGCAGAGATCGGAAGATCCTCGGAAGCCGGAAGCGCTACGTTCAATTCCATCGTTTGCTTGCGGATGTTCAGCTTGCCGTCGAAATAAAGATCCAGCTTCAGCACCGTATCTTTCCCGAACACGGTCGCAAGCTCCGGCGTATCGGCGAACAAACCGGCTACCTCTTCGTCATAAGAGGCAAGCAGCTCTTCAATCCCTTGCTGAAGCTCCTTGTACAATTCGTCCACGGCTTGCTTCTTCGTTTCCTCCGCCAGCTCCGGCGTGAGTTCCGCATCCTCCGGAAGGTCTTCCAGCGTACCAAGGAACGGCGTCAGCAAATCGTAGTAACCCGCGATCAAATCCTTAAGTCCTTGCTCATCCTTCACCGCACTGGCAAGAAACGGCTTAATCAACCCGAATAACTCATCGCCGCGCACTTCCGCATGAAGGTTGGTCAAGCTCAGCGTTTCCCCGTTCACCTGCGAGGAGGTTTGCTTCACGGTCAGGACCGAAGGATTGGGGAAATGCTTCAGAACGAATTCCGCCAGTTTGACGGAAAGCTCCTGCGCTCCGGCTTCCATAGAGCTCATATCCGCTAGGCCGGGAATGGTGGCCGTCTGCTGGGATATGTATAACGGCTGCTTCGCGCCTTCAACCTGCAGCGCAATGCCCTTATCGTCCATGGCGAAGAGGAATGGAATCTTCTCCCCCTTCAATCCGACAGAGCCTTTCATCGAAAGATGTTTGGTATCCTGCACCTTCGCGCTGTCGATATTCAGGGAGAATGAATTAATGAGATCAATTGCTTTTTGATCTTCTGCAGTCAGCTTTGCCGATGCAGCCGGAATAACCTCGACGGTAACCGTCTGCTTCGACTCGCTACTCGTTGTCTTCACGCTGCTTGCCAGCGCTTTGGCCACGTCAAACCCGCCGACCGCCTGGCATCCTGTTAGCGCTACCAGTAGCAGCGCCAGTGGAATGGCCAGCCATTTAATTTTTCGCATGCTATACCCTCCTTTAGTTAATCTCTTCCATTATCGGTTAGTTCCGCTGGTTTGTGAACCAATAATTCCTTCTTTTCGTTAAAAAATCGTTGATGTGACCGCCTGTCTTCTCTTCCTTTACGAACAAAATATGCTATAATGGGCTTTGTGCCTGGGGCCTTAATCCCAAGCGCTTATGAATTGAAGAAGAAGTCCATGCTCTCCCCCATTGGGGCGCATGGGAGAGGTTCGAGAACTCCCTCTATAAAAAACTATAAGTGCCCAGCCTAGATTTGGCGGGTTCTTTCGTGCCTGCATACTCGTTTGCTTATTCGCACCGAGGCGCAGCGCTAAGGAACGCCCTGTCGGTCGAACGGGCTTGTTTTTTTGTGACCAGTTCAAGAACTCTCTTTCTTCTGCCAATGAGCCGGAAAGCCACGCTTTCCCGCTTCACTATTCAAGAAGACGGAGGGTTTTTTATGCTTAAAAATGAAAAAGCGGTTGTAGTGTTCAGCGGTGGTCAAGACAGCACCACCTGCCTGTTCTGGGCCATTCAGCAGTTCGGCGAGGTTGAAGCCGTGACCTTTGACTATGGCCAACGCCATAAGTTGGAAATCGACTGCGCGAGATCCATTACCACCGAGCTGGGGATCAAGCACACCGTGCTGGACATGAGCTTGCTCGGCCAATTAACTCAAAATGCTTTGACTCGAAGCGACATCGCAATCGAGCACCAGGAAGGCGAGTTGCCCAGCACGTTTGTGGACGGCCGCAATCATCTCTTCCTTAGCTTTGCCGCCGTGCTGGCTAAGGGCGTAGGCGCCAAGCATATCGTCACCGGTGTCTGCGAGACAGACTTCAGCGGATATCCCGATTGCCGCGACGTGTTCGTCAAATCGCTAAACGTGACGCTGAACCTGGCGATGGATTACGAGTTTGTGATTCATACCCCTCTCATGTGGATTGATAAGGCGGAGACCTGGAAACTGGCCGATGAGCTTGGAGCCTTCGAGTTCGTCCGCGAACGGACGTTGACCTGCTATAACGGCGTCATCGGCGACGGTTGCGGCGAATGCCCGGCCTGTAAGCTGAGAAAGGCCGGACTGGATAAATACTTGCTGGAGCGCCAGGAGGCGAATATGAAATGAACCGAACACCGGGAGAATTCCGCATCGTCGAAGCACTTCAGAAGCTGGGCCAGGACATCGGCCGGGACCAGCTGCGTTACCACCGCCGCCGGGTGCTGGTCAGCAAGGAGTTCACTTTTGATGCGGCACACCATTTACATGCTTATGACGGTAAATGCAAAAACTTGCACGGCCATACCTACAAAGTGGTGTTCGGTATCAGCGGTCGGCCGGACGAAATCGGCATGACCGTTGATTTTGGCACGATCAAGGAGATCTGGAAGAACGAAATCGAAGGGTACCTGGACCACCGTTACATTAATGAAACACTGCCGCCGATGAATACGACCGCCGAGAATATGGTGGTATGGCTGTTCGAGAAGATGGAGGAGGCGTTGCAATCCGAAGCCTACCGGAATCCGGTGCTTGAAGGCCGGACGGAGTTCGTCCGCCTCTACGAGACGCCGACCAGCTACGCCGAAGCAAGACGGGAGTGGATGCGGGATGAGTAAAGAGAATTCTGCTTCTGCACATCTCGTTGCACCGGAGTTATCCGTGTTTGATCAAGAAACTAAGGATACCCGCCAGCTACCGATCCCCGTCCTGGAAATCTTCGGCCCCACCGTTCAAGGCGAAGGCATGGTCATCGGGCAAAAGACGATGTTCGTCCGCACCGCCGGCTGCGACTACCGTTGCGTTTGGTGCGACTCGGCCTTTACCTGGGACGGCAGCGCGAAGGACATGATCCGCCGCCTGACCCCGGCCGAGATTCTCGGCGAGCTGCGCGAAATTGGCGGCAACCGATTCGCCCACGTCACCTTGTCCGGCGGCAACCCTGCCCTTCTGCCGCAGCTCGCCGGCCTGGTCGAGCTGCTCCACGCCGAAGGCATCGCCGTCGCGGTCGAAACCCAAGGCTCGCGCTGGCAGGACTGGCTGGCCGCGGTGGACCAGGTGACGTTGTCGCCGAAGCCGCCTAGCTCGGGCATGGACACCGACTGGGGCGTGTTGGACGACATCGTCACCAAGCTGTCGGCCCGGCCTCACCCGCTCGCCGTCAGCCTGAAGGTCGTCGTGTTTGATGACGACGACCTGGATTATGCGAAGCAAGTGCACAGCCGATATCCAGCTGTACCGATGTATGTGCAGGTCGGCAACCCGGACGTGAAGCGGATGGACATCCAGGAACATGCGTCCGACCTGCTGCACCGCTATGAGGCGCTGATCGACAAAGTGGTCGCCACGCCGGACCTGAACGACGTTCGGGTGTTGCCGCAGCTGCACGCCCTCGTCTGGGGCAACAAACGCGGCGTGTA
>NZ_JADCNN020000024.1:0-64293 GCF_014947195.2 Paenibacillus rhizolycopersici | reverse complement strand
CTCCCGAGGAAAAACTGCAATAGTGCAGTTATTTTCGAGAAAGTCGCTCGTCATGGGCGAAAGCCTGCAAAAGTGCAGGTTATTTTTTTCGATTCGGTGTATATGAGGCGCTTGGGCCTCAAAAGCCTGCACTTTTGCAGGTATTTTGATAAATCGGCAGTTAGCTTCTCGAATAACTGTATTTTTGCAGGAATTAGCGAAGAGGTGACTTACCCGTATGTATCCTGTAACACGCTCCAAATTCTAAACCGTTCGGCACCAACCGGACGGTTTTCTCATACGCTTAACCACGAATATTTTCCACCTCACACGCCCACACTGAAAAGGACAACGCATCCCCCTTGGCAAATCATTAAATTATGGTATAATGTTGATAAAGTCAAAGAAAGTCAAAGTCAACTACAAACGGAAATCGTTTATTTTGAGGGGACTTGACGAGCAAGAATGAAATACCGCAAAGTCGCAACAAGAGATTCACGTGTGGAATAATGGAGGATGAGTGATGCGTAATATCTCCGATATCATTGAGAAATATCTCAAGAGTATTTTGCATGAAAGTCCGGAGGGGACTATAGAGATTCAGCGTAACGAACTTGCCGACCAATTTTCCTGCGTGCCGTCGCAAATCAATTATGTTATCAGCACCCGCTTTACTCTGGAGAAAGGGTACCTGGTCGAGAGCAAACGCGGCGGCGGCGGTTACGTTCGGATTCGGCGAATTCAACTGCCTGGTCCAACGTCGCTGCACACGCATTTGCATGAAACGATCGGTGACGAGATCGGGCAATCCGCGGCGGAAGGGTTGATTTATCGCCTGGAGGAAGCCCGCTTTTTGACCCCTCGGGAGGCCGCTTTAATGCGCTCGGCGGTATCTCGCGAAGTGTTGGCGATTAAGCTGCCCTTTCGCGACCAGATCCGGGCTAGGATGATGAAAGCGATGTTAATCTCTTTGTTGAGTTAGCAACATCTATCCCGTAAGGAGGGACGTGCGATGCAATGCCAAGAATGCGGCAAACGCCCGGCAACCTTGCATTTTACGAAGATCGTCAATGGCGAGAAGACGGAGTTTCATTTCTGTGAAAGTTGCGCCAGGGAAAAAGGGGAGCTGATTCCCGGCACTTCGGGTGGCTTTTCGATTCATAACCTGCTATCGGGCTTTCTCGATTTGAGTCCGTCGAACAAAGGTCAAGTTTCCGGGCCTAGTACGCCAGAACATCTGCGCTGCGAAGAATGCGGCATGACGTATTCCCAGTTTAGCAAAATCGGACGTTTTGGATGCAGCTCGTGCTACAAATATTTTAACGATCGTCTGGATCCTTTGTTTAAGAAAGTGCATGGGAATACCGTCCACGTCGGGAAAGTCCCGAAACGGACCGGCGGTCACATTCAAGTGAAGCGTAAGCTCGATGATCTCCGCCGTGAGCTGCAGTACCGGATCCTCCAGGAGGAATTTGA
The DNA here is from genome assembly GCF_014947195.2 of Paenibacillus rhizolycopersici. NCBI lineage: Bacteria > Bacillati > Bacillota > Bacilli > Caryophanales > Paenibacillaceae > Paenibacillus > Paenibacillus rhizolycopersici. Next base: position 62,838 of record NZ_JADCNN020000024.1, on the reverse strand, counting down.
GGAGGCTGCGGCGCTGCGGGACCAAATTCGCGAGCTTGAGAAGAACATATCCGCAGAGTAGGAGGGATGCAGGGTGACCAATCTCCGTTTTACTGAACAGCCGCTTAGCGAATGGATGAGCCAAGAAGGCAAAGAGTCGGATATCGTGATGAGCAGCCGGGTACGGATCGCCCGCAACGTGCTTCATCAACCCTTCCCGATGTTGGCCACCAACACGCAATCGGAGGAGGTGCTGAAGCTGCTTCAGGAGGTTCTGGACGACGAACAGCTTCAGGCTCAAGGCCAACTGTACCCGATCCTCCTTGCGGACTTGGATGAACTGGATAAGCGGGTGCTGGTTGAGAAGCACTTGATCAGTCCCAACTTAGCGAACGACTCCAGAAATGGGGCGGTCTTCATTAGCGAAGATGAAAGCCTCAGCATCATGGTTAATGAAGAGGATCATTTGCGCATCCAGTGTCTGTATCCGGGTCTGCAAGTCCAAGAGGCTTGGGAAAATGCGACGGCGATCGACGACATTTTTGAATCGCATGTGGATTACGCTTTTGACGATCGTCGGGGTTACCTAACCAGTTGTCCGACGAATGTGGGTACGGGGCTTCGCGCTTCAGTCATGATGCATTTGCCGGCCTTGGCACTGACACAGCAGATCGGCCGCATTTTATCCGCGGTATCGCAGGTCGGTTTAACCGTCCGAGGGATCTACGGCGAAGGCAGCGAGGCCATGGGCAACTTGTTTCAAATCTCAAATCAGATTACACTAGGACAAAGTGAAGCTGAGATCATCGAAAATTTATATGGCGTGGTGCTGCAGATCATTCAGCATGAGAAGACGGCAAGAGAAAAGCTGATCGGCGAATCACGCCTGCGGATGATGGACCGGGTCATGCGTTCTTACGGAATATTGTCACAGGCGTACATCATCGACTCGAAGGAAGCCGCTCAGCGGTTATCTGATGTCCGGCTTGGCGTAGACTTGGGGATTATCGAAGGCGTGTCGGCGCAGGCGCTCAATGAACTGAACGTGCTGACGCAGCCTGGATTTTTGCAAAAAAAATTCAGTGGCAGTATGTCCCCGGGGGAAAGGGATATGTACCGCGCTAGACTCATTCGAGAGCGCATGGGGAAATAACGAGAGGACTACTATGGAGGTGTAGGAGAAGATGATGTTTGGAAGATTTACGGAACGTGCCCAAAAGGTACTGGCGTTGGCCCAGGAAGAAGCCGTAAGGCTGGGACATAACAATATCGGGACGGAACATGTGCTGCTCGGATTGATCCGTGAAGGTGAAGGCATTGCCGCCAAGGCGCTGATCGGATTGGGTCTGGGACTCGAGAAAATACAAGACGAAGTGGAAACGCTGATCGGCCGTGGACAGGAACAACCGACCAATATCGCTTATACGCCGCGCGCCAAAAAGGTCATCGAGCTGTCCATGGATGAAGCGCGTAAGCTCGGCCATACTTATGTCGGCACGGAGCATATTTTGCTCGGCCTGATTCGTGAAGGGGAAGGCGTAGCCGCCCGTGTACTGAATAACCTCGGCATCAGCCTGAACAAGGCGCGCCAACAAGTGCTGCAGTTGCTGGGCAGCAGCGAAGCGGTGTCCAGTCATCATGGAACCCCAACTAACGTGAACACGCCGACACTGGACAGCTTGGCTCGCGACTTGACGGCTTCGGCCAAAGAGGGCAATTTGGATCCGGTCATCGGCCGCAGCAAAGAGATTGAACGGGTGATTCAGGTGCTGAGCCGCCGGACGAAGAACAATCCGGTGCTAATCGGGGAACCTGGCGTCGGGAAAACGGCCATCGCCGAAGGTCTTGCACAAAAGATCATCAATAACGAAATTCCAGAGACGCTACGCGACAAACGCGTGATGACGCTGGATATGGGCTCCGTCGTTGCCGGTACGAAATACCGCGGCGAATTTGAGGACCGCTTGAAAAAAATCATGGACGAAATTCGTCAGGCCGGCAATATCATCCTCTTTATCGATGAATTGCACACCCTGATCGGGGCTGGCGGCGCGGAGGGCGCGATCGACGCTTCGAATATCTTGAAGCCAGCGCTGGCCCGCGGCGAGCTGCAATGCATCGGCGCTACCACGCTCGACGAATATCGGAAATATATTGAGAAAGACGCGGCACTGGAACGTCGGTTCCAACCGATCACGGTGGATCAGCCATCGGTGGATGAAGCGATTCTCATCCTGCACGGGTTGCGCGATCGTTACGAAGCGCATCATCGGGTGAAAATCACCGACGAGGCGATCGAGCAGGCAGTTAAATTGTCCGACCGTTATATTCAAGACCGGTTCCTGCCGGATAAAGCGATTGACCTGATCGACGAGGCGGGTTCGAAGGTAAGGCTGAACTCGTATACGGTACCGCCGAATCTGAAGCAACTGGAGAGCCGTCTGGATGATATCCGTAAGGAGAAGGACGCTGCGGTGCAAAGCCAGGAATTTGAGAAAGCGGCTGCGCTGCGCGATACGGAGCAGAAGATCCGGGAAGAGCTGGATATCACCAAAAATCAATGGAAAGAAAAACAAGGACGCACCGATTCCGAAGTGACGCCAGAGGATATCGCCCAGGTGGTCGCCAGCTGGACGGGGATTCCGGTCAACAAGCTGAAGGAAGAAGAAACCGAACGCCTGCTCAATATGGAGAGTATCCTGCATGAGCGCGTAATCGGTCAAGAAGAAGCAGTTAAGGCGGTCAGCCGGGCAATCCGCCGGGCGCGCGCAGGCCTCAAGGATCCAAAACGTCCGATGGGCTCCTTCATCTTCTTAGGTCCTACGGGGGTTGGTAAAACGGAGCTGGCCCGCGCATTGGCGGAAGCGATGTTCGGCGACGAAAACGCCGTAATCCGCATTGACATGTCCGAGTACATGGAGAAACACTCCACGGCGCGACTCGTTGGTGCGCCTCCAGGATATGTCGGGTACGAAGAAGGCGGGCAACTGACCGAGAAGGTTCGCCGCAAACCGTATTCCGTTGTTCTGCTGGATGAAATCGAGAAGGCACATCCGGAAGTGTTTAACATTCTGCTGCAGGTATTGGAGGATGGCCGATTGACCGACTCCAAAGGCCGCGTAGTCGATTTCCGTAATACGCTGATCATCTTGACCTCAAATGTCGGCGCCGAAGCCATCAAACGAAATACGCGTCTTGGCTTCACCGCCGTGCAAGATTCCGGTGCGGATTACGACAACATGAAGGGCAAAGTGATGGAAGAGCTGAAGAAGAGCTTCCGTCCCGAATTCCTCAACCGGATCGATGAGATCATCGTTTTCCATTCGCTCGAGGAAGCGCATATCGGCCAAATCGTCACGCTCATGGCCGAAGAATTGCGTAAACGCCTGCGCGAATATGACGTCGACTTTACCTTGACGGATAAGGCGAAGGAGTTCCTGGCTAAAGAGGGCTACGATCCTGCGTATGGAGCACGTCCGCTGCGTCGGGCGATCCAGAAGCATATCGAAGACCGTTTGTCCGAGGAGCTGTTGACCGGTAACGTCAAGAAGGGCGACTCGCTAACCATCGACGAAGAGAACGGCGCCCTGAAGGTGGAGCGTACGGGAACTTACGTAAAAAATGCGTAACGCGAATAAAAAATGTTGGTAAATCCTACAAATCCGTAACGTTTAAGCCGATGAAATAAGTTAAAGGCAGCTTCCAAGGCGATGCTTTGGAAGCTGCTTTTTTTATCCCGCCACTCCTGGCGGCAGCGCTCGGATCACTTTCGATAAACCCGAAAGGATGGTAAAATTTTAGGTACCATGACGAATACGGTGTCGGCTAGGTCTGTCAAATTTTGCAGTGGCGAGAAGGTGAGATAAATGGTTAAAGTAAAACATAAGTTTTTCTGCTCCGAATGCGGTTATGAATCGCCTAAATGGTACGGAAAATGCCCGGGGTGCGGCGCGTGGAACTCCATGGTGGAAGAAGTGGAGAAAACCGTCAAAACGCAAGGGATGAATTCCGGGATATTTCATGCGAAAGAAAAGCCGCAGTCAATCATAAATATAGAGAGCGGCAAAGAACCGCGGATCCAAACGGGGATCGGGGAACTGAATCGAGTACTCGGCGGCGGCGTTGTGCCGGGCTCACTGGTCCTGGTCGGTGGGGACCCCGGGATCGGCAAGTCGACTTTGCTGCTGCAAACTTCACATGAAATGGCCCGCTCTGGTCTGAAGGTTCTGTATATCTCAGGCGAGGAATCCGTTCGTCAGACGAAGCTGCGGGCGGAGCGGCTCGGGACATTGTCCCCGGAGTTATTCGTTTTGTGTGAGAGCAGTATGGACGGAATTGAAGAAGCGATCGACGAAGTAAAACCCGATTTTTTGGTGATCGATTCGATCCAAACGGTCTATTTGCCCGAAGTTACCAGTGCCCCCGGCAGCGTATCGCAGGTACGTGAATGTACGGCGCGGTTTATGCGAATAGCCAAAGGGCAGGGGATCGCTACGGTACTAGTCGGTCACGTGACCAAAGAGGGGGCTATCGCCGGACCTCGTATGCTGGAGCATATGGTCGACTGCGTACTGTATTTCGAAGGTGAACGTCATCATTCCTACCGGCTCCTACGGGCGGTTAAGAATCGCTTTGGTTCGACCAACGAAATTGGGATTTTTGAGATGAACGAATCCGGACTGGCGGAGGTGGCGAATCCGTCGGAGCTGTTTCTATCCGAACGCCCGCTCGGCGTGGCGGGTTCCACCGTCGTCGCCAGTATGGAGGGGACGCGCCCGATGCTGGTCGAACTGCAAGCCTTGATCGCGGCCACCCATTTCCCTTCACCAAGACGGATGGCAACCGGCGTGGACTATCAGCGGATGAACTTGATCCTTGCGGTGCTCGAGAAGCGAATGGGCCTATTCCTGCAAAATCAGGACGCTTACGTCAACCTGGCTGGTGGAGTGAAGCTGGACGAACCGGCGGTCGATTTAGCGATTGCGGTTAGCGTCGCTTCCAGCTTCCGTGACCTGCCGACCAAGCCGTACGATGTGTTTTTCGGAGAAGTTGGCTTGACCGGCGAAGTTCGGGCGGTCTCCCGGGCGGAGCAGCGCGTAAAGGAAGCGGCCAAGCTCGGCTTTAAACGGGTGATTTTGCCGGAGAAAAGCATGAAGGGGTGGAAGGGACCGCAAGAGATTCAATTGATTGGCGTAAATACCGTTGCAGATGCGCTAGCTGTTGCGTTAGATTAGGGGGCATTGAGATGAAGGAAACTACCCAAGCAGAGAAAATGAACGATTTGTTGAGGCTTGTTGCGCCGGGGACGGCTTTTCGCGACGGCCTTGAAAACGTGCTGCGGGCTAAGACCGGGGGCCTGATCGTCGTCGGTTACAGCCCGGAGGTGATGGAGGTCGTCGAGGGGGGCTTCTCCATCAACTGTGATTTCTCCCCAAACTATCTCTATGAGCTGGCCAAAATGGACGGGGCGATCATCCTTAGCGAGGATTTGAAACGGATTTTGTATGCAAATACACAGCTCATCCCGGACTCCTCGATCGCATCCTCTGAAACGGGCATTCGCCACCGTACCGCGGAACGGGTGGCCAAACAGACGGGCAAGCTGGTCGTCTCTATCTCCCAGCGCCGTAACATCATCACCCTTTACCAAGGGGGATTACGGTACGCTCTGAAGGAAATTGGCGTCATCCTGACCAAAGCCAACCAGGCGATTCAGACGCTGGAGAAATACCGGTCTGTCTTGAATCAAGCCTTAACGAATTTAACGGCCTCCGAATTTGAAGAGCTGGTCTCCTTGCCTGAGGTGATCAATGTGATCCAGCGGGTGGAGATGGTGATCCGGATCAAGATGGAGATCAAGCGATTCATCAATGAATTAGGTACGGAAGGGCGGCTGATCAGCATGCAGATGGAGGAACTGGTCAGCAACATGGAAGAAGAAGCATGGCTCTTATACAAAGATTATGCCAAAGAGGATCAGGACGAAGCGATCCGAGAAATTATTATGGGACTCAAACGTTCCACCGACGATGAGCTGCTGGACGACAATCACATTACCAAGCTCTTAGGTTATCCTTCCTCAGCCGCGACTTCGGAGGAATTGATAGCACCACGCGGGTACCGTGTCTTGAACAAAATCCCCCGCTTACCGAATGTCATCATTCACAATCTGGTCGAACGCTTTGACTGCTTGCCGAACGTGATGATGGCCAGCATCGAGGAGCTGGATGAGGTTGACGGTATTGGTGAGGTGCGCGCCCGTTCCATCAAAGAAGGGCTCAAACGTCTTCAGGAACAGGTATTCATTGACAGACAAATTTAAATCACCTATCATCAATGAATGGTTCAGGAATATCTACTCGAGGTGAAGAGATGATAACGAAATCGATTCCGAACCTGTTTACGTTAGGAAACATGGTTCTCGGAATGCTGGCCATCATGCTGGCAATGGAAGGCCGCTTCAGCCTGGCCGCCATCATGGTAATTGTCGCTATGCTGCTCGATGGTTTGGATGGACGGGTCGCTCGTGCGCTGAACGCTCAAAGCGAGTTCGGGAAGGAACTCGATTCATTATCAGATCTAATTTCATTTGGTATCGCTCCGGCACTCATTATGTACTTGATCTCATTTCACAGCGTTCCTTCCGGTGTTGCTTGGGCCGTTACGATCATTTTTCCGATGTGCGGAGCGCTGCGACTCGCCCGGTTTAATGTTCAGAAGGGAGCTCCGGGTTACTTCATTGGTTTGCCGATTCCGGCTGCAGGCGGAGTTCTGGCCACGCTGTCGCTGTTTTACAGAGAAATATCGGCGCCTTATTTCATCGTGTCCATGCTGCTGTTATCGTATTTGATGATCAGTACGGTCAGATATCCGAATTTCAAGAAAATCGGTCTGCCGAAAAAGACGATCGCGTATACGCCGCTTGTCGTGATCTTTGCAGTGGTTATCGCCGTCGTATTTCCGGATCAGATGGCGAAGCTTATTTTTATCCCCTTGGTCATTTACGCAGTTTACGGTTTACGTCAGAACATCAATCGGTTGCTTCGCCGTAAACATCAGGACGAGGATGCCGATGCCCAGGAAATGTTTCGTCCGAAGCGTTAAGAACGAATAACCCTATAACTATACGAAAAAGGCATGGATCTCCCGCGGGCGGAATGGATCGATGCCTTTTTGATATACACATTAACATTTACGTTTACGATAAGTTGAATAACCCCAGCGTAGCGCATTTCTGCGACTCGCGCTCCACGATTTCCTCCATATTGATCCCCAGCAGATTGCAAAGGGCGGACATATAGAAAAGGTTACGTCCAAGCTCATTCGTAATCGCATCCCGGCAATTTTCGCACAGTTCGCCATGAACATGCTTGGCGATCGTTTCTTTGGCGTGTTGCAAATCCATGCCAGGCTCGAAGTCTTGTTTGGTGGCATGCAGCTCGATGCAACCGCATTCGGTTACCGATTTGGTCACGGAACGGACAGCAGCGGCGTTGGTTTGTCCCATCTTCGACATGACGTCCAACAGGCTGCGGTGACGGAGCAACAATTCAGAAACTTGTTCTTGAAAAGACTGAAGGCTTGGTGCGCTCATTTTCCATCCACCTCAATATTATGAATTGAATTCATTATATTCCACCTTTTCCTCCAAGATCAACCTGAAATCCCATAGCCAAGGGCTGTGTTTGAATATGGATTGGTTATTTTTTGGTAAAAAAGTTATCATCCACGGATTATGCGCCTCCAAATTGGTTCATACTGGCTAAAGAAGATACTTAACTAGGAGGTGAAGAGAGACGTGCTGAAAAAATACTTAATGATTCTAGCCGGTTTATGCGGGGCTTGGTTCGGTTACACGACCGGCGGTGTGTCCGGTGTGCTACCGGGTGCCGCCAGTGACTGGTTTCGTGAAATGAACCCGATCGCGGCAAATTTGATCTGGGCCGCAGCCGGCGCGCTACTGTTCTTGTTCCTGTTCTCCTTGGCTGCAGACGTCGTTTCTTCCAGAGTGAAATCGTGGATTTCCGCTTTGACGCGGATTCCGATGAATGAAATGGCTGCCGGTGCGGCCGGTTTGACTGCGGGACTTCTTCTTTCCTTAACGGTCTATCCCCTGCTGTCCTGGCTCGGTACGCTGGAGAGCATGGCTCAATTCGCAGTATCGGCGTTGTTTGGCTACATTGGGCTATACGTCGGACTGGCCAAGAAGGAAGAGCTGTCCTCACTTTGGAAATCCGGCAAATGGGGAGCGTCCGTTCCGGAAGAGGAGCGTTGGGCGGAGGAACACAAAATTTTGGATACCAGCGTCATTATCGACGGGCGGATCGCTGACATCTGCAAAACCGGCTTCATTGAAGGGACGATCGTTATTCCGGAATTCGTGCTGGAGGAGTTGCAGCATATCGCCGATTCCTCGGATCTGCTCAAGCGGAACCGTGGGCGGCGGGGACTGGATATTTTGAACAAGATCCAGAAAGAGCTGGACGTCAAAGTCATGATCTATGAAGGGGATTTCGAGGAAATCTCCGAGGTCGACAGCAAACTGGTCAAGCTGGCGAAAGTCCTGCAGGGGAAAGTGGTGACCAACGACTTCAACCTGAACAAGGTGTGCGAGCTGCAGGGCGTATCCGTGCTGAACATCAACGATTTGGCCAATGCGGTCAAGCCGGTCGTGCTGCCTGGCGAGGAAATTATGGTCCAGGTGATCAAGGACGGCAAGGAGCATGGACAAGGTGTCGCTTATTTGGATGACGGAACGATGATCGTCGTGGAAGGCGGACGCGATTACATCGGCACCATTACGGAGGTGCTGGTCACGAGCGTGCTGCAGACTTCGGCGGGACGAATGATTTTTGCCAAGCCAAAACTGTTGGAAAAAGCGCAGTAATTCGGTATGATGGGATTAACTACGCTGCGCTGGCCGCGGCGCGGGTGAATTCCGGACAAAGGTGAGGCAGAACATGATGGGTTTACAAGCAAGCGGCGATACGGGAGTCATCGTGGTGGCGGCAGGCCGCGGTACGCGTATGGGAACGGTGGAAAGCAAGCAGTATCTTATGCTGGACGGCAAGCCGATCTTTATCCATACACTGGAGGTTTTTCACCGTCATCCGTCGATTTCGCAAATCGTGCTTGTCACCGGGGAACAGGATGTGGACCGGTGCCGGTCATGGATTGCCGAGTATGGCATGGCCGAGCAAATACAAGTTATTCCGGGCGGGGCTGAACGTCAACACTCGGTGCGCCAAGGATTGCTGTCTCTCAGCACACCTTGGGTACTGGTGCATGACGGTGTCCGCCCTTTTGTCACGAGAGAACAGATTACGGCTTGTTGTGAAGCGGCCAGAACGTATGGAGCCGCCGTGCTCGCCGTACCCGTGAAGGATACGATCAAACTGGCGGACGAACAGGGATGGGTCGCGGCAACACTGGACCGGCGGAGTCTGTGGGCGATTCAGACGCCGCAGGCTTTTCGTCGCGCTGACCTGCTGGCAGCCCATGAGCGGGCTGCGGAGGATGAATTCGTCGGCACCGACGACGCGATGTTGGTCGAACGGTTGAGCATCTCCGTTAAGCTGGTGGAAGGGGCTTACGACAATATTAAGATCACGACACCCGAGGATCTGGGTTATGCGGAGTTTATCCGGGTGAAGAGGGAGTAGCGGAGCGTAGGTAGTCCTACGTGAGCAACGGAGCGATCGACTGAATTCAAGATTCGACGTCGAAAGACTTCCTCGAGTTACTTCGTGAATAAAAGATGACTGGGAGAGGATGGGAAGGATGTTTAGAGTAGGACAAGGCTTCGACGTGCATCAGCTCGTGGAGGGCAGGCCGTGTATCATCGGCGGGGTGCATATACCTTATGAGAAAGGATTGCTGGGACACTCCGATGCCGACGTGTTGCTGCATACGATCAGTGACGCGATTTTGGGTGCGATAGGTCTCGGAGATATCGGGCGTCATTTCCCGGACACCGATCCGGCGTTCAAAGATGCGGATAGCGTAGTTCTGTTGCAGCGGGTGTGGGACATGGCGGTTGAGAAAGGTTACCGTCTCGGCAACCTGGACGCAACGATTATCGCGCAAAAGCCGAAGATGGCCCCATACATTCCGCAAATGGTTGAGGTCATTGCTCGTACCCTGGGGACGGAGCCGGAGCTCGTCAATGTGAAAGCCACCACCACGGAACAGCTCGGGTTTACCGGACGCGGCGAAGGGATTGCGGCACAATGCATTGTGTGTCTTGTGCAGAATGTGCTATCATCGTAACTTGCATCGAGCTTTTTTTCATACCATGAAGAATTGCAATTTAGGGAGGGATTGAAATGGCTGAAGTCCGCGTGCGTTATGCGCCAAGTCCGACGGGTCATTTACATATCGGGAACGCCAGAACGGCGTTGTTCAATTATTTATTTGCTAGACATCACGGGGGGAAATTCATTATCCGCATCGAGGATACGGACGTGAAGCGCAACGTGGCCGGTGGCGAGGAAAACCAACTGACCTACCTCAAGTGGTTAGGCATGGATTGGGACGAAAGCGTGGACGTCGGCGGGAACTACGGGCCGTACCGGCAGACGGAGCGTCTAGATTTGTACCGTCCACTGGTACAGGACTTGTTGGACCGGGGTCTGGCGTATCGTTGCTATTGTACGGAAGAGGAGCTGGAGAAGGAGCGGGAAGAGCAAATGGCTCGCGGCGAAACCCCTCGGTATTCCGGGAAGTGCCGTCACTTGACGCCTAAGCAGCTAGCTGCGTTTGACGCTGAAGGCCGTCAGTACAGCATTCGCTTCCGCGTTCCGGAAGGCCGTACGTTTACATTTGACGATCTGGTCAAAGGACCGATCTCGTTCGAGTCCGAGGTTAGCGGTGATTTTGTTATCGTGAAAAAAGACGGAATCCCCACCTACAACTTCGCGGTCGTACTGGACGATCATCTGATGAACATTACCCATGTATTGCGTGGAGAGGACCATGTGTCCAATACGCCGCGTCAGCTCATGATCTACGATGCGTTTGGCTGGGAGCCGCCGGTATTTGGCCATATGACTTTGATCGTTGGGGAGAACCACAAAAAGCTGAGCAAACGCGACGAATCGGTGATTCAATTTATCGAGCAATATGATCAGCTTGGTTATCTGCCGGAAGCGATGTTTAACTTTATCGCCCTGCTCGGCTGGTCGCCGGAAGGAGAAGAAGAGATTTTCAGCAAGGATGAATTGATTTCGATCTTTGACGCAAATCGCTTGTCGCGTAGTCCGGCCGTGTTCGATACGAACAAGCTGGCCCATTTGAACAACCACTATATCAAGAACGCCGATCCGCAGCGGATTGCGTCGTTGGCCATCCCGCATTTGCAACGGGCCGGCAAGCTTCCAGTCGAGCTGTCGCCGGAGCTGCAGGCATGGGCCGGGGCGCTCGTCGCGTTGTACCAAGAGCAAATGACCGCGGCTTCCGATATTGTGGAGTTGTCGGAGATGTTCTTCCGCAACGAGCCGGCGTTAGACGAAGAAGGTGCCGCCGTGTTGGCGGAGCCGCAGGTGCCGACCGTGCTTGCCGCGTTTTTGGCGAAGATTGAAGGCCTTGCCGAATTCAGCGTGGAGAACATCGGCGCCTCGATCAAAGAGGTACAGAAGGAAACGGGCAGCAAGGGCAAAGGTCTATTCATGCCGATTCGCGTGGCGTTGACCGGACAGATGCATGGCCGCGACTTGAACCAGACGATTTATCTGCTTGGACAGGACAAAGTCATCGATCGGTTGAAGTCGCGTATCGCTGCTTTGTAAGGCGGCGGGGTCACTGGACGCAGGGATAAAGTGTCTGAGGCTCGTACTTATGCTAACGCTTGCCAGGAAGCTTATTTTTGGAAAAAGAGGCTTGTTTCATTTCTAACGCTTGTCTGTATGCTTATAGGGACGATTCCTCCCCTTTTCGTTGATAAAATAAGGGGATAAGGTTGCAGGTAAGCGTTAGCGCAGAGCAAGTGCCCTTTTCGCCCAGATAGCGTTTGATATAAGTGTTAGGTACGTATTTTTTTCGGGTACCATTGTCAGTAGGCCGTCCATTAGGTAATATATAGGCAGGAATACCTTACAACTAGATGACTGGCGGCCATTAGCCGCCTTAATGCCACCGGCATAGATCGGGAGAAGTACGCGATCAGCCGTATCGTCCAGAGAGGATAACCGGGACCCTTCGGTGCGGACCGCGCAAAGAAGTTACCAGGCTGGAAGTTATCCGGATACGCGCTGGCGGAAATGCACCCGGGAGCCGCGAATGCGAACTCGCCTAGAGAGGCGAAGTAGCTTTCGCCGTTTCGTCCGCGTTAAGGATCTTGAGAGGGAGGAGTCGGCTTTTTTATCGAGGCTGGCTCATCCAAGGCAGAGTGGAACCGCGTCGTTAGGCGTCTCTGTAGCGAAAGCTGCAGGGGCGCCTTTTTTGATTGGATCTGTCCGTATGCGATAGGAATAGAAGGTGGGGGGAAACTATGTTCAAAAGAATCCGATCCGATATCCAGGCGGTGTTCGACAACGACCCGGCAGCACGAAGCTGGTTCGAAGTGATCTTTACCTATTCCGGTCTGCATGCGATTTGGAGTCACCGGATTGCGCACTTTTTTTACCGCCGCCGCTGGTATACCGCTGCACGTACGATTTCGCAGATCAGCCGGTTTTTCACCGGCATCGAGATCCATCCGGGAGCGCGGATCGGCAATCGGCTGTTCATCGACCACGGGATGGGCGTTGTGATTGGGGAAACTTGCGAAATCGGGGACGATGTGGTTATCTATCAGGGAGTCACATTGGGCGGCAGCGGTAAGGAAAAGGGCAAGCGCCACCCGACCGTCGGCAACAATGTCGTTATCGGGTCGGGGGCAAAGGTGCTTGGTTCGTTTAAGATCGGAGACCAAGCGAACATCGGAGCAAACTCGGTTGTCCTGAAAGAGGTGCCTACCGGCAGCACCGTGGTTGGCATCCCGGGCAAAGTGGTTCGCCAGGACGGAAAACGCCTGGACCGCCTCAGCCATCAACTGCCCGATCCGATGGTTGACGCGATGCGCGAGATGCAGCGCGAGATCGAACAACTGCGAGGCGAGGTCCTCGAGCTCAGGGGGCGGCTTCGCGATAAGCAGCCGAGTGAGCTGTGAGCTACTGCTAGGCGAAAATCTTTATGCGAGGAGTCTGGACGACCGGCGGGACAGCGGAACTTGAGGTCCCTTGATATAGTCGGTTATGCGATCGTGGTTTCCGAGTATAACGGACTCCAGAGACGTTAATGTTGTTGGATTACCAGCGGTCTCCATTGTAACGGACTGAGGTGACGTTATTTGCCCTGGATCAGCGACTTAGCATATGAATTGGGCGAAATAAGGTCAATGGAGTCCGTTAAATCGGGAAATCCCTGGGAAATGGGAGAATAGCGTCTCTGAGGTCCGTTAGCGGTCGACAGCGACCGAATGAATTCAAGAATCGAGGGAGTAGCGGAGCGACCGACTGAATTCAAGATTCGACGCCGAGTCCACTCCCTTGAAATACTTCGTGATGGGAAGCCAATTTGAAAACTACCTTACTAAGGAAGGAAAATGCAGTATGGGATTGCAGATTTATAACACCTTAACCCGCGCCAAGGAAGAGTTCGTCAGCCTGACGCCCGGAAAAGTGAAGATGTATGTTTGCGGACCTACCGTCTACGGTTATATTCATATTGGGAACGCGCGGCCGATGATCTTTTTTGACGTGGTGCGCAGTTACCTGGAGAATCAACAATATGATGTAAATTACGTCGTAAACTTTACAGATGTGGACGATAAACTGATTCGCAAAGCGGAAGAAATGAACCTGACCGTACCCGAAGTGGCTGAGATGTTCATTAAGGCCTACTACGAGGATTTGGACGGACTCGGGATTCCGCGCGCCACGGCCAACCCGCGGGTCACGGAGAACATGGAAGTGATCATCGACTTTATCCGCGACCTGGAGCAAAAGGGATTTGCTTACGAAAGCGGCGGGGACGTGTTCTATCGTACGAACAAATTCCCGGAATACGGCAAGTTGTCCGGACAAAATATCGGCGAGCTGCAGTTCGGTATCCGCATTGACGTGGACGATCGCAAGGAAAATCCGGAGGATTTCGTGCTATGGAAAGCGGCCAAGCCCGGCGAAATTCACTGGAGTAGTCCATGGGGCGAGGGTCGCCCCGGCTGGCATATTGAATGCTCGGCAATGTCCCGGCAGCTATTGGGCGACACGCTAGACATTCACGGCGGGGGTCAGGACCTGCAGTTCCCTCACCACGAGTGCGAGGTAGCGCAGTCGGAGGCCGCCACCGGCAAGCCGTTGGCGAATTACTGGATGCATAACGGATATATCAACATAGACGGGGAGAAGATGTCCAAATCGCTTGGCAATGGCGTACTTGTCAAGGATTTGCGCTCGCTATACAAGCGGGAAGCCATCCGTTACTTCATGCTGTCGACCCATTATCGCAACCCACTGAACTTCTCGGAAGATACGATGCAGCAGGCGGAACGCAGTGTAGAGCGGATCAGCAATGCCGCAAACAATCTTCGTCATCGGATGAATGCGGCGCCACAAGGCGGAGATACGCAGGTCACGCCAGATTGGGCCGAGAAGCTGAAGGCGGTCCGCGCTTTGTTCCACGCCAAAATGCAAGATGACTTCAACACGCCGGACGCAATTACGGCGGTGTTCGAATGGGTGAGCGAGGTCAATACGCTGCTGCAGCAGCCGGTCGCCGGCCGTGGGGATCTTGAAGCGGCGCTGAAGCTGTTCGAGGAGATGAACGGCGTACTGCGCATCGCGTTGCCGCCGGAGACTGAACTGCCCGGCGAAGAGATCGAAGCGCTGATCGCGGAGCGGGCCGAAGCGCGGAAGGCCAAGAACTGGGCCCGCGCGGACGAAATCCGCGACCTGCTGGACGCCCGGGGCATCGTGCTCGAGGACACGCCGCAGGGCATGAGATGGCGGCGCAAATGAGCGGGCCGCACGGGCCAGGCGCAGGGCAAGGGGCGCTGACCGGGCCGCAGCCAGGGCAGACGGCTCCCGGCGAAGAGACCGCAACGTCCCAAAACGCCGCCGCGCTGCCGCCCCTTGCTCCTGAAGGCGGGGCCGCAGCCTCAGAGCTCGGCACATCCGCCGCGCTCTGGTTCCCCGACCCGCCCGCCAAGCCCGCCCGGCTGCTGCCGCCGCTGGCCCTCGCCTACATCGGCGACGCCGTCTATGAGGTCGCCGTCCGCCAGCATGTGATGGCCCGCCCGAATTTGCGGCCCCACCATCTGCATGGCCAGTCGACGAAGTACGTCTCGGCCAAGGCGCAGGCGCGGCTGCTGGAGTTGATCGAGCCGCTGCTCACCGAAGAAGAGAAGGACGTTGTCCGCCAAGGGCGCAACGCCAAGTCCGGCACGGTGCCTAAGAACGCCAACGTGCTGGATTATCGCCTCGCCACCGCTTTTGAGAGCTTGGTGGGGTACCTGTATTACACTGGAGCGCATGACCGCCTTCGCAGGTTGATCGCCCAAGGATTCGCTGATTTGGAGAATTATCGGGACCGCGGTTAATGACGCGTCACCATTGCATAGGAGGATTCCGATGGAGGAACAAGAATGGATCGGCGGCAAACATTCGCTGCTCGAAGCGCTGCATGCCGGCCGCACGATCAATAAAATATGGGTGGCCGAAGGCGCCCAAAAGCATCTGACCCAGCCCATCGTGGCTGAAGCCAAAAAACACGGTATCATCGTGCAGTTCGTGGACAAACGCAAGCTGGACCAAATGGCACCCGGCCTGCAGCATCAGGGCGTAGTTGCCCAGGTTGCCCCGTATGCCTACGCGGAGGTGGATGATTTATTGGCCCGCGCGCAGGAACGCGGCGAAGACCCGTTCTTGCTGATTCTGGACGAGATCGAGGATCCGCACAACCTCGGTTCGATTTTGCGGACGGCCGAATGCACGGGGGTGCATGGGGTGATCATCCCTAAACGCCGCTCGGCAGCCGTGACGGCTACCGTGTCCAAAACCTCGGCAGGGGCCGTGGAGTACATCCCCGTCGCTCGGGTGACGAATCTGGTGCAGACGATGGAGCAACTGAAGGAAGCGGGCGTATGGATCGTCGGTACGGACGTAGGTGCAAAAGAAGAGATGTATCGCAGCGGCAACGTGCTGACCGGACCGGTGGCGATCGTCATCGGCAATGAGAACAAAGGCATGGGACGGCTGGTTCGGGAAACTTGCGACGTTCTGGTCAAGCTCCCGATGAACGGTCGTCTTAACTCCCTGAATGCCTCCGTCGCCGCCGGGGTTATCATGTACGAAGTGTTGCGCAGACGACGCGCTGAAGGATAAAGGCCATGCGCGATTTGCGCGATGTGCTATTGGTTGACGGATACAACATGATCGGCGGGTGGGCTGAACTGGCCGAACTGTCCAAACGGGACCTGCAGGCCGCAAGGGACAGATTGCTTGAGCGGCTCGCCGATTATCAAGCCTTTTCTGGAAGAAAGGTGATCGTCGTTTTTGATGCTTATCGGGTTCCGGGGCTTGGGAAAGCCTATTCCCAAAACAAGGTAGAGATGTATTTTACGAAGGAGAAGGAAACGGCGGACGAATGTATAGAACGGCTGGTCGGCGAGCTCAAGCACCGTCGTCGGCAGATTTATGTTGCAACGAGCGATATGGTAGAGCAACACGTGATTTTTGGTCAGGGGGCGTTGCGGGTATCGGCTCGAGAACTCTTAATCCAAGTGGAGCAAAGCGAGAAGGAAATCCAGGCTAAAATCGCCGAGCGCAGCGCGAATTCTAGCCGCAATACACTAGATGCCAAGCTGACGCCAGAGCAGCGTAAGCTGTTCGAACGATGGCGCAGGGAATGAAAGGGCATTCTCAAGTTCTGCTACCAAATGCCCTTGACAAAGTTCGACTTTACATCTTTTGGTACTTTTGCGGTTGACGCTAATATGCACCTTCATATATACTGTTCGTATTACTTGAATGAGTGACGGGGAACCGTGCGTTGCGGCCGGAGGGATTTGTGGTGAGTGTCAAACTCGAAACATGGGTAAGGTTTGACTATGAGATCCAAAGTGACGAAGACATTGTCGAGGCGGTTCGGGAAGGCGACAGTGAAGCGTTGGAGTACTTGATTAACAAGTATCGGAGCTTCGTGCGCGCCAAGGCTAGGTCTTATTTTCTCATCGGCGCCGATCGCGAAGACATCATCCAGGAAGGTATGATCGGACTCTACAAATCGATCCGGGACTTTCGGGGGGATAAGCTCGCTTCTTTCAAAGCGTTCGCGGAGTTGTGCATCACGCGCCAAATTATCACCGCGATTAAGACGGCAACGAGGCAGAAGCATATTCCACTCAACTCGTACGTTTCATTGGACAAGCCGATCTACGATGAGGAATCGGATCGGACGTTACTCGACGTCATTTGCGGCACTCAGGTGAGTGATCCGGAAGAGTTGATCATTAATCAAGAAGAGTTTACCGGCCTAGAGGACAAGATGTCCGAAATTCTCAGTGATCTAGAGCGTAAAGTGCTGATGCTGTATTTGGACGGTAGATCCTATCAGGAAATCGCAGTGGATTTGAATCGCCACGTTAAATCGATCGATAATGCCCTGCAGCGCGTAAAACGTAAGCTGGAACGTTATCTGGAAGTGCGCGACGGCAGCATTTGAACTTATTTTCATTTTAATTAGGTCTTACATAAACAAGTAGACTCAAGGGTTGCCTGGTTGCAGGAGGCCCTTTTTTTACCACAAAATATCGACACTCCAAAGATTCAGAACGGCCGCAACTAAGCGGATTTACTGACCGGATCCCGTTTCTTCTCCCTTGCTTCTCTTCAGCGTTTCCCCTACGGATTTCTCTCTCAAGGGTTTATCTTCCAAATTCGTGAGCTATACTATAAATAATCGAAGAGGTTGGCTTGATGTCTCGTTGACACGGGTAGTGCCATGTGATAAAGTGTTTTAGGTAGGCCTAATTTTGTGTTTCCCTTTTTTAGGTGACAAACATTTGATTTAGGTCAATATAGAGACAGCTCATTTAGAATGTCTTCGGGAGGTGCACATCATGCGGGTAATAATTACGTTGGCTTGTACGAATTGCAAACAAAGAAACTACACGACAACGAAAAACAAGCGTAACCACCCCGACCGCATGGAGATGAAGAAATTTTGCAAGTTCTGTAACGAGCAAGTTCCTCATCGCGAAACCAGATAGTCTTTGGAGGTGTAGTCGCGCATGAAACGTAGTTTTAAGTCGTTGTTTTCTTTTTTCTCTGAGAGCTGGGCTGAGCTTAAAAAGGTTCGCTGGCCTAATCGTAAAGAGCTGACTAATTATACGCTGATTGTGCTCGGTACAATTACCGTTGTCGCGATTTATTTTTGGGTTCTGGACATCGGCATCTCTGCTGTGATCGAAGCGATAATTTAAGAAGGGTCCCTAGGTGGCTTGATATGGAAAAAAGATGGTATGTCGTTCATACCTATTCCGGGTATGAGAACAAAGTCAAAGCCAATTTAGAAAAACGCGTCGAGTCTATGGGCATGGAAGACAAGATATTCCGCGTTCTTGTTCCGATGGAAGAAGAAGTGGTAAACAAAGACGGGAAGAAGAAGACCGTCATGCGTAAAGTTTACCCCGGGTATGTCTTGGTGGAAATGATCCAAACCGACGATTCTTGGTATGTTGTTCGCAACACGCCGGGAGTCACCGGGTTTGTTGGCTCTACGGGTTCTGGTTCCAAACCTACGCCGCTGCTCCCTGAAGAAGTGGAACAGATCTTGGCGCATATGGGGATGGAGGAGCCGAAGCCGGTCATCGAATTCGAGCTCAAAGAATCCGTGCGCATCAAGGTTGGTCCGTTTGCCAATTTTGTTGGCTCGGTGGAAGAGATTCTGACCGAGAAAAGCAAGGTCAAGGTTCACGTCAACATGTTTGGACGAGAAACCCCACTTGAACTGGATTACACTCAAGTGGAGAAGATATAAGGTTTCTTAGGGTTTCAAAGTGGGAGGGGCTGGTATCAGTTCCGTCTACCACAATTAGGGCAAGGAGGTGTTTTACATGGCGAAAAAAGTTATTAAAGTGGTAAAACTGCAAATTCCTGCAGGTAAAGCGAACCCTGCACCTCCGGTAGGTCCGGCGTTGGGTCAAGCAGGTGTCAACATCATGGCATTCTGTAAGGAGTTTAACGCACGTACCGCCGATCAAGCAGGTTTGATCATTCCGGTTGAAATTTCGGTGTTTGAAGACCGTTCTTTTACTTTCATCACCAAAACTCCTCCGGCAGCCGTTCTGCTTCGCGTTGCAGCGAAGATCGAGAAGGGTTCCGGCGAACCGAACAAGAAGAAAGTGGCTACCGTGAAACGCGACACCGTTCGTCAAATCGCGGAGCAAAAAATGCCTGACCTGAACGCAGCATCCGTTGAAGCGGCTATGCGTATGGTTGAAGGTACCGCTCGCAGCATGGGCATCACGATTCAAGACTAATCTTGGATCCTCGAATGGAGGTCAAACTCCATTCTCAAGTGGGAGGAATTTCCGCTAATACCACAAAGGAGGACGAATTCATGGCTAAACACGGTAAGAAATACCTGGAAGCCGCTAAGTTGATTGACAGCGAAGCGACATATGAGCCTTCTGAAGCCGTTGAACTGGTGAAAAAGGCAGCGACTGCTAAATTCGACGAAACCGTTGAAGCTGCAGTTCGCTTGGGCGTAGACCCTCGTAAACAAGACCAAGCCGTTCGTGGTGTCGTTGTTCTGCCGCATGGCACGGGCAAAACCCAACGCGTATTGGTGTTCGCCAAAGGCGACAAAGCAAAGGAAGCGGAAGCGGCCGGAGCAGATTTCGTCGGCGATCAAGACATGATCAACAAAATCCAACAAGGCTGGTTCGAGTTCGATGTCTGCGTGGCTACACCGGACATGATGAGCGAAGTTGGTAAGCTTGGCCGTCTGCTCGGCGGTAAAGGCCTTATGCCTAACCCGAAAGCAGGCACAGTTACGTTTGACGTAGCTAAAGCCGTTCAAGAAATCAAAGCGGGTAAAATCGAGTACCGTCTGGACAAAGCGGGCCAAATTCATGCGCCGATCGGTAAAGTATCGTTTACTTCCGAACAATTGAATGAGAACCTCAAAGCTCTCATCGACGCATTGAACCGGGCTAAACCGGCTGCTGCTAAGGGCGTTTACTTGAAGAATATCGCGATTTCTTCGACCATGGGCCCAAGCGCTCGCGTGAATACGGCCGTTTACAGATAATACCTCCCGCACTTTGCGGATCGGGGATTGACACACTAGTGTCGCCCTTGGTATACTGAAGCAGTTGTTTTATGTGAGACTTAAATAAGAATATGCTTACCGTAGACAGTAGGTGCCGCAAGGCTTAATTCCCTACCGAGGTGTTGTGATAGAACGTCAATGGATACAGCGTTGCTGTGTGCAGATGATCCATCAAGCCTTCGTGATTCTGCGGAGGCTTTTTTCAATGCCTTGCGGAAGTAGCAAGAGGCTCATGAATCTAATAGGAGGTGTGCAGTTTGGCAAACGCAAATGTCATTCAAGCAAAACAAGAAGCCGTTGACGCTGTAACGTCTAAATTGCGCGAAAGCGCAACGACCGTCGTTGCGGACTATCGCGGATTGAATGTTGCTCAAGTTACTGAACTCCGCAAACAGCTTCGTGAAGCTGGCGTGGAATTCCAAGTGCTTAAGAACACGCTCGTTCGCCGCGCAACAGCTGCTGCGGAATTGACTGAGCTGGACGAAGTGTTGACCGGTCCTACGGCCATCGCGTTCAGTGCAGAAGATGCAGTGGCTCCAGCCAAAATCTTGAGCGATTTCGCCAAGAAGAACGATGCCCTGAAAGTGAAAGGTGGCGTGGTTGAAGGCCGTGTTGTTGGCGTCGACCAAATCAAAGCGCTGGCGGATCTTCCGTCCCGCGAAGGTCTCCTTTCGATGCTCCTCAGCGTGCTTCAAGCACCGGTGCGCAACTTCGCACTGGCTGTCAAAGCCGTTGCCGAGAAAGAAGAAGCAAGCGCGTAAGTTAGCCTTGCGAAAGCAAGTCATCTGATTCGCAAAAAATAAACTATTATATAATGGAGGTTCTACCATGAGTAAAGAAGCAATCTTGGAAGCAATCAAAGGTATGACCGTTCTTGAACTGAACGATCTCGTTAAAGCAATCGAAGAAGAATTCGGCGTAACTGCAGCAGCTCCGGTTGTTGTAGCTGGCGGCGGCGGCGGTGCTGCAGCAGCTGAAGAGCAAACTGAATTCGACGTAATCCTGACTAACGCTGGTGCTTCCAAAATCAACGTTATCAAAGTGGTTCGTGAAATCACAGGCCTCGGCTTGAAAGAAGCAAAAGACTTGGTTGACAACGCACCAAAACCACTGAAAGAAAAAGTGGGTAAAGAAGAAGCAGACGGCGTTAAAGCCAAATTGGAAGAAGCAGGCGCAACTGTAGAAGTGAAGTAATCACTACTTCTCCTATAACAAACCCCTTGAACTTGATTCAAGGGGTTTGTTGCCTATCACCCTCTTATTTGAGGGAGCAGGAATGGATATAATAGGGGACGGACCGTGAATTGATCCTAAGAAATAATGGAGGGAACACGTAATCATGTCAGATCACTACTACTCCAACAAGCCGACCGCAGCTCATGATCGTAAGACTTGGGACGCTAAGTTGAGGGGACAAACCTTTCGCTTTGTGAGTGATGCGGGCGTATTTGCCAAAGGGGGCGTTGATTTCGGAAGCCGTACATTGATCGAATCGATGGACATTCCGGAAGATTCCGAAGTGCTTGATGTTGGCTGTGGTTACGGACCGATTGGACTTGCGGCTGCCAAGCTGGCTAACCGGGGGCATGTGATGATGATCGACGTGAACTCACGTGCCGTGGAATTGGCCAAGGAAAATGCGGCTGCCAATGGCGTGAACAACGTGACAATTACGGAAAGCGATTTGTTCTCGGCCGTAGGAAACCGGCAATTTGACGTTGTGCTGACCAATCCACCGATTCGCGCCGGCAAAGCCACGGTTCATGCGATCTTTGAAGGTGCCTTTGAACGCTTGCGTTCAGGCGGATCCCTATGGGTAGTTATTCAGAAGAAGCAAGGTGCACCATCGGCGAAGGAGAAGTTGGAGACTCTTTTTGCACGGGTGGAGGAAGTGACGAAGGAGAAGGGGTACCGCATCTTTAAAGCGGTCAAAGCCTGAGATGGAATTAAGGTTGACTTGACAAAATCGATATGTTATTATTATAAAATGTCAGCATTAGGATGCCCTCGGTGGCTTTAGTTTAGTGAAATGTCAATAGCTTTGCGAAAACAATGCATAAAAATGTGTTGTTTTACGTATAATATGCACATTTTGGATAAACTAATAAATACGGGGACATCAGAGCAGAAACAGACACGGATAAATGATGCTCTTTTTTCGAAAGCATTCGATAAGGGCTTTTCTTTATTTGTGGATGAATCCGTATGGTCCTATTATAAGGGCACAAACACGGGTTCGCAATGTATTTTTAAAGTGAGTAGACATGAGGGGTGAGTTTAAGTTGGCAGGACATCTTGTTCAATATGGTCGACGCACTCGGCGTAGTTATGCGCGAATTAACGAGATACTCGAAGTACCGAACCTGATCGAAATCCAGCAGAAATCCTATGAGTGGTTCTTGGAAGAAGGCCTTCGGGAAATGTTCCAAGATATCTCGCCGATTCAGGATTTCACCGGGAATCTGGTGTTGGAGTTTATCGATTACAGCCTGGGCGAACCGAAGTATACGGTGGATGACGCGAAGGAACGCGACGTTACCTATGCGGCGCCGCTTCGGGTAAAAGTCCGGCTTATTAATAAGGAAACCGGCGAAGTCAAAGAGCAGGAAGTATTCATGGGAGATTTCCCGCTGATGACCGAAACCGGCACGTTCATTATTAACGGTGCGGAACGGGTTATTGTCAGCCAGTTGGTTCGCTCTCCTAGCGTCTATTTCAGCACGAAAGTGGATAAGAACGGTAAGAAAATGTATACCGCAACCGTTATTCCAAACCGCGGCGCTTGGCTCGAATTGGAGACGGATGCGAAGGATATTATTTACGTGCGGATCGATCGTACTCGTAAGATTCCGGTGACCGTGTTGCTTCGTGCGCTTGGTTTCGGAACCGATGCGGAAATTTTGGAGTTGCTCGGCAACGACGAATATATCCGCAATACGCTTGACAAGGACAATACGGATTCGACGGAGAAAGCGCTGATCGAGATCTACGAACGTCTGCGTCCAGGCGAGCCGCCGACACTAGAAAATGCGAAGAGCTTGCTCGTGGCCCGCTTCTTCGATCCAAAACGTTACGATCTGGCCAATGTCGGCCGTTACAAAATCAATAAAAAGCTGCATATCAAAAACCGTTTGTTCAACCAACGTCTCGCTGAGTCGTTGATCGATACGAACACGGGTGAAATCATTGCCGAAGCCGGCCAAATGGTGGATCGTCGTCTGTTGGACGAGATTTTGCCGCATCTTGAGAACAACGTTGGTTTCAAGAATTACCATGTTGCCGGCGGTGTGCTTGATGCAGATGATGTACCTCTGCAAACCATCGACGTATTCTCGCCGATTGAAGACGGTAAAGTGGTTAAGGTGATCGCGAATCGCAACATCGATAAATCGGTGAAGCATATCACTCCTGCTGATATTATTTCTTCAATCAGCTATTTTATCAATTTACTGCACGGCATCGGCAGCACGGACGATATCGACCATCTTGGCAACCGCCGTTTGCGTTCGGTCGGTGAGCTCCTGCAGAACCAATTCCGCATTGGCTTGTCCCGGATGGAACGCGTCGTGCGCGAAAGAATGTCGATTCAAGACGCTAATGTGATCACGCCGCAAGCTTTGATCAACATTCGTCCGGTCATCGCATCGATTAAAGAGTTCTTCGGCAGCTCGCAATTGTCGCAGTTCATGGACCAAACGAACCCGCTTGCTGAGTTGACTCACAAACGCCGTTTGTCCGCACTGGGTCCTGGTGGTTTGACTCGGGAACGCGCCGGCATGGAAGTCCGTGACGTTCACCCGTCCCACTATGGACGGATGTGTCCGATCGAAACGCCGGAAGGTCCGAACATCGGTTTGATTAACTCCTTGTCGACGTTTGCGAGAATTAACGAGTACGGCTTTATTGAAGCTCCGTATCGTTGGGTTGATCCGAAGACAGGAGTCGTTACCGATCAAGTCGCTTACCTGACGGCAGATGAGGAAGATAACTATATCATTGCCCAGGCCAATGCGAAGTTGACCGAAGATAACAAGTTCGAAGACGAATCGGTTATCGTTCGTTACAACAAACAGTCGGATAACATCTTGACCATGCCGAGCAGCCGTGTAGATTACATGGATATTTCGCCGAAACAGGTCGTATCCGTCGCGACGGCGCTGATTCCGTTCTTGGAAAATGACGACTCGAACCGTGCGCTTATGGGTTCGAACATGCAGCGTCAAGCGGTACCGTTGCTCATTCCGAAGGCTCCGCTCGTCGGAACCGGGATGGAACATAAATCGGCCAAAGACTCTGGTGTCTGCATTGTGTCGAAATATGATGGAATCATCGAGCGTTCGGCGGCTAACGAAATTTGGCTGCGCCGCGTTGAAGTCGTGGATGGCAAGGAAGTCAAAGGCGACCTTGTTAAACATAAATTACACAAATTTATGCGTTCTAACCAAGGAACCTGTATTAACCAACGTCCGATTGTGAAGCGGGGAGAAGTCATCAAGAAAGGTGACATCCTGGCGGATGGTCCTTCGACCGAAATGGGTGAATTGGCACTCGGCCGTAACGTAGTCGTTGCCTTCATGACTTGGGAAGGCTACAACTACGAGGATGCGATCCTGCTTAGTGAGAAGTTGGTGAAGGAGGATGTATACACTTCGATCCACATCGAGGAATACGAATCCGAAGCCCGCGATACGAAGCTGGGGCCGGAAGAAATTACCCGCGACATTCCGAATGTCGGCGAAGAAGCGTTGCGTAACCTGGATGAACGCGGGATTATCCGCGTCGGCGCAGAAATTGCCGCTGGCGATATCCTGGTCGGGAAAGTGACGCCGAAGGGCGTAACCGAACTGACGGCAGAAGAACGCCTGTTGCACGCGATCTTCGGGGAGAAGGCTCGCGAAGTCCGCGATACTTCTCTGCGAGTGCCGCACGGTACGGACGGGATTGTCGTCGATGTGAAGGTGTTCACCCGCGATAACGGTGATGAATTGCCGCCGGGCGTGAATCAACTCGTTCGCGTATACATTGCGCAAAAACGGAAAATCTCCGAAGGCGATAAAATGGCCGGACGCCATGGTAACAAAGGGGTCGTGGCTCGTATTTTGCCGGAAGAAGATATGCCGTTCATGCCGGATGGAACACCGGTACAGGTTGTCCTGAATCCGCTGGGCGTACCTTCGCGGATGAACATTGGGCAGGTGCTGGAAATCCACCTGGGTATGGCTGCATTGCAAATGGGTATTCACGTAGCTACGCCGGTATTTGACGGAGCGAACGAAGAAGATGTGTTTGACACGATGGAAGAAGCCGGTATGCAACGTAACGGTAAAACGATCCTATACGACGGCCGGACAGGCGAACCGTTTGAACGCGAAGTTACCGTCGGCGTCATGCACATGATTAAACTCGCACACATGGTTGACGATAAAATCCATGCTCGTTCGACAGGTCCTTACTCGCTCGTTACGCAACAGCCGTTGGGTGGTAAAGCTCAGTTCGGCGGTCAGCGTTTCGGGGAGATGGAAGTGTGGGCGCTGGAGGCTTATGGCGCCGCTTATACGCTGCAAGAGATTCTTACCGTCAAATCGGACGACGTGGTGGGCCGGGTGAAAACCTACGAATCCATCGTCAAAGGAGAAAACGTGCCTGAACCGGGCGTGCCTGAATCGTTTAAGGTCTTGATCAAGGAGCTGCAAAGCTTAGGTATGGACGTCAAGATCCTGACCGAGAACGAAGAAGAGATTGAGATGAAAGAGATCGACGACGAGGACGATGCGTCGGGCGACAAGCTTAGTCTCAATCTGGAAGGCGCAGAAGTCGGCGTAGAATAGAGCGTTATACAGTCAAATCAGGACTTGGTTAAGGAGGGATGCTCCTTGTTGGACGTCAACAACTTCGAGTTTATGAAAATTGGGCTTGCTTCCCCAGATAAAATTCGTTCTTGGTCCCGCGGAGAAGTGAAGAAACCGGAAACGATCAACTACCGTACGTTGAAACCAGAGAAGGAAGGGCTGTTCTGCGAAAAGATTTTTGGCCCAACCAAAGACTGGGAATGTCATTGCGGTAAATATAAACGCGTTCGCTACAAAGGCGTCGTCTGCGACCGCTGCGGCGTTGAGGTTACTCGCGCTAAAGTGCGCCGCGAACGGATGGGGCATATCGAACTGGCAGCACCGGTGTCTCATATTTGGTACTTCAAAGGGATCCCGAGCCGGATGGGCCTTGCGCTCGACATGTCTCCGCGTTCCTTGGAAGAGATCATTTATTTTGCATCTTATGTCGTAACGGATCCAGGCGAAACGCCGTTGGAGAAAAAGCAACTATTGTCCGAGAAAGAATACCGCAGCTACCGCGAAAAATACGGCTACGGATTCCAAGCCGGCATGGGTGCGGAAGCGGTGAAGAAGCTGCTCCAGGATCTCGATATCGACAAAGAACTTGATTTCCTGAAGGAAGAATTACGCACGGCCCAAGGTCAACGCCGTAACCGTGCAATCAAACGTTTGGAAGTCATCGAAGCGTTCAAAAGCTCCGGCAATGAGCCGGAGTGGATGATCCTCGACGTGCTTCCGGTGATTCCGCCGGAACTGCGCCCGATGGTTCAGCTCGATGGCGGCCGTTTTGCAACGTCCGACTTGAACGATTTGTATCGCCGCGTCATCAACCGGAACAACCGGTTGAAACGTCTGCTTGACCTGGGCGCGCCGGACATCATTGTTCAAAACGAGAAACGCATGTTGCAGGAAGCCGTTGACGCTCTGATCGACAACGGTCGCCGCGGACGTCCGGTTACAGGCCCGGGCAACCGTCCGTTGAAATCCTTGAGCCATATGCTCAAAGGGAAACAAGGTCGGTTCCGGCAGAACCTGCTCGGGAAACGGGTTGATTACTCCGGTCGTTCTGTTATCGTTGTAGGCCCGTATCTGAAAATGTACCAATGCGGTTTGCCGAAGGAAATGGCGCTGGAGTTGTTCAAGCCTTTCGTAATGAAAGAGCTGGTTAACAAAGGTTTAGCCCATAACATTAAGAGCGCAAAACGCAAAGTTGAACGTGTCAGCCCGGAAGTTTGGGACGTGCTCGAAGAAGTCATTAAGGAGCATCCGGTTCTCTTGAACCGTGCACCTACGCTTCACCGTCTCGGTATCCAGGCGTTCGAACCGATTCTGGTTGAGGGCCGTGCCATCCGTCTGCATCCGCTCGTTTGTACGGCGTACAATGCCGACTTCGACGGTGACCAAATGGCTGTTCACGTGCCGTTGTCTGCGGAAGCTCAAGCGGAAGCTCGTATCTTGATGCTGGCATCGGGCAACATTTTGAACCCGAAAGACGGTAAACCTGTCGTTACGCCTTCGCAGGACATGGTCCTCGGCTCCTACTATCTGACGATGGATAACAAGGAAGCCAAAGGCGCCGGCATGATTCTGTCTTCGATTAACGAAGCGGTATCGGCTTATCAACGCGGAACGGCTTCTCTGCATGCGCGGGTAGCGATTCCAACTAAAGCGTTGGGCAAAACCAGCTTTACGGAAGCACAGCAAAATGCTTTGCTGATCACGACCGTGGGTAAAATCATTTTCAATGAGATTTTCCCGGCTAGTTTCCCATATATCAACGAAGCAACTCGGGTGAACTTGTTCCAAGGAACGCCGGATCATTACTTTATCCATGATAAAGGCGCCAATGTTCTGGAACGTATCATGGCTGCTCCGCTAGCAGGCGGTGTCGGCAAGGAATACCTCGGCGAAATTATCGGCCGCTGCTTCGAAATCTACCATACGACGGAAACCTCCGTCATACTGGACAGAATCAAGCAAACCGGTTTTACTTACTCGACTCGTGCGGGTGTAAGTATCGCGGTGGCGGACGTTATCGTGCCTCAGGAGAAGCAGGAAATCCTGCGTGATTCCGATGAGAAAGTCCGTGTTGTAACGAACCAATACCGTCGCGGTTTGATCACCAACGAAGAACGGTATGACCGCGTTATTGATATCTGGTCTAAATGTAAGGATCAAATTACCGAAGTGCTCATGAAATCGATGGATCGCTACAATTCCATCATGCTCATGGTTGACTCCAAGGCACGCGGTAACAAATCGCAGATCACCCAGTTGGGCGGTATGCGGGGTCTGATGGCCAACCCGGCCGGTCGGATCATCGAGCTCCCAATTAAATCGAATTTCCGCGAAGGCCTGACCGTCCTCGAGTATTTCTTGTCGACGCACGGTGCGCGGAAAGGTTTGGCCGATACCGCGCTGCGGACTGCCGACTCCGGTTATTTGACACGCCGGCTTGTCGACGTGGCCCAGGACGTTATCGTTCGCGAAGAAGATTGCGGTACGGATAAAGGCTTTACCGTCAGCGTGATTCAGGACGGTAAAGAAGTCATCGAGGACCTGTACGACCGGATTGAAGGCCGTTACTCATTCGAGACGATCAAGCATCCGAAAACAGGGGAGATCATCATTCATCGCAATGAATTGATCGACTCCGATAAAGCGCATGAAATCGTGAATGCAGGCATTGCTAAGCTGCAAATTCGTTCCGTACTCAGCTGCCGTGCCCGTCATGGCGTGTGCAAGAAGTGTTATGGACGCAACCTGGCCACCGGGAAACACGTGGAAATCGGGGAAGCTGTCGGGATCATCGCAGCTCAATCGATCGGCGAACCAGGGACACAGCTCACCATGCGTACGTTCCATACCGGGGGCGTTGCGGGTGATGATATTACCCAAGGTCTTCCGCGGATTCAGGAGTTGTTCGAAGCTCGGAATCCGAAAGGTCAAGCAACGATCAGTGAGATCGACGGCGTGATCAAGGAGATCCGCGAAGCCAAGGACCGTCGCGAAATCGAGGTTCAAGGCGAAGCAGAAACGAAGGTTTACTCCGTCACTTACGGTTCTCGTTTGCGCGTCAGCGAAGGCGATGAAATCGAAGCTGGCGATGAGTTGACGGATGGTTCGATCGACCCGAAAGAAATTTTGCGCATCAAAGGGATACGCGGCGTACAGAACTACATTCTGCAGGAAGTACAACGCGTATACCGGAACCAAGGCGTAGAAATCAACGATAAGCACGTTGAGGTCATGATTCGCCAAATGCTGCGTAAGATCCGGATCGTCGATGCCGGCGATACGCCGCTCTTGCCAGGCTCTTTCGTAGACCTGCACGAGTACGAAGTCGCCAACAAAGACGCGATCCTCTCTGGGAAAGAGCCAGCGGTTGCCAAACCGGTTCTGCTCGGGATTACGAAAGCGTCGCTGGAAACCGACTCCTTCCTATCCGCCGCTTCCTTCCAGGAAACGACACGGGTGCTTACCGACGCAGCCATCAAAGGTAAAGTCGATAAGTTGCTTGGTCTGAAAGAGAATGTTATCATCGGTAAATTGATTCCGGCCGGTACCGGCATGAATCGTTATCGCAGCATTCAATTTGAAGAACCGGAGCAAGACGAGACGGCAGAAGAAAGCCTAGAGCCTGTTTCCGTAGAGTAGTTGAGTTCGGTGTGATGAATAGCACAAAGCGGCCCAAACAGTCTAACAATCCTGCTGGGCCGCTTTGGCATTTTAAATAGATTTAGTGATGCTTGGAACTCTGTGAAATTTTACTCTAATTAACAAAAAAATAACCTTGCTCTGGAAAATCCAGAGTAAGGTTATTTGTGAATATAATAGTGTTTCTGCTATAGGCAACAATCGTCACAACTTAATATTCAATCAAATAAGGTAAGCTGAAACCAATTAGTGGATCAACGCCAAGTCCAAATGCATAACTTGTTTGAGTTGTTCCACCGATAATAGGGATTTGCCATTTGATTTTCCCTGTTCCTTTAGCTTCAAGTATGGTTGATCCGCCAGATACTACTCCTTTGGCAGTCGTGCTTCCAACCTCAACTTCAGCTAATATTGTACTATTTATCCACTGATAAGTATCATTTGGATCAGGACTTGGTGTTATGTGTCTATTACCATCATAAGTCGCGTTCTCTGTTCTAATGGAAATGTCTGCGTAATTAAACGGGCTATACTCGTAGATTTTGTTCACTTCGTAATCAAATGTATATGATGCAGCGTTCTTTTTTACTGTTTTCACTTGATACGTGATTGAACTACCATCGTCAAAATTTAACACGAGCGGCTCGTTAACATTTAAAGGAACTACAACTCTACCATCATTCTTGGAAAATTTGGTAACCTCGGTCGTAGGAAACAATTCACGAAGTTTTTCCTTAACGAGATCTTGATCAAAAGCATCGATTTCTTGTGGTGATACCTGCTTAGTATCAGAACTGGACTGTGCATAGGTACTTTGAAACATGAGTAAATACCCTACTGCGATTACAAGAGAAGCAATTAAGAGCTTTCCTTTCTTCATTACAAATCAACTCCTTCTGATTTTTATTTGGTAGATACAATTTAAATGGATATATCTACCTTTAAATAGTATAATAAACCAAAAAAGGAAGGAGGTAAAGACTAATGGGTATAAAAGATGCCATAATAATTTCTTCATTGGTACTCATACAATTACTTCTTTTAGGTTGTGCCGTTTGCATCGGAATTATTTTTTATAATAGATTTTTTAGAAAAAAGTGAGACTAGACTTATTCTGCGAGTTCAAATTGCATGAGTCTATGCTGCGAATGCTGGTGATTTAGTACCACGTGTCAAGATTAGATCGAAATTTTCTTGACATCGGCTATAGCGGAGTGATACTATATCATAGTGCGTGAGTAAGGATAAACCCTGTGCTTTGGAGGACGTCATGATGTCTAATGATAAAGGACTACGGGACGCACCGGTTAAGATCGGCAGCAAGCAAACCATGCGAATGGTTGAGCTTGGACGGGCCGAGGAAGTTTACGTTGCTGAGAATGCAGATCCGCGTCTTACATCAAGGGTCGTCGCTTTGTGCAACCAACACGCCGTCAAAGTCACATATGTGGATACGATGGCTAATCTCGGCAAGGCTTGCGGGATTGAAGTGGGAGCGGCGATGGCTGCGATTGTAAAGTCATAGTTGATCGAAAATGTTTTTGCTAATGAGGGTGACTCCTTGGCAAAAACATTTCCTTTGTTCTTTTATGAACCGCCTGGGTCTGTGGGCTTAATCAAGAGGTTTGTAAAGTGAAATGAATTCTGAGGAAGGGGGTGGCAACAACATGCCAACAATTAACCAATTAGTACGTAAAGGACGCCAAGATAAGGTGTACAAATCCAAATCGCCAGCGTTGCAAAGAGGGTTTAACGCTCTGAAACGTGAGGCTACGGATTTGAGTTCTCCGCAAAAACGCGGTGTCTGCACTCGTGTGGGTACGATGACTCCGAAGAAACCGAACTCCGCACTTCGTAAATATGCCCGTGTTCGTTTGACGAACCGTGTAGAGGTGACGGCTTACATTCCAGGGATCGGTCACAACCTGCAAGAGCACAGCGTAGTGCTGATTCGTGGCGGCCGGGTCAAAGACCTTCCGGGTGTACGTTACCATATCGTACGCGGAGCTTTGGACACCGCTGGGGTTAACAATCGGATGCAAGCTCGTTCCAAATACGGCGCGAAACGTCCGAAAGCGAAGAAATCCTAAGATCGCTTGGAATTTAAATGGAAGTTCAAAAACCGGCTTTTCAGCACCGAGAAGGTTGGATGAAGCTAGGGACTGAGTAGCGGAGCATAGATAGATCTACGTGAGCAACGGAAGTCCCGGCTGAATTCAAGATTCGACGTCGAATCTACATCATGATGTACTTCGTGATCAAAAGGCGGTTTTTAAACAACTACTAAAGGTTTGAATTATTGTTGAAAGGGGGATAACAAACTATGCCACGCAAAGGTCCAGTTACGAAGAGAGACGTGTTGCCAGATCCAGTGTATAACAGCAAATTGGTTACTCGCTTGATCAACCGCATCATGCTTGACGGTAAACGCGGCGTTGCTCAAAGCATTCTGTACAATGCGTTCAACCTCATTCAAGAACGCACGGGGAATGACCCTATGGAAGTGTTTGAAGCAGCGATCAAAAATATCATGCCTGTACTGGAAGTTAAAGCTCGTCGTGTCGGCGGTGCGAACTACCAGGTTCCTATCGAGGTTAAACCAGAGAGACGTACATCCTTGGGATTACGTTGGCTCGTTAACTACTCCCGCAACCGCGGTGAGAAAACGATGGAAGAACGTTTGGCTGCTGAGATTATCGATGCATCCAACAACACAGGCGCTTCCGTGAAGAAACGCGAAGATACGCACAAGATGGCGGAAGCGAACAAAGCGTTCGCGCACTACCGTTGGTAGGATAACGCCCGTATTTCAAAATTTATATTTTGAAGGGAGACAGATTCATGGCAAGAGAGTTCTCCTTGAAAAATACACGTAATATCGGGATTATGGCGCATATTGACGCCGGTAAGACAACCACGACGGAACGGATCTTGTTCTACACAGGCCGTACGCACAAAATCGGGGAAGTTCACGAGGGTGCTGCTACGATGGACTGGATGGAACAAGAACAAGAGCGCGGAATCACGATTACGTCCGCTGCGACGACCGCTCAATGGAAAGGTCACCGCGTAAATATCATCGATACCCCGGGACACGTCGACTTCACCGTTGAAGTCGAACGTTCCCTGCGTGTATTGGACGGGGCTGTAGGTGTGTTCAGTGCTAAAGAAGGCGTTGAACCGCAGTCTGAAACCGTTTGGAGACAAGCTGACCGTTATGGTGTTCCGCGGATCGCTTACGTCAACAAAATGGATATCATCGGTGCTGATTACCTGAACGTTGTCAAAGATATGCGCGAGCGTCTGCAAGCGAATGCAGTTGCAATCCAACTGCCGATCGGTGCGGAAAACGACTTTGTCGGGATTATCGATATCGTTGCGCAAAAAGCGTTTATGTATAAAGATGATTTGGGTCAGGATATCGAAGAAACAGAAATTCCTTCTGAATTCGTAGCACAAGTTGAAGAGCTTCGTGCGGAACTAGTTGAGAAGGTTGCTGAGCTGGACGAAGACTTGACGATGAAATACCTCGAAGGTGAGGAAATCACCGTTGAAGAACTGAAAGCAGCGCTCCGTAAGGGTGTTGTCGAAGTGAAAATCTTCCCGGTTATCTGTGGATCTTCCTACCGTAACAAAGGGGTTCAGCTGATGCTGGATGCCGTTATCGATTACTTGCCAGCTCCAATTGACGTACCAAGCATCCAAGGTCACTTGGAAGACGGTACGGAAGTGGAACGTCACTCTTCCGATGAAGAGCCGTTCTCGGCGCTTGCATTTAAAATCATGACCGACCCTTATGTGGGTAAGCTGACGTTCTTCCGCGTATACTCCGGTATTTTGCAATCCGGTTCCTATGTGTTGAATGCAACGAAAGGCAAACGCGAACGGATCGGACGTATCCTGCAAATGCACGCCAATAGCCGTCAAGAGATCTCCGAAGTTTACTCCGGTGATATCGCGGCAGCTGTTGGTTTGAAAGATACGGGGACAGGTGATACACTGTGTGATGAGAAGGCACCGGTTATTCTTGAATCGATGAACTTCCCTGATCCGGTTATCGAAATCGCCGTTGAACCTAAGACGAAAGCTGACCAGGATAAAATGGGCGTTGCTCTCGGTAAACTGACGGAGGAAGACCCAACGCTTCGTGCTCATACGGATGAAGAAACGGGACAAACGATCCTTGCTGGTATGGGTGAGCTTCACCTTGATATCATCATCGACCGGATGCGCCGCGAATTCAAAGTTGAGACGAACGTAGGTAAACCACAAGTTGCTTATCGTGAAACGTTCAAAGCTCCTGCACGCGTCGAAGGTAAATTCGTTCGTCAGTCCGGTGGCCGCGGTCAATACGGTCACGTATGGGTTGAATTCGAACCGCTGGAACCAGGTACTGGTAACCAATTCGAGAGTAAGATCGTCGGTGGTTCCGTTCCTAGAGAGTATATCGCTCCGGCACAACAAGGTATTGAAGAAGCTATGAAGAATGGCGTACTCGCAGGCTTCCCGCTTGTAGACGTTAAAGCCACGATCGTAGACGGTTCTTACCATGATGTCGACTCCAGTGAAATGGCGTTTAAAATCGCCGGCTCTATGGCCCTGAAAGCGGCTAAAGAGAAGTGTCAACCGGTTCTGCTTGAACCGATCATGAAAGTCGAAGTAACGGTACCTGAGGAGTACATGGGTGACGTTATGGGTATGCTGAACTCTCGCCGTGGCCGTATCGAAGGTATGGACTCTCGCGGTGGAGCGCAAATTATCCGTGCGAAAGTGCCTCTCTCCGAAATGTTCGGTTACTCGACAACTCTTCGTTCCGGTACGCAAGGACGCGGCGTATTCTCGATGGAACTTTCTCACTATGAAGAAGTTCCAAGAAGTATCTCCGAAGAAATCGTATCCAAGAACAAAGGCGGAGAGTAATTTAATGTATTTGCTGGTCGGGAGACCCGTTCTTCCGATCGGTCACACATAACAATCCATATTTTAAGGAGGAACTGTTTAAAATGGCAAAGGCTAAATACGAACGTACAAAACCGCACGTTAATATCGGTACGATTGGTCACGTCGACCATGGTAAAACAACTCTGACTGCAGCCATCACGACTGTATTGTCCAAAACATATGGCGGTGCTGCTGTAGCATTCGACCAAATCGACAAAGCTCCAGAAGAGCGCGAACGCGGTATCACAATCTCGACGGCACACGTTGAGTATGAAACCAACAACCGTCACTACGCACACGTTGACTGCCCAGGACACGCCGACTATGTTAAAAACATGATCACCGGCGCAGCTCAAATGGACGGCGCAATCTTGGTTGTATCCGCAGCTGACGGCCCAATGCCGCAAACTCGCGAGCACATCCTGTTGTCCCGTAACGTAGGCGTTCCTTACATCGTCGTGTTCCTGAACAAATGCGACATGGTTGAAGACGAAGAGTTGCTCGAATTGGTTGAGATGGAAGTTCGTGACCTGTTGAACGAATATGAGTTCCCAGGCGACGACACTCCAATCATCCGTGGTTCCGCTCGTGAAGCTCTGCAAAACCCAGAAGGCGATTGGGCTAAGAAAATCGTTGAAATGTTCGAAATCATCGACGAGTACATTCCGTTGCCAGAACGTCCAGTTGACAAACCGTTCCTGATGCCTGTCGAGGACGTATTTTCGATCACTGGCCGTGGTACAGTTGCTACGGGTCGTGTTGAACGCGGTACGGTTAAAGTCGGCGACGAAATCGAAATCGTGGGTATCCACGAAGAAACGAAAAAATCCGTCGTTACTGGCGTTGAAATGTTCCGTAAATTGCTCGATTCCGCTCAAGCGGGCGACAACATCGGCGCATTGCTCCGCGGTGTTGACCGTAACCAAATCGAACGCGGTCAAGTATTGGCTAAACCAGCTTCCGTTAATCCGCATACTGAGTTCAGCGCTCAAGTATACGTATTGACTAAAGAAGAAGGCGGACGCCATAAGCCGTTCTTCTCCGGCTACCGTCCTCAGTTCTACTTCCGTACTACGGACGTAACTGGCATCATCAACCTGCCAGAAGGTACTGAAATGGTTATGCCTGGCGATAACATCGAAGTTACCGTTCAACTGATCTCCCCAATCGCGATCGAAGAAGGAACTCGCTTCTCCATTCGTGAAGGCGGCCGTACA
This sequence comes from Paenibacillus rhizolycopersici, assembly GCF_014947195.2. Taxonomy (NCBI): domain Bacteria; kingdom Bacillati; phylum Bacillota; class Bacilli; order Caryophanales; family Paenibacillaceae; genus Paenibacillus; species Paenibacillus rhizolycopersici. The sequence continues at coordinate 26,900 of NZ_JADCNN020000024.1, read as the reverse complement.
GTTGGATCCGGTGCCGTTGTTAACATCAGCAAATAATAAGGCTTAATCAGCCTGAAAGAAGGAGCTGCACTCCGGTTTCGGAGAGCAGCTCCTTTTATTTTATGGAAAACAAAAACTTCAGATATTATGCTTGCATTTCGCCTATCTTTTCTATATAATAGTGAATGTTGTTCTGTGACGTTGCGATGATGTGAGAGGTTACTGACACACCCGGCCCCTTTGCCATGGGAGGGGTGCCAGAAAATTTTCACGGAGTATGTCCGATACTAAATTGGGCGATAGAAGGAGGGACTAAAATGGCAAAGCAAAAAATTCGTATTCGTTTGAAAGCTTACGACCACAGAATTCTTGATCAATCCGCAGAGAAAATCGTTGAAACGGCAAAACGTTCGGGTGCTGGCGTATCCGGGCCGATTCCGCTGCCAACTGAGAAACAAGTGATTACTATTCTCCGTGCGGTACACAAGTACAAGGATTCCCGGGAACAATTCGAACAACGGACGCACAAACGTCTGATCGACATTGTGAACCCGACTCCACAAACTGTGGATGCCTTGATGCGCTTGGACCTGCCGTCCGGTGTAGATATCGAAATCAAATTGTAATACCTACTATATGTAAGGTAACCAGGAAAGGAAAAGAGGTGTCAACATGAAAGGTATCTTAGGGAAAAAACTTGGAATGACTCAAGTGTTTACTCCGGAAGGGAACGTAGTTCCTGTAACGGTTATTGAGGCGAGTTCTAACGTGGTTCTGCAGAAGAAAGATCTGGAGAATGACGGCTATGAAGCGATCCAAATCGGTTATGCCGATAAGAAGGAAGCGAGAGCGAACAAACCGGAAGTTGGGCATGCGAAGAAAGCAGGCGCAACGCCTAAGCGCTACGTTCGCGAGATTCGCGGTGTTGATTTGGCAGGATACGAGGTTGGCCAAGAGGTCAAAGTCGATATTTTTGCTGAAGGCGAATTTGTTGACGTAACAGGTATTTCGAAAGGTAAAGGGTTCCAAGGCGTAATCAAACGCTGGGGACAAAGCCGCGGCCCGATGGCTCACGGTTCCCGTTACCATCGCAGACCAGGTTCGATGGGTTCCATCCAAGCGAACCGTGTTCCTAAAGGCAAACACCTTCCAGGACATATGGGCAGCGAAACCGTAACGATCCAAAACCTCGAAATCGTGCGCGTGGATGCAGAACGCAACGTACTGCTTGTTAAAGGCTCGATTCCAGGTCCTAAAAACAGCTTCGTTAAAATCAAACAAACCATTAAGAAATAATTAGCCCTCAAGAAAGGAGGAACAACAAATGCCAAAAGTAGCACTTTTCAATATTAGCGGTAGCCAAGTAGGCGAAGTGGAATTGAATGACGCCGTATTCGGAATTGAACCGAACGCGCATGTCCTTCATGAAGCTGTAGTCATGCAGCGCGCTTCTCTGCGTTTTGGTACGCATAAAGTTAAAGGACGCTCCGAAGTTCGTGGCGGCGGTCGTAAACCTTGGAAACAAAAAGGTACAGGGCGGGCTCGTCAAGGCTCCATTCGCGCTCCTCAATGGAAAGGCGGCGGCGTGGTATTCGGACCAACTCCGCGCAGCTATTCCTACAAACTGCCTAAGAAAGTTCGTCGTTTGGCGATCAAATCGGCGCTCTCGTCGAAAGTGATCGATCAGGACATCATCGTATTGGATACACTTGCGATGAACGCTCCTAAAACGAAAGAATTCGCGGCGATTTTGAACAACCTGAAAGTGGAACGCAAAGCTTTGATCGTAGCGCCTAGCTATGACGACAATCTGGCGCTTTCCGCACGCAATATCCCAGGTGTTAAATTCGTAGCGGCAGACGGCATTAATGTTCTTGACGTGCTGACGCACGACAAACTGATCATTACGAAGGAAGCAGTTCAGAAGGTAGAGGAGGTGCTCGCGTAATGAAAGATCCTCGCGATATTATCAAACGCCCGGTGATTACGGAACGTTCTACGGAATACATGAACGACTTGAAATATGTCTTCGAAGTAGATCTGCGTGCCAACAAAACCGAAGTCAAACAAGCAATTGAGTCGATTTTCGGTGTGAAGGTTAAGAACGTTAACACCCTGCGTGTTCCCGGGAAGTTGAAACGTTACGGACGCTACTCCGGATACACTCCTGAGTGGAAGAAAGCTTTTGTTACATTGACTGCGGACAGCAAGCCGCTTCAATTCTTTGAATCGGTATAAAATCGTTTAAAGTAAGGAGGGAAATCTAGTGCCAATCAAAAAGTACAAACCGACATCCCCGGCAAGACGCGCCATGAGCGTGTCGACCTTCGAAGAAATTACGACGGATCAACCGGAGAAATCTTTGCTTGCGCCGCTGAGCAAAACGGCTGGCCGCAACAACCAAGGTAAAATTACTGTTCGTCACCACGGCGGCGGGCATAAACGTAAATACCGCATCATCGACTTCAAACGGAACAAAGATGGAATTCCAGGCCGCGTTGCTACGATCGAATACGATCCAAACCGGACTTCGAACATCGCTTTGATCCATTATGCCGATGGCGAAAAACGCTACATCATCGCTCCTAAAGGTTTGAAAGTGGGCGACGTGATCGAATCTGGCGTAGGCTCCGACATCAAAATCGGTAACGCTATGCCGCTGGAGAACATCCCGGTAGGTACTGTAATCCACAACATCGAGCTGAAACCAGGCAAAGGCGGACAACTCGTTCGTGCTGCTGGTACAGAAGCTCAATTGCTCGGTAAAGAAGAGAAATACGTTACGATCCGCCTGTCTTCTGGCGAAGTACGTAAAGTCTTGAAAGTTTGCCGTGCAACGATCGGTTCCGTGGGTAACGGTGACCATGAGCTCGTGAAAATCGGTAAAGCAGGACGCAACCGCTGGCTCGGACAACGTCCGGAAGTGCGCGGTGTCGTCATGAACCCGAACGATCACCCTCACGGTGGTGGTGAAGGTCGCGCTCCAATCGGCCGTAAATCTCCGTTGTCTCCTTGGGGCAAACCGACCCTGGGTTACAAAACTCGTAAAAAAGGCAAAGCATCTGATAAATATATTGTTCGTGGTCGCACGAAGTAATCCGCATATCGCGGATCACTTCGCGGCTTGAACGAGCGTAACATGCAGCGCATTGTGAAGGGAGGATAAATGAATGAGTCGCAGTCTGAAAAAGGGACCTTTTATCGACGGTTACCTGCTTAAGAAAGTCGAGGAAGCGAGCGCTTCGAGCAAGAAGGTCGTGATCAAAACTTGGTCCCGTCGCTCCACGATCTATCCGCAATTCATTGGTCAAACGTTTGGTGTTTATGATGGCCGCAAGCACGTACCGGTGTATGTGACCGAGGATATGGTCGGACATAAACTGGGCGAATTTGCTCCAACCCGGACCTACAAAGGTCATACGGATGACGATAAGAAAACGAGACGTTAATAACGATAAGTTCTTCGTTTGAGAGGAGGTAATACTACATGGAAGCTAAAGCACATGCAAGATCGATTCGTATTGCTCCCCGCAAAGCTCAGCTCGTTATCGACCTGATCCGCGGTAAGCAAGTTGGCGACGCGATCGCGATTCTCCGCCATACGCCAAAGGCGGCGTCCCCGATCGTTGAGAAGCTTTTGAACTCGGCGATTGCCAATGCTGAACATAACTATTCTATGGATGTAAATAAATTGGTGATTACGCAAGCTTACGTAAACCAAGGTCCGACGATGAAACGTTTCCGTCCACGGGCAATGGGACGTGCTAGCCGGATCAACAAACGCACCAGCCACATTACTTTGGTGGTATCCGAAAAATAAGGAGGGAAAACGTGTGGGCCAAAAGGTAAATCCGGTCGGATTACGAGTAGGGATTATCCGTGATTGGGAATCCAAATGGTACGCAGGCAAAGATTTTGGTGATCTCTTGCTGGAAGACGTAAAAATTCGTGAGCACCTGAAAAATAAACTGAAAGACTCCGCGGTATCTCGGATTGAGATCGAGAGAGCGGCAAATCGTGTGAACGTTACGATTCACACAGCCAAGCCGGGTATGGTTATCGGTAAAGGCGGTTCGGAAGTAGAAAACCTGCGCGGAGCAATTACGAAAATCGCAGGCGGTAAAAAAGTTCACATTAACATTTCCGAAATCAAACACCCCGATCTTGACGCAATCTTGGTTGCTGAAAGCATCGCACAACAATTGGAACGTCGCGTTTCTTTCCGTCGTGCGCTGAAACAAGCGATTCAAAGAACGATGCGTTCAGGAGCTAAAGGGATTAAAACGGCAGTCAGCGGTCGTCTCGGCGGTGCTGAAATTGCTCGTACGGAAGGCTACAGTGAAGGAACTGTTCCACTTCATACGCTCCGCGCCGACATCGATTACGGTACGGCAGAAGCGCATACAACTTATGGCCGCATCGGCGTAAAAGTATGGATTTATCGTGGAGAGGTTCTTCCTACGGCTAAGAAACAACAAGCTGCTCAGGAAGGAGGCAACTAATCATGTTGGTACCTAAACGCGTAAAACACCGCAAACAACAACGCGGTAATATGAGAGGCCAAGCAAAAGGCGGCACCGAACTTAACTTCGGCGAATACGGCCTGCAAGCTTTGGAGCCGACTTGGATCACGAACCGTCAGATCGAAGCAGCGCGTATCGCGATGACTCGTTACATCAAACGTGGCGGTAAAGTATGGATTAAGATTTTCCCTGACAAGCCGATTACTCAAAAGCCTCTTGAAGTCCGGATGGGTAGCGGTAAAGGTAACGTAGAAAAATGGGTCGCAGTTGTGAAACCGGGCAAAATCATGTTTGAGCTTGCCGGTGTATCGGAGGAAATTGCACGCGAAGCGATGCGTCTTGCCGCCCACAAACTGCCGATCAAAACGAAGTTTGTGAAACGTGAAGAATTGGGTGGTGAAGCAAATGAAAGCTAATGAACTTCGCAACTTAACCACTGCTGAAATCGAACAAAAAATCGCAGGTTTTAAAGAAGAACTCTTTAACCTCCGTTTTCAGTTGGCTACCGGCCAACTCGATAACCCGACTCGGATCCGCGATGTGCGTAAGGAAATAGCTCGTGCTAAAACCGTTATCCGTGAAAGAGAACTTGGGATTATCAGTTAAGAAGCGCTAAATGCGTAAGCGAAGCGCCTAAGTCCAGGAAGGAGGCTAACCATGAGCGAACGTAACAGCCGTAAAGTGCAAATTGGTAAAGTCGTCAGCGACAAGATGGACAAAACGATCGTTGTTGCTGTAGAAACCTACAAAAAGCATGATTTGTACCACAAACGTATTAAATATACGAAGAAGTTTAAAGCGCATGACGAGAACAACACCGCGAAAATCGGAGATACCGTCAAAATCGCCGAAACTCGTCCGTTGTCCAAAGACAAACGCTGGAGACTCGTTGAAGTCGTTGAAGAAGCGGTTATCATTTAATAGCACGGTAGCTTAGACCGAAAGGAGGAAATATCCATGATTCAACCATTTACACGTTTGCAGGTTGCTGACAACTCCGGCGCGAAGGAACTGATGTGTATCCGCGTTTTGGGTGGTACGGGTCGTCGTACAGCACAAATCGGAGATCTGATCGTTTGTTCCGTCAAACAAGCAACACCAGGCGGCGTTGTCAAAAAAGGTGATGTAGTCAGAGCGGTTGTCGTTCGTACGAAACGTTCGGTTCGTCGTAAAGACGGTTCCTACATTGCATTCGATGAGAACGCAGCGGTTGTTGTTAAAGAAGATAAGAGCCCACGCGGAACGCGTATCTTCGGACCTGTCGCTCGCGAACTTCGCGACAAAGACTTTATGAAGATCGTTTCCTTGGCTCCGGAAGTTATCTAAGATCACCCCATAAACAAACGGGGAGCCCGATTTAACAGGAGGTGTAAACCAAGTGCCTAGACTGAAGAAGATTCTTGAATCTCATAACAATAAGCTGCACGTCAAAAAGGACGACACGGTCATCGTGATTTCCGGTAAAGACAAAGGCAAAAAAGGCCGCGTCATCGCCGCTTATCCTCGCGAAAACCGCGTTCTTGTGGAAGGCGTGAACATGGTTAAGAAACATCAAAAACCAAATCAACTGAATCCACAAGGCGGCATTATCGAGAAAGAAGCTCCGATTCACGTTTCGAACGTAATGCATGTTGATCCGAAGAGCGGAAAGGTAACCCGTATCGGTTACAAAGTATTGGACAACGGCAAGAAGGTTCGCGTAGCGAAGAGATCCGGAGAAGTAATCGACTAATCCAGTAACGTTAAGAAAGGAGGTCCATGATTCATGGCAGCAAGAATGAAAGAACGCTTTTTGAACGAAGTAACACCTGCTTTGGTTCAAAAATTCAACTATACAACGGTAATGCAAGTACCGAAGATCGAGAAAGTCGTTATCAACATGGGTGTTGGTGACGCTGTAGCGAACTCCAAAGTGCTTGATTCCGCAGTAAACGATATGCAGTTGATCGCTGGTCAAAAGCCGGTTATCACCCGTGCGAAGAAATCCATCGCCGGTTTCAAACTGCGTGAGAACATGCCGATCGGCGTGAAAGTAACCCTTCGCGGTGACCGCATGTACCATTTCCTCGACAAACTGTTTAATGTAACGCTTCCGCGTGTCCGTGACTTCCACGGCGTATCGACGAAAGCATTCGACGGTCGCGGCAACTATACGCTGGGCCTGAAAGAGCAACTGATTTTCCCAGAGATCGAATACGATCAAGTGGATAAAGTGCGTGGTATGGATATCGTCATCGTAACGACGGCGAAAACCGACGAAGAATCCCGCGAGCTCTTGACGCAACTCGGCATGCCGTTTGCTAAGTAAAAGTCCATTTTCTCCGAAACTATTTAGGAGGTGTCAGGCTAAGTGGCTAAAACTTCGATGAAAGTTAAACAACAACGTACACCTAAATTCAAAGTTCGGGCTTATACCCGTTGTGAACGTTGTGGTCGCCCACATTCGGTATTGCAAAAGTACAAGATTTGCAGAATTTGCTTCCGTGAATTAGCTTATAAAGGCCAGATTCCTGGCGTGAAAAAAGCAAGCTGGTAATTAATCAACAACGGGAAGGAGGTTTACACGTATGACTATGTCAGATCCAATTGCAGATATGCTTACTCGTATTCGTAACGCCAATACGGTGCGTCACGAGACGGTTGAACTGCCTGCGTCCACGATCAAGAAACAAATCGCTGAAATCCTGAAGCGTGAAGGTTTCATCCGTGACGCTGAATATATCGATGATAACAAACAAGGGATCATCCGTATTTTCCTGAAATACGGCCCGAACAACGAACGCGTCATCTCTGGACTTAAGAGAATCAGTAAACCAGGCCTTCGCGTGTACACGAAAAGTAACGAAGTTCCTCGTGTCCTCGGCGGCTTGGGTATCGCGATTATCTCCACTTCCAAAGGTGTCATGACTGACAAGGAAGCTCGCCAGTCCAAAGCCGGCGGCGAAGTTGTCTGCTACGTTTGGTAATTAACGTCTTATAACAAGGAGGTGCAATAAATGTCTCGTATTGGTCGCAAACCAATTACAGTACCAAGTGGTGTGGATATCACACTTGATAATAGCGTCATTACGGTAAAAGGGCCAAAAGGCACTTTGACTCGTGAGCTTCATAAGGACATCAAGGTATCGGTTGACAGCAACGTGATTACCGTTGAACGTCCTTCTGATAATAAGCTGCATCGTTCTCTGCATGGCACGACTCGCTCCGTCGTGAGCAACATGGTCAACGGGGTAACGGAAGGCTTCTCCAAAACGCTCGAGCTGGTTGGTGTCGGTTATCGCGCAAGCTTGTCCGGCAACAAACTGGTTTTGAACGTAGGCTACTCCCACCCGGTGGAAATCACCCCGGAAGCGGGCATCGAATTTGAAGTACCTTCGAATACGAAGATCATCGTTAAAGGGATCAATAAAGAGCGCGTAGGCGAATACGCTGCTAAAATTCGTTCCGTCCGCGCACCTGAGCCATACAAAGGCAAAGGGATCAAGTATGAAGGTGAACGCATCATTCGTAAGGAAGGTAAAGCCGGTAAGAAGAAATAAGTTTCTTCTTAACGCGCCTGTCCTTCTGGCGTCTTGAAATGAAATGTCCGATAGTGGTAAACCGAAGGGAGTGAAATGGAAGTCATGATTACAAAAGGTGATAAGAATAAAGCACGTCTGAAAAGACATCTGCGTGTGCGTAGAAAAGTCCAAGGAACGGCAGCTCGTCCAAGACTGAACGTATACCGTTCTTCCAAACATATCTACGTACAATTGATCGACGACGTAGCAGGCGTAACGCTGGCTAGCGCATCGACGGTTGATAAAGAGCTGAGCAGTTCGATCGGCAACGGAGGCAACGTGGAGTCCGCTCGCAAAGTTGGCGAATTGATCGCTAAACGCGCTCAAGAAAAAGGGGTCAAAAACATTGTGTTTGACCGCGGAGGATACTTGTACCATGGACGGATTCAGGCACTGGCTGACGCAGCCCGCGAAGCAGGCCTGGAATTCTAAAAATAATCACTAAAAGGAGGTTAACGACTTGCGTGTAGATCCGAACACTTTAGAACTGACAGAAAGAGTTGTAAACATTAACCGCGTAGCTAAAGTAGTTAAAGGCGGACGCCGTTTTAGCTTCAGCGCGCTCGTGGTTGTCGGCGACGGCAAAGGTTGGGTTGGCGCCGGGATCGGTAAAGCAGGCGAAGTGCCTGACGCGATCCGCAAAGGCATCGAAGATGCGAAGAAAAACCTTGTGCATGTTCCGCTCGTAGGCACAACGATCCCTCACCAAGTAATCGGGCATTTCGGAGCTGGCCGCGTTCTTCTGAAACCGGCGTCCGAAGGTACCGGGGTTATCGCTGGCGGTCCGGTTCGTGCGGTTCTCGAGCTGGCAGGCGTAGGCGACATTTTAACTAAATCCTTGGGTTCTTCGAATTCCATCAACATGGTCAACGCGACTTTGGAGGGCTTGTCCCGTCTGAAACGCGCTGAGGATGTTGCGAAATTGCGCGGTAAAACCGTCGAAGAACTTCTCGGTTAAGGAGGGAATCTCATGGCTAAACTGCAAATTACCCTCGTGCGTAGTTTGATCGGTCGTCCGGAGAACCAACGTACTACCGTGAAAACATTGGGTCTTCGCAAAATCAACCAATCCGTTGTTCACAACGATAACCCAGCCATTCGTGGCATGGTTAATCAAGTGAGCCATCTGGTATCGGTTAAAGAAATCGAAGCCTAAGGATATCGTAAGTTTTTAAGTGCCAACAATAAATAAGGAGGTGCAACGAACGATGAAGTTACATGAGCTTTCCCCAGCTCCTGGCTCCCGCCAAGAACGCAAACGCGTCGGCCGCGGTACAGGTAGCGGCATGGGTAAAACATCTACTCGCGGTCACAAAGGTCAAAACGCTCGTTCTGGCGGTGGTGTGCGTCCAGGCTTCGAAGGCGGTCAAAACCCGCTGTATCGTCGCTTGCCAAAACGCGGGTTCATCAATCCGACGCGGAAAGAGTATGCGATTGTTAACATCGAAGATTTGAACAACTTTGCGGCGGATACGGAAGTGACTCCTGAACTGTTGTTTGAACAAGGAATCGTGAAAGACGCGAAAAGCGGCATCAAGATTCTCGGCAACGGTGAAGTTACTGTCAAGTTGACAGTTAAAGCGAATAAGTTCTCCCAATCTGCGGTAGAGAAAATCGAGGCTGCCGGCGGTAAAACCGAGGTGATCTAATGTTTAAAACCATTAAGAACATATGGCATGTTCAAGACCTTCGCAACCGCATTTTGTTTACGTTGTTTATTTTCCTCATTTACCGGATCGGTTCTTTCGTTCCGGTTCCGGGCGTTAATAAAGACGTCTTCGAGGCGACGAACACGGCAGGCAGCGACTTGTTAGGGTTCTTGAACACCTTCTCGGGCGGCGCCCTGAAGAACTTCTCTATTTTCGCCCTCGGGATTATGCCTTATATCACGGCTTCCATCATCGTGCAACTCTTGTCGATGGACGTCATTCCGAAATTTGCGGAATGGGCCAAACAAGGGGAACACGGCAAGAAAAAAATGGCTCAAGTGACTCGTTACGGTACTGTCATTTTGGCCGTGATTCAGGCTTTCGCCACATCGATTGGCTTTAACCGGTTGTATGGTACGGAAATGGTGCCAAACGCAACGTTTGGTGACTATCTGGTCATTGCAATCGTGTTAACGGCAGGTACATCGTTCCTGATGTGGTTAGGTGAGCAGATTACCGAAAGAGGGATCGGCAACGGGATTTCGCTCATCATCTTCGCCGGGATTGTCGCAACGATCCCATCGCATATCACGACAATTGCTCAATCCGAGTTTATTGTTGAAGGTCAAGCGTTTATCAACGTGGTGAAGTCCATTGCGATTATCCTCGTCTGCGTATTGATCGTGATCGGCGTCATTTACATCCAACAAGCGATTCGGAAAATTCCGGTACAATACGCTAAACGCGTAGTCGGCAATAAAATGTATGGCGGGCAGAATACCCATATTCCGCTCAAAATCAATGCTGCCGGCGTGATTCCGGTCATTTTCGCCGTTTCCTTGCTGCAATTCCCAGTGGTTATCGCCAGCTTCTGGTCGACGCACACTTGGGCGCAATGGATCAGCAACAACTTGTCTACCAACCGTCCGCTCGGGATGGTGCTTTATGTGGTCATGATCGTCGGCTTCACGTTCTTCTATACGTTCGTACAGATGAATCCGCAGCAGATGGCTGAGAACATGAAGAAAAACGGTGGATATATTCCAGGGATCCGTCCGGGTAAAACGACGGAAACCTATCTTACTCGGGTATTGACCCGTCTGACGATGACCGGCGCTATTTTCCTAGCCGCAATCTCCATCCTTCCTATGGCTTTGGGGGCTTTGGCAGGACTGCCGCGTACGGTTCTGATTGGCGGTACTTCGATTCTAATCGTTATCGGCGTTGCGCTGGATACGATGAAGACCATCGAAGGCCAATTGATCAAACGTCACTATAAAGGTTTCATCAATAAATAGTCGGTAGGTACCAGGAACAGGGACGTGCAAACGCCCTTGCCTGGCACCTAACTGCGCTATTTCTTGTTGTAGAGAAGTCTTGGAGGGAGTGAGAAACATGAACCTACTATTCATGGGGCCTCCCGGAGCAGGAAAAGGAACACAAGCCGAGGTCATTGTTAACGAATTCGGTATTCCTCATATCTCTACTGGCGACGCATTTCGCCTGGCAATCAAACAGGGAACACCTGTGGGGATGAAAGCGAAGGAATATATGGATCAGGGACTTCTGGTACCTGATGATGTGACAGTGGGGATTGTTCGCGAACGCTTGCAGCAGCCCGATTGCGAAAAAGGTTTTTTATTGGATGGTTTTCCAAGAACCCTTTCGCAAGCGGAATCGCTGGAAGAGCTGCTTGAAGGCCTGGGTCGCAAGCTGGACCACGTCATCAACCTGAAAGTGGACCGGAACAAGCTGCTGGCGCGGTTGACCGGACGCCGGATTTGCAAATCCTGCGGTGCTACTTATCATGTGATCTTTAATCCTCCGGGGCAGGAGGGTGTTTGTGATAAATGCGGCGGCGAGTTGTTCCAACGCTCGGATGATAACGAGGAGAGCGTAGGCACTCGTTTGGACGAATATATCAACAAAACCGCACCGCTTCTGAAGTTCTACGAAGATAAAGGCCTGTTGCGTCAGGTAGATGGTGAACAGGAAATCGATGCGGTTTCGAAAGAAATCGTGTCACTACTGCGAGGTTAGGTGTAATGATCATTTGTAAATCCGAAACGGAACTAGGCTTTATGCGAGAAGCTGGGCGGATCGTAGCGGAAACGCACAGGCTCATGGCGGAATCGATTGAGCCTGGAATTACGACGGGGGAACTCGATCAACTCGCCGATAAATACATTCGCAGTCAGGGCGCCGTGCCGTCCTTTAAAGGTTACAACGGTTTTCCTTACAGCATTTGCGCTTCGGTCAACGAAGAATTGGTACACGGATTTCCCGGCAAACGCAAATTGAACGAAGGCGATATCATCACTTTAGATATCGGCGCGGAGTATCGTGGTTTCCATGGGGACTCGGCGTGGACTTATCCGGTGGGCGAAATTTCGGAGGAAGCCAAGAAGCTCTTGGAAGTTACCGAAGGATCTCTGTATGCGGGCCTTGAGCTCGTTAAACCGGATGTTCGATTGTTCACGATCTCGCATGCGATTCAGCAATTTATCGAAGCTGCCGGTTTTTCCGTCGTTCGGGAATATGTCGGTCACGGCATTGGCGCGAGCTTGCACGAAGAACCGCAAATTCCGAATTATGGTTTGCCTGACCGGGGTCCCCGGCTTAAGCCCGGGATGGTCCTGGCGATCGAACCGATGGTTAACATGGGGAAGCGATATGTAAAAACGCTGGAAGACAACTGGACAGTGGTCACGGTCGACGGTTCCCTCTGCGCTCATTTTGAGCACACGGTAGCTGTAACGCCGGACGGAATGGAAATTTTCACGAAGCTGAATGCGTAGGTGATGAACGTGAAAGAACGCTCGGAGCCGCAGGTCGGTCAGTTGGTGAAAGTTCTCAAAGGCAGAGATGCCGGGGCGATTTATGTGATTGTCGGGATTCTAGACAACAGATTCGTCTGGATCGCGGATGGAAACAAACGCAAGTTTGATGAACCCAAACGTAAAAACGCCCAGCATCTTGAGCTACTGCCCATAGTTAGCAGCGAGGTTGTTCATAGTTTGCAGGAAAGCGGACGGGTGACAAACGGGAAACTGCGGCATGCAGTTCTTGTTTATCAGAACTCCGCCGATTCTATGGCTGAAGAGAAAGGAGACTGACTGTGGCTAAAGAAGATGTCATTGAAGTCGAAGGCGTGGTCATTGAACCATTGCCGAATGCTACATTCAAAGTGGAGCTGGAGAATGGGCATCAAATTCTCGCCCACGTTTCCGGTAAGCTGCGGATGCACTTTATCCGCATTTTGACGGGGGACAAAGTGGTCGTTCAGCTTTCGCCTTATGATTTGTCGAAAGGCCGGATCACTTACCGCAAATAGACTATACCAATTACGGTAAAGTTGTGGTACAATATTCAGGTTGAGTTGTTTCAGAGAGTAGTTTATGATTAGAATGCCTGCGATTCGAGTTTTGCTTCGCAAAACAAAGCGTATGCTTTCGATCCCAGTTTTACTTCTGTAAAACTTTTAGGAGGTAATCAGCATGAAGGTAAGACCTTCTGTAAAGCCGATTTGCGAAAAATGCAAAGTCATTCGTCGCAAAGGCAATGTCATGGTGATTTGCGAAAATCCGAAACACAAACAAAAACAAGGTTAATTGAAGGGGGTGTAGCGTAAAATGGCACGTATAGCTGGTGTGGATTTGCCACGTGATAAACGCGTTGAGATCGCCTTAACTTACATTTTCGGAATCGGTAAAACGACTTCCCAGAAAATCCTGAGCACAACAGGCATCAATCCGGACACTCGTGTTCGTGATTTGACGGAAGATGAGGTTAGCAAACTACGCGAAACGATCGACAAAACGGTCAAGGTTGAAGGCGACCTGCGTCGTGAAATTTCCTTAAATATTAAACGTTTGATCGAGATTGGCTGCTACCGCGGAGTGCGTCATCGTCGCGGCTTGCCGGTTCGTGGACAACGTACGAAAACGAATGCCCGTACTCGTAAGGGTCCTCGTCGTACTGTAGCGAACAAGAAGAAATAAGAAGGGGGGATAACAGACAATGGCTAAACCAAAAAAAGTCGTACGTACAAAACGTCGTGACCGGAAAAATATTGAATCTGGTGTGGCTCATATTCGCTCCACCTTCAATAATACGATTGTAACCATTACGGATCCGCATGGTAATGCGATTTCCTGGGCCAGCTCCGGCGGCCTCGGATTTAAAGGTTCCCGTAAGTCGACTCCGTTTGCCGCGCAAATGGCTGCTGAATCTGCTGCCAAAGCTGCGATGGAACATGGCATGAAGAGTGTTGAGGTTATGGTTAAAGGCCCTGGTGCTGGCCGTGAGGCCGCTATCCGCTCCTTGCAAGCGGCAGGCCTTGAAGTCAACATGATCAAAGACGTTACTCCAATTCCTCATAACGGCTGCCGTCCTCCAAAACGCCGCCGCGTTTAATGAAGCCGCGCTGAAGCCGTGGTATAACAACAGCGTCAATTGGGAACAATGGTTGTTTAGGCATACTACGTTTCAAACTTCAGCAAAATAGGCAGATTCAAAGGAACGACGTTTTGAAGGAGGGGTACTTTCGTGATAGAAATCGAAAAGCCAAAAATCGAGACCGTAGAAGTTAACGATGAAGGCACCTATGGGAAATTTGTAGTAGAACCACTTGAACGTGGGTATGGCACCACACTGGGCAACTCGCTTCGCCGGATTTTGCTCTCTTCTCTGCCGGGTGCTGCGGTAACCTCGGTCCAAATCGATGGAGTTCTGCATGAATTCGCGACCGTACCGGGCGTTATGGAAGACGTTACGGAGATCATTCTGAACCTGAAGGCTCTCTCGCTGAAAATTCATTCGGATGAGGAAAAAATCCTCGAAATCGATGCAGAAGGCGAAGGAGTCGTAACGGCAGGAGATATCCGTGCGGACAGCGACGTGGAAATTTTGAATCCGGACTTGCATATTGCTACGCTTGAACCGGGTTCGAGACTCCACATGCGCGTTTACGCAGGCCGTGGTCGTGGTTACGTTCAGGCAGATCGAAATAAACGAGATGATCAACCGATCGGTGTCATTCCCGTCGATTCGATCTATACCCCGATTACACGGGTCAATTACGTGGTGGAGAACACCCGGGTTGGCCAAGTGACCAACTACGACAAGCTTACGCTTGAAGTATGGACCGATGGCAGTATCAGACCTGAAGAAGCGGTTAGCCTCGGCGCCAAAATTTTGACCGAGCATCTCTTCTTGTTCGTTGGTTTAACGGACGAAGCGAAAGACGCGGAAATCATGGTCGAAAAGGAAGAAGACAAGAAAGAAAAAGTGCTTGAAATGACGATTGAAGAGCTTGATCTCTCCGTTCGTTCCTATAACTGCCTCAAACGTGCCGGCATTAATACGGTACAAGAGCTGACGACGAAAACCGAAGAAGATATGATGAAGGTGCGTAACCTGGGTCGTAAATCTTTGGAGGAAGTTCAAGAGAAGCTTGAAGAGCTTGGTTTGGGATTGCGTACTGAAGAATAAGTTAGCTTAAATCGTTCTAGCGAAGGAGGGAAAACTCATGGCATACCAAAAGTTGGGCCGCGATTCCAGCGCGCGTAAAGCATTGTTCCGTGACCTGGTAACCGACCTGTTCTTATACGAACGCATCCAAACGACGGAGGCGAAAGCGAAAGAAGTTCGTTCGATCGCTGAGAAACTGATCACCAAAGCAAAACGTGGTGACCTGCACGCCCGTCGTCAAGTGGCAGCTTATGTTCGCCGCGAATCGATCGATGGCGAGCAGGATGCAATCCAAAAGCTGTTCAACGAACTGGCAACACGTTATTCCAGCCGTCCAGGCGGATACACTCGTATCCTGAAGCTGGGACCTCGCCGCGGCGACGCTGCACCTATGGTTTACCTGGAACTGGTAGACCGCGCATAATTCAGGGGATCCCCTAACTAGCGTGTAAAACTCTCTGTCGGCTCGCCTTATGGCTAAGCTTTCGGAGAGTTTTTTTATTGGGATTCAAACAAGAAAGGAAGGGACCGATGCGCAACTTGCTGATGACCGTCAGCTATGACGGAACGAACTATTTCGGTTTTCAAACCCAGCCGGGTGGAAACACGGTTCAGGATCATATCGAGGAAGCCATCCGTCAGTTGACGGGAGAACAATTGAAGATCCATGGTTCCGGGCGAACGGATGCTGGGGTACATGCCCGGCAACAACCGTTCCATTTTCACACCGCTTCGCAAATTCCTGTGGAACGCTGGTGTTTGGCGCTAAACGGGCGGCTCCCTTCCGATATACGCGTATTAACAGCTCGGGAAGTCCCGTTGGATTTTCATTCCCGGCGCTCGGCCAAACGTAAGACCTACCGCTATACCATCAATGCCAACCGAATCACGGATGTATTTCAACGGAATTATCAGTTTCACCATCCAGGCAAGTTGAACATCGAGGCGATGCAGCAGAGTCTGCCTTTCTTGCTTGGAACCCATGATTACACCTCGTTTGCTTCGCGTCACTCCACGAAGGCCAGTCATGTTCGTACCATTTATGATGCCCGGATGATAGTGGATTCATCAGCGAATGTAGCAGGCACAACGGGCCAGGGAATCCTCCATTTATACGTAACCGGCAACGGGTTCCTGCAGCATATGGTAAGAATCATCGTAGGGACGTTACTTGAAATAGGCGAAGGCAAACGCACGCCGGTATCCATGAAGACGATTCTAGAGGCGAAGGACCGGAAAGCCGCAGGCCCAACGGCCGAAAGCAAGGGACTTATGCTCTGGAGTGTCGAATATGACGAAATATCGGGGTGAAGGTGTGAAGACTGAAACCTTAGAGACGGCTATCCGTAACTTATTTAAAAAGTAAGATAGTTCGATGAATCTAAGGAGGGTTTTACCTTGAAATGTCCAGTATGTAACGATGTGCGTATGAGAGAAGTGGAGAAAGACGGCGTTCTGATCGATGTATGTCCGGATTGCAAAGGCGTATGGCTTGACCGTGGAGAGCTAGAGAAGCTGATGAGCGAAATTCGGGATATCCGACCGGCTTTTAACGAGTGGTACGAGCACCGGGAGGATCGATACGAGGATCACCGCAACTCGGGACATTATGAGAAGCCCAAGTCGTCTTCAGGATACCCTCAGCAGGGACACTATAAGCCCAAGAAGAAGAAGTCGGCGCTGGATATCTTTGGAGATTTGTTCGATTGATCAGGTTCCCGGATTATTGGGGGATATTCTGAAAAAAGACTTGCGTATTAATTGCGCTTCCTGTAAAATAAAAGTTGTGTTTTCTTGATGGCTATCCCACAGCCCCCAATCGAGAAAACCGCTCAAATCAGATTTTAAGCTTGCTAAACATGAACGAAACGATCGAAGATAAATCTGCTGGAGAGGTCAAGCGACCCGAAGAGCAAGATCGTTTTCAGCAGGATGAACCATTTCGGACGAACTTGAAGGAGGATCTTTACATGCGTACCACTTATATGGCGAAGCCAGCCGAAGTAGAGCGCAAATGGCACATTATCGATGCCGAAGGCAAAACGCTGGGCCGCTTGGCTAGCGAAGCTGCTGCTCTTATCCGCGGTAAACACAAACCACAATTCACTCCACATGTTGACGGCGGTGACTTTGTTATCGTCATTAACGCGGAGAAAATTGCCTTGACTGGCAAAAAGATGGATAACAAAAAGTACTATCGTCATTCCCTGCATCCGGGCGGTTTGAAAGTGACCGTTGCCAAAGATATGCTGAGAACGAAACCTGAACGTGTAATCGAGTCCGCCGTTCACGGCATGCTGCCTAAAACTCGCCAAGGCGAGAAAATGAAGCTGAGACTGAAAGCTTACGCTGGCACAGAGCATCCACATGCGGCACAAAAACCTGAAGTTTACGAACTTCGCGGATAATTAAAAGGGAGGACAGTTTCATGGCACAAGTACAATACTATGGGACAGGTCGTCGTAAACATTCGGTAGCACGTGTTCGCCTTGTACCGGGTGAAGGACGCATTGTCATCAATAAACGCGACATCAACGAATATTTTGGTCTGGAAACGCTGAAGCTGATCGTAAAACAACCGTTGACTTTGACGGAAACGCTCGGTAACTACGACGTAATCGTCATCGCTCATGGTGGCGGGATCTCCGGTCAAGCCGGCGCAATCCGCCACGGGATTTCCCGCGCTCTGCTTAAGGCAGATCCGGAATTCCGTCCTGCATTGAAGAAAGCAGGATTCCTGACTCGTGACCCACGGATGAAAGAACGTAAGAAATACGGCCTCAAAGCAGCTCGCCGTGCTCCTCAGTTCTCGAAACGTTAATCTTTACTTTGCATTCGAAAAGCCCTTTTCCGTTACGCGGAGAAGGGCTTTTTTATGCTATCAGCGCTCGATGTAACAATGTGCAATAATTCACATACATTACCTGTCAACCATGTTACCATCTTCTTGGAAATGACAACAAGATAGTGGGGGTAATTATTTTGAAGAAAAGCATGAAAATCGTTGGGACCGTCCTTATTCTTGCCCTGGCATTAACGGCGTGCGGAGGAAATAGCAAAGAAGCCGCTAATAATGCAACGACAAGCAACAATGGCTCGAATAACGCCGCTGCGACAACGAATAACTCGGCGGCCACCGGTACGTATCAAGATGGTACGTACAAAGGGATCTATGACCGCAAGGACGTCCGGAATTGGACGGCGTATGTCGAGGTTACCGTGAAGGACGGCAAGATCGAGAAGGCTTACTACGATTATACGAATGAAAACGGCGATTTGCGCACCAACGACGAGAACTACACGAGTGCATTTAAAGCAGCTAATAAAATGACACCGCGGGAAGCCTTCGATCAACTCGGAGGCAAACTGATTGAGGTTCAAGATGCAGCGAAGGTAGATGCCGTGACGGGTGCTACGCACTCTTCCAGAAACTTCAACGAGCTGGCTGCTGCCGCTTTGGAACATGCCAAGACGGGTGATACCAGTGATGCGATCGTTAATCTGTACGAAGATGGCACCTACAAGGTTGAGGCCGATGCGTTTGACGACCATGGCTGGAAACCGCAGCTAGAGCTGACCATCAAGGACCACAAGGTCGATTCCGTTGCTTTTGACTACGTGAATGAGGAAGGCAAGCTGAAAACCGAAGACGCAGATTATAAAGCCGCTATGGAACCTAAATCGGGAACCTATCCAGCGAAATACACCGAAGAGCTTGAGAAACAACTTGTCGAGAAGCAATTGATCGGCGACGTTGACGCCATTGCTGGAGCAACTACATCCTCCAATAACTTTTCTGCGCTTGTAGAATACGCATTGGACGACATGGCCGAAGTCGGCGACACGGAGTTAAAAGCGATCAAAATCGAAGAATAATTGGATAGGACGACTAATAGGATAACTAGTGACCTGGCTTCTCTATGGAGAGGTTAGGTCTTTTTTTCATTTTGGTTTTTTTAGTATTGACTTATAAGACGAATGACATATACTTAAAAATATAATTCTAATCAGATTAGTTGGAATAATGTTTTGATTTACCATGTTTAGCTTAATGCGGGAGGTCTGAGGAAAGTGAATCTATTGGAAAAAGAGCAGTTGATTGCGGCCAAGGCCGACGAGTTCGAGTCATCCACACCCCAAGAAATCATCGCCTGGGCGGTTGAAACGTTTCCGAATATCACCTTTGCCTGCAGCTTTGGCGCTGAGGATGTCGTTCTGGTGGATATGCTGCAACAAATCAGCCCATCCACCGACATTTTTTACTTGGACACGGACTTTCATTTTAAAGAAACTTATGAGACAAGGGATGCGATTGCTGCCAAATACGGGCTGGAATTCGTTCGGGTATCGCCGAGACTGACGCCGGAGGAACAGGCGGCCCAGTATGGGGAGGAACTGTGGAAGTCGGATCCAAACGCCTGCTGTAATGTACGTAAGGTTGAACCGCTGACACGGGTTTTGGGGCGCTATGAGGCCTGGATTACAGGGATTCGCCGCGATCAGGCCCCAACTCGAGCGAATGCGAAGAAAATCGAATACGATGCCAAGTTCGGACTGGTCAAGTTTAATCCAATCGCGCATTGGACATCCGATGACGTATGGAATTATATTCGTGAACATGAGCTCATTTATAATCCTTTGCATGACCGCAATTATCCCAGCATTGGCTGTGAATATTGTACGCGTCAGGTAATGCCTGGCGAAGACCCTCGTGCGGGACGCTGGTCCGGTACGGAGAAGACGGAATGTGGCCTGCATAAATAAAACGGACGGATTCGGAAGATTTCAAAAGTGGAGGAGATACGGGTGACGACAATATTACCACATGGCGGAAGCTTAGTACATCGACTGGTTACTGGAGAGCAACGGGATCATCTCTTGGAGACAGCTAAGGGACTTCCGGCTATTCCGATCAGTAACTGGGCCATATCCGACCTCGACCTCATTGGGGTAGGTGCTTTTTCGCCATTAACTGGATTTATGAACGAAGAAGATTATCGATCCGTTGTCGACCGCATGCGGCTAGCGAACGGAACGGTCTGGAGCATCCCGATCACCCTCTCCGTCGCCCGTGAGCAGGCGGAAGGCCTAGAGATCGGAGAGCAGGTTGCCTTGGTTGGGGAACAGGACGGGGTCATCTACGGTCTTTTGGAAATTGGCAGCGTATATCATGTTGATCAGGCGGAGGAAGCGCGGAAAGTATTCAAAACCGATGATTCCGAGCATCCTGGGGTTAAGAAACTGCTTGAGCGCTCCCCATACTATGTCGGTGGCTCTGTTCAGGTGTTAAATCGTCCAGAACCGGTACGCTTCAAGGAGTTTTATTTCGATCCAGCCGAGACGCGTCGTATTTTTGCCGAGAAGGGGTGGAAGACCGTCGTTGGTTTTCAGACTCGGAATCCGGTTCATCGGGCTCACGAATATATCCAGAAAAGTGCAATGGAAATCGTGGATGCCTTATTTCTTAATCCGCTAGTGGGTGAAACCAAATCGGATGACGTACCTGCGGATGTCCGGATGAAGAGCTATTTGACCCTACTAGATAACTATTACCCCGCAGACCGTACGTTTCTGGGCGTTTTCCCTGCAGCAATGCGCTATGCCGGACCGCGTGAAGCGATTTTTCATGCAATGGTACGCAAAAACTACGGGTGCACCCATTTTATCGTTGGCCGAGATCATGCGGGTGTTGGCGATTACTATGGCACGTATGAGGCACAGGAAATTTTCTCGAATTTCACTCCCGAGGAGTTGGGGATCTCTCCCCTATTCTTTGAACATAGCTTCTTCTGCACGAAGTGCGGGAATATGGCTTCCAGCAAAACTTGCCCGCATCCGAAAGAAGATCATTTGACCTTATCCGGTACGAAGGTTCGCGGATTGCTGCGTGATGGGATCTGCCCGCCGCCTGAATTTACCCGGCCCGAGGTTGCCGAGGTCCTGATTGACGGGATGAAGCAGCAGGTCCACAACTAAACGCGCATCTGGCTTTAAGTGCAAGTTCAAACCGCCTAAAGGGCCTCCAAGAGTCATATTTGTCCACCTTGTCCCATATCATGAGTAATGTCATGAAGGAGAAAGGTGGCTTTTTTTATGCGCGATCGAGATAAGGTGACGTTATGGATTTCCCTGAACCACATCAAAATAGCGCTGATCGGCGTCGGCCTTGCTGCCATGATCCTCGGGATGGCTTTCTACCACGTGCCGTCGCAGAAAGCATGGAATTACTGGAGTCTGCCGTTGGCGGGTCAGATTATCGCTCTGGATGCGGGCCACGGCGGGCCGGACGGCGGAGCCAGCAGCAAACAGGGGCTGATTGAGAAAGATATCAATTTAGCGGTCTCCTTATACCTGCGCGACTATTTGCAGCAGGCCGGTGCGGTTGTCGTTATGACGCGCGAGGAGGACAAAGACCTGGCGGGAGGGGACACGAAGGGCTACAGCAAACGGAAGACAGAGGATTTGAAAACCCGCGTCCGCTTCATCGAGGAGCGGCAGGCCGATCTGCTTGTGAGCATCCACATGAACAGCATCCCTTCGCCGCGCTGGAGGGGCGCGCAAACTTTCTACTACCCCAATCACGAAGATAGCGCTAATTTGGCCGCCCTCGTACAAGAAGAGTTAAGGCGGAATCTTGAAAACACCGATCGGGTCGCCAATCGTTCGGACAAGAAGGTGTATCTGCTTGAAGCGGTACATATTCCTTCCGTGCTGGTGGAGGTTGGTTTCTTGTCCAATCCGGGGGAAGCGGAATTGCTCGGCAGCGAAACGTACCAGCGAAAAGTAGCCGCCTCAATTTATCAGGGGATCCTGCGATATTATTCCGGCGAAAAAGTACAAACCCCGGCAGACGATGTCAGGTAATGATATAATATACCTCATAATGGACCAGCTAAGTTAATTATCTGATGAAGTCGAGGTGCTGTCAGTGATAACGAAGGAGCAGCTTCAGGCGGCATTGCGCCCTGTAGCCGAACCAACCACGGGTCTCAGCCTGGTGGAATTGCAGTGGATTCGCGACATCATGATCAAGGAAGGCCGCGTATCGTTAACGGTTGTCGGCTTTGAGAAAGGCAGCGAAGCGCAGGCCGAAGCAGAAAGAGACATCCGCTTTCGCTTATCCGAAGCAGGCGTGGGGGAGGTTCATCTCCGTTTCCGTGAAGCATCGGAACAGGAGAGGGAGGCCGCATTCAGCTCGGCCCGCCATCCATCTGAACCGGCTCAAAGCGAGCGGGAAGAACTAAAAGGTCATGGGGCCGGATTGGAACAGCTGCCGATTCTTGATCCGAGGTCCGGCGTTCAATTTATAGCCATAGCCAGCGGCAAGGGCGGGGTTGGCAAATCGACGGTCACGGTCAATTTGGCAGTGGCTCTGGCGCGGCAAGGCAAGAAGGTCGGATTGATAGACGCCGACATTTACGGCTTTAGCGTCCCTGACATGATGGGGATTGAGGAAGCGCCGCTTATCGAGGATGGTGAAATTGTACCGGTCGAACGGTTTGGGGTCAAAGTGATGTCGATGGGCTTCTTTATCCAGGACAATAACCCCGTGATATGGCGCGGACCGATGCTTGGCAAGATGCTCCGGCAATTCTTCAGCGACGTCCGGTGGGGTGAGCTGGATTATTTGCTGCTTGATTTCCCGCCGGGCACGGGCGACATTGCCCTGGATGTACACCAGATGATTCCGCAGAGCCGGGAGATCATCGTAACGACGCCGCATGCTACGGCAGCATTCGTCGCCGCTCGGGCAGGGACGATGGCCCTGCGTACCGAGCATGAAGTGCTGGGCGTCGTCGAAAATATGGCCTACTACGAATGCTCCAAATGCGGCGATAAGGATTATATCTTCGGCCGCGGCGGGGGCGCTCGATTGGCGGAGTCTCTGCATACGGAACTGCTGGCGCAAATTCCACTCGGAGCGCCGGACAACCATCCGTCGGAACCGGATTTTTCTCCATCCGTGTATAAATCAGACTCCTCCGTCGGCCGGCTGTACGATGAACTGGCTCAGCGCATTACCCTTATATGCGAAAAAGACTGACCCATTACGGGCCAGTCTTTTTTTGTGATGGGCTTCAGGTTAGGAACCTCCGCCGCCACCACTATTGCCGCCATCTTTACTTTGGCCGCCTTCTCCGCCGTCATCGCTAGAACCGCCACCTTCATTTTGTTTCGGCTCTTTTTCTACCTTCGGTTGCAGTTGCTCTTGAACGACGGTCTTTAACAGCTCAAGGACTTCCATCTTGAACAAGGGACTTTGCATTGCTTCCTGCATCACGGTCATCGATTGCTTGCGATAATCCGGCGTTTTGGTTAAATCAAGGAACATCTTCATGACTTCCGGCGATTTCAGAATATCGCTGACGGATTTTTGATACGTCGGATCCTTGATCAATTGCATATGGAGCTCCTTGCTTTGCGAGTTAACCGCTTTAGCAAAGTCTCCGGCAAACTGCGGATCGGTCATGATCTTCTCGATTTCCTTCTTATATTCCGGTGAGGTGATGGTTTCCTTGACCGCCATGCGGACTTCGTTGGAAGTTTGGGACGGAAGAATCATTTTTACCCCAAACGTTCCGCCGCCGCTTCCACCGCTTCCACCGGAACCGCCCGAGCCGGACCCGGAATCGGAGCCCGATTCGGAGCCGCCGCCACTCTCACCGCCGCTGCTGCCGCTTTCACTGCTGCTTGGGGGAGTGCTTAGCGCCTCATAAATGGCCTTTTTACCTTCATCTGTCTTAAGGATATCGATGACCATGGATTTCGTTTCCTTATATCCTCCACCTTGGGAAGAGGAGGAGGAGCTTTGTTCAGAACCGCAAGCGGCTAGCGGAAGAGTAAATGTGCATAAGAAGCATAAAATCCAACGGGTACCCCGCCATTTCATGGTTCCCTTCCTCCTTATCATCATTGCTGAAGTTAGTATGCGGCTTAAAAACGGAAATATCCCAACGAAAAGCTTAAAAACAATGGTTTTTTACCGGGATCGTTGGTAAAATATTTCGTTAGTGGAGGTGTAAGGGGCTTGAACTTAAAAAAATGGCTTTATTTATTTGGGACCACCTTGGCCGTTGGGGCGGCGGGATCGCTAATCGTCGGTTTGCTGTTGCAATGGACGGATACGCTGCAATACAAGGGCCTAACTGATATTTTGGTGAATGTCGGGATCTTGTTGGGCGTCGGCGTCATGGTAAGCGTATATTCCCAGATGGGCTTTTTCGCATATTTAATGATCAATTATATGGGGAATGGCGTTTTTTCCAAAAGAACGTGGCAATACATACAGTTGGTTTTGACCGCCTTGGCGCTGCTGGAGCTGATGTTCTTCCGGATTTTTGTAGGCGGCGAACAAGAGGGGGTATTCGACCTCGTATTAGGCATCATTCTTCTTATTGTGGCTGCCGGTACCGCCTTTTATAAGGCGAAGTTGACGAATGCAACCGCCTGGATTCCCACACTGTTCTTCATGATTGCCGTAACGATTGTTGAGACCGTTGGCGTATTGAAAATTGGCGTTAATTCCGCGACTGCTTGGATTGTTGCGCCTTTAATCGCTTGCAATGCTTATCAAATTTTGATTTTACAGCGAGTTCTGAGTTCGGGAAATTCGAAAACCCAAAAAAGCCCAGCCTAGACTGGGCTTTTTTGCTGCCAATTACCACCCGGCGGCGTATTCCAATTGCTCCTGAAGCCAGGCTTGGTCGCGAACTTCATTGCCCTGCACGCTGGCTTCCTGTAGCAGATCCGTTACGGTTACGAATTCATAGCCTTGCTTGCGCAGCTCGTCAATGATAATCGGCAGCGCCTCCTGCGTCTGCTTGACCGAATCGCTGGCATGCAGGAGAACGATGTCTCCCGGATGAGCTTTTTTTACGACGCGATCGACGATGGTCTGCACGCCTTTATTCATCCAATCCTGGGAGTCGGTATCCCACTGAATGACCTTATAGCCTTGATTTGCGGCGATCTTTAGCACGCGCTTGTCGAAGTCGCCGTTGGGAAGCCGCAGCAGCTTGGGAGCTTGGCCGGTCACTTCGGTCAGAATCGTGTGGGCTGTGGAAATTTGCCGGGATATTTCCTCATCGCTCAGGCTGCTGTAATTCGTGTGTTTATGCCCGTGGCTTCCGATTTCAAAGCCTTGCTGCTGAATCGCCTTAACGATTTCCGGATGGGTCTTGCTCCAGGGGGAAGATAGGAAGAAGGTCGCTTTTTGCACGTTCTTCTCCTTTAACACTTTGAGAATCGGCTCGGCCCGCGTATCGCCCCAACTGATATCGAAGGTGAGGGCTATGACTTTTTTGTTCGTGGACACGCTATAAATGGCCGACGGGGCGCTTTCCTCGGAAAACACCGTAACCTGCCCTTGTTCCACGTAAATGACGCCGGCAGCAAAGAGGGCCGCGGCGAAAACAAAGAAAAAGCGTTTGATTTTCTTCCCGTTAAGGACATAGAAGAAGTTGTTCATGAACAGTAAGCCCCTCTCGTCATCAGAATGAATGATCTTGAACTGATCCGCTTGTACCAATGTATGCTTGTTCCAAAGCTTTATGACGCTTTACGTCGATTACATATTTGAAGGAGACCTGATGCGATGTTTTCGATCCGTGGATTTGGAAGTGATTTACGCAAATATAAGAGGGCAATGCTTCTTTCGATTCTCATTTTTGCAGCAGGAGTGGCGCTGGGAGCAGGAAATGTGGATCTGATCACCCGTTGGGTTATGCCTGACATCGAGCGGCTTGGCGAGATTAGCCGGAGTTTGGCGCAGTCCGATCATCCTGAACTGAACTTTTTTCTGTTTATTTTCTTCAATAATGCGGTAAAAAGTATTATGGTCATTTTGCTGGGGGCCATTTTCGGGATATTGCCGGCTTTCTTCCTGCTGATGAACGGCTTGGTACTGGGGTTTGTGGTGACGGCAGCTGGGGCTGATGGAGGAAATGTTTTGAATCTGATCGTACGGGGATTGCTTCCTCATGGCGTCATCGAAATCCCCGCCATTCTGATCGCAGCCGGCTTCGGGATGCAATTCGGATATCTGATTCTTAAAAGCTTGGGGGAGATCGGCTCCAGAGACGCTTCTGAATGTACAGTCGACTGGAGGGGCTTTTTGATCTCTGCCGGCCGGGGAGCGATCTGGATCGTTGGAATGCTGCTGATCGCCGCGGTCATTGAGAGTACGTTAACCTTTTATTTGGCCCAACATTCATAATTTTCCCAAAAAGTGAGCATAACATTAAAGCGTCTTTAGAAGGACCTATACCTTATAACAATGGCTGAATAAGGAGTGTTGCGCGTGCTGGGAATGTTGTTTAGCGACAAAGAATGCAAAGAACTCGACTATGTGCTGCGAAAAGAGCTAGATGAGATGCTATTGGATATGAGCGATACCCGGCTGGATCAGGATATCCGGCATGCCATCGCCAATCGGTACAAAACGATCTTCCGTATGTATGCCCGATTTGCACCCTCCAAGGAATTATCGAAATACGCCCGCCGCGCTCGTTTCCCGCAAGCTAGAGAATAGGCCAAGTTTGGGGTTGACGGCGGGACCGTCCTTATGGTAAATTAGCATTCGTCCCAGTTTTGGGGGACAAGCTGCAGAAGGCAGGAAGACATTGGTAAGAAAAAAGTTTGGTAGAACCTCTTGCAAAAAGCTTGCCGACTGTGATATATTATAAAAGTCGCCGCTGAAACGCAGCGATGAACGAAAG
>NZ_JADCNN020000023.1:0-68532 GCF_014947195.2 Paenibacillus rhizolycopersici | reverse complement strand
GCGCGATCAGCGCCGCCACCACGGGGGCGGCGCCTGCGCCGCCGCCCCATCTCCCGCTGCTCTTGCGGGAGATAGGGCGGCCTGGCCGCGTGCGGACGCTTACGCGCACGCGGCCCTCCGGCGGCACCGACCCAGGTGCCGCCAGTGGGGCCGGGCCCGGTGGGACCACCCGGGCCCGCGCCTCACCCAAGCTTCCCGCTGCCGTTCCCCCGAGACCCGTATTTACGGATCTCTCCGTTCTGCCCGCAACGTTTTTCCCGCCTCCTAGATTTACAGCCCCTTCAGTCTTCTCCGTTACGGGTCTCCCGTCTCCTACGTTTGCAGGTCTCTCGGTCCTGCCCGCCACGGTTCCCCCAAGTCCTGGATTTACGGGTCTCTCCGTCCTCTCCGTTACGTTTATGGACTTCTTGCTCTCTTCCTTACCGTTCTTTTCCTCTCGGCGAGGCGCCACATTTATTTTTACTACCTGGGACCGTTCCTGCATCGATTCGTTTACCTCCACCTCTATTCGTGCTGCTGTACGCTAATCACGCCTGCGAGCTAGCAACCTAGCTTTTCTCTCCTTATATCGTTTACCCGCTATACTTATAGATATGAGTTTTGGCAAAATGCTAGAACCCGTTTTCTCCCCTATTACGTTGAAACTAAAAAAACGCCTGACGGCGCTCTCGGGTAGCTCTTACTTTTACTTCCTTCGCATTAGATTGTTGTATTACTTTCAACATTTCGAGGATTAATTAGCTGCATTTAGCTAGACTTGGCCCGACCAAGATCGTTTAGACCCGTTCCTCCCCAACAAAAAAAGACCCGGTTTCCCAGGTCCTTCGCTAATTGCTTATCCTTGCACTTCCGTTTTATTCAGAAACGGCGCCGTCTTCTTGTAGGTCTCGCCCCATTCCTTCATCTTTTGAATAATCGGAATCAAGGTCTGTCCAAACTCCGTTAAGGAGTACTCTACCTTCGGCGGCACCTGATGGTACACTTCGCGATGCACGATGCCGTCCTCCTCCAGTTCGCGCAACTGTAGCGTCAGCATTCGTTGAGTGATCGTCGGGCAGATCCGGCGGAACTCGTTGAATCGGATCGGTCCATTAATCAAATGATACAATAGGACGCCTTTCCATTTACCGCCGATCACGTCCAGCGTGAACTCGACGGGACATCCTTCGTCATTGGGGCATACGCCATAGCCGCTTTTACGATCGCGCATTTCCGCATCCCTCCACACTTAGTATACAAATGATATCTACATTACATTATTGCGTATACAAACAATTATAGTTCGACTAGAGGGAGTGCACAAGTCAGCTATAGAAATGAAAAAAACCACGCCCCCGGCATGGTTTTCTCCGTACTCCTATTCCTTTATCCATCAGGCCCAAGAAGGCTGGATTTTCAATACCGGAATTTCTTCTTTCACACTGGCCGAAACCTTCTCGGTTTCCGGAGCCGGCTCCTCGACAGAAATGCGCCAAATGTCAGCGCCTAAGCCGGACAATTTCTCAGCCAGATCCACGTATCCGCGGTCGATGTGATGCGTCCCGCTGACTTCCGTCGTGCCTTCCGCCGTCAATCCTGCCAGGATCAGAGCTGCTCCGGCACGAAGGTCGGTGGCGCAAACCTTGGCTCCGCTGAGCTTGCTGCCCCCGGAGACGATCGCGCTGCGTCCTTCCACCTTAATGTCGGCGCTCATTAAACGGAACTGATCCACGTGCATGAAGCGGTTTTCGAAGACCGTCTCGGTAATGACGCTTGCGCCTTCGGACACCAACAGCAAAGCCATCATTTGCGACTGCATATCGGTTGGGAAGCCAGGATACGGTAACGTCTTGACGTCAACGGCTTTCAGCGGCTTGTCGGCGATGACTCGCACTCCGTTCTCTTGCGCTTCTACCGTTACGCCCATCTCCTCGAGCTTGGAAATGACCGGTCCAAGGTGATCCGCAATGGCCCCTTCAACAAAAATATTCCCGCCGGTAATCGCCGCAGCGACCATAAAAGTTCCGGCTTCGATCCGATCCGGAATCACCGTATGTTCGCATCCGTGCAACCGTTCGACGCCTTCAATCCGGATCATGCCGGTTCCCGCTCCACGGACAACGGCGCCCATGCTGTTCAGGTAATTGGCCAAATCGACGATTTCCGGTTCCTTCGCCGCATTTTCAATGATGGTTGTGCCTTCTGCCAAGGTTGCTGCCATCATGATATTCTCCGTCGCACCTACGCTGGCAACGTCCAAATAAATTTTAGCGCCGCGGAGGCGGCCGTTCGCTTTGGCTTCGATAAATCCGTGACCGAGGGTGATCTCTGCGCCCATCGCTTCGAAGCCCTTCAAATGCTGGTCAATCGGTCTAGTCCCGATCGCGCAGCCTCCCGGCAGGGAAATCCGGGTGAAACCCATCCGTGTCAACAACGGACCCATGACAAGAAAAGACGCCCGCATCTTTCGCACCCATTCATAAGGCGCTTCGCATGAAGCGATTTGCCGCGCATCGACCGTAATGACTTCCCGATCATAGGTAACGGCCGCTCCCAGCGACTCTAACACTTTATTAATGGTCATCACATCGTCTAGAGGTGGTGCATCTCGAATAACGCTAACCCCTTCTTCACCCAATAAAGACGCTGCAATGATCGGTAGCACTGAATTTTTAGCACCGCTGACTTTTACGTTCCCGGCCAAAACATTGCCACCGCGGACGATAAATTTGCTCATCATGGTTCCCTCCGCGCGTTCATTTTCACTTTTTTCCCGATTTGGAAAAAGATTAACCTGTTCATTCCCTAAATTTCATCATATCACCGGTCATTTAAGGCACACAAGGCTCTAATCCTGTCGAAAAAGCGTGTTTTGGCGCAGAAATCGCCTCTTGCCCCGTTTATGGACATGCTCTCGAGTCGTAGTCCTTACTCACCATTGTTGACACAATGAAATGATGTTATTCGACAAATTGCTTTGATCAAAACATGTACTTCAACATTTGGGTATATCCCCAATACTCCATCACAAAAGCGGCTACAAAACGCCCCAATACCACCGCGAGCAACAGCTGCAGCAGCTTTCCTTGAGGTCCCTTAGGGTGACGAATGAATAGATCCAGCTTCAAGTTTTGCAGCGCCCACCATGACAACGCAATGCATGCCAAGGAGACGAGGATGGCTGTCAAGCCGCCTACACCGACCGAAGCCGTTACCTGGTCGATTGGATTCATGACTAAATCCCCCATCACATTTATATTTATGCTGCAAGTACCTAAACGGTTAATCCTGATCTGTAACGCATTGCTCCAAGATTCACAACCTTGTAATATATATCGGTTATGAACTTGTAAAAATATAGACCTTATATATCATACTTGCCATCGCAGCAATAATCCAGCTTTTCTTCACCTTGCAAAGGTTTCCAAATTCATCTATCACCTAAATGTCATCGTCATGTCATTCTGCAAGAAAAAACAGGCACCCAAAGGTGCCCGTTATTCCGCAGATTTATTGCTTATGACGGTTGTCGCTGGATACGTTGATCCGCGTAACCGCCCGTTGCAGCGCCAGCTCTGCACGGCGATGATCGACTCGGTCCTGGTTGCTGCGAGCCGCCAATCGGCGTTCCGCACGCTCCCGGGCCGCAATGGCCCGCTCCAGGTCGATTTCTTCCGGCAGCTCCGCGCTCTCGGCTAGCACGATGACTTTATCGCTTTGCACTTCGATGAAACCACCGTGTACCGCGATCGTTGTCGTTTCCTTGCCGGTTTTCGCAACCACTGGAGCAACTTGCAGCGGTGTGACGAGTGGAATATGGCCTCGCAAGATGCCAAGCTCCCCTTCGAGTCCGCGGACCGTCAGGCTGTCCACCTCTTTCGAGTACACCACATGCTCCGGCGTAACGATTTCCAATAAAAAGCTGCTCAAGTTTATCCCTCCTGTTCGTGGGACAGTTCATTTCTGAAGCATCCGGATTCGGCTTGGATTTACAGCGTTTTCGCCTTTTCGACGGCTTCTTCGATCGTTCCTACGAACAGGAACGCCGCTTCCGGAAGGTCGTCGTGCTTGCCGTCCAGAATCTCCTTGAAGCTGCGTACGGTTTCCGCGATCGGAACGTACTTACCGGCGATCCCCGTAAACTGCTCAGCCACGTTAAATGGCTGCGACAGGAAACGTTCGATCTTCCGGGCACGTGCCACCAATGTTTTATCGTCGTCGGACAATTCATCCATACCCAGGATCGCGATGATATCCTGCAATTCTTTATAACGAGCCAAAAGTTGCTTCACGCCTTGGGCTACGGCATAGTGCTCTTCGCCCACGATTTCCGGCGTCAAAATCCGCGAGCTGGAAGCCAGCGGGTCCACGGCCGGGAAAATCCCTTTTTCGGAAATTTTCCGTTCCAAGTTCGTCGTTGCGTCCAAGTGAGCAAACGTCGTAGCCGGAGCCGGGTCAGTATAGTCATCCGCAGGGACGTAAATCGCTTGGATCGAAGTAACGGAACCTTTCTTGGTGGAAGTGATCCGTTCTTGCAGTTGGCCCATTTCGGTTGCCAGCGTCGGTTGGTAACCTACTGCGGAAGGCATCCGTCCAAGCAAGGCCGATACCTCGGAACCCGCTTGCGTAAACCGGAAGATGTTGTCGATGAAGAGCAATACGTCGCGGCCTTCTTGGTCGCGGAAATATTCAGCCATCGTGAGGCCCGTCAAGGCTACGCGCAAACGCGCACCCGGCGGCTCGTTCATTTGTCCGAATACCATCGCGGTTTTCTCGATAACGCCGGATTCCGTCATTTCCATGTAAAGGTCGTTCCCCTCACGGGTACGTTCCCCTACGCCGGCAAATACGGAAATCCCGCCGTGTTCGTGCGCGATGTTACGGATCAATTCCTGGATCGTTACGGTCTTACCTACGCCGGCGCCGCCGAACAGGCCGATTTTACCGCCCTTCGCATAAGGAGCCAGCAGGTCGATGACCTTGATCCCGGTTTCCAGCATTTCCGCTTGCGTCGACAGTTCATCGAACTTCGGCGGTTCGCGGTGAATCGGATATTTCAGTTCGGTAGCGGCTGCGCCTTTCTTGTCGATCGGTTCGCCGAGCACGTTAAACACGCGGCTGAGCGTTGCTTCTCCGACCGGAACCGAAATCGGCGCTCCCAAGTCGATCGCTTCCGTACCGCGCACAAGGCCGTCCGTCGAGGCCATGGCGATACAACGAACGAGGTTGTCGCCCAGATGATTGGAAGCTTCCAGAACCAGCGCAGACTGGCTGTCCTGCTTCTCAATTTTTATAGCGTTGAAGATTTCCGGCAGTTGACCGCGCTGAAATTCGATGTCAACAACCGGACCCATTACGCTGACAACGCGTCCTTTGTTCATCTTCGTTTCCCTCCTAAAATTGCTTCCGGATCGATTAGCCTTGGGCTGCGTTTGCTCCGGCAACGATCTCCGTGATTTCTTGCGTAATCGCCGCTTGGCGAGCGCGGTTGTACGTCAGGGTTAGTTCATTGATCATCTTCGACGCGTTTTTGGTCGCACTGCCCATGGCAGTCATCTTCGCGCCAAGCTCACTCGCCTTACCGTCAAGAAGCGCACCAAAGATCAATGTTTCGGCATATTTCGGAAGCAGCACTTCCAATACCCCTTCAGGCGAAGGTTCATACTCATAGCTGCTGGCCAGACCCTCATGCTCAACAGAGTCAAACGGAAGCAAACGCTCCACGGTCGGCAGTTGGGTAATCGCATTAACGAATCGGTTATAGCAAACGTAGATTTCGTCGAATTGCTCGGTTTCGAAGCCCTGCACCGCCGCATAAGTCAAAGACTTGATGTCGGCGAATCTCGGCGTATCCGAGAGTTCGGTTACTTCGTGGGACACCGGATAGTTACGGCGCTTCAAATAATCTCTGCCTTTACGACCGATCACGAAAAGTTCGTATTCCGAGGATGAAGCGTGGCGGGTACGAACCATATCCGTCACTTTCCGCAAAATATTCGCGTTATATCCGCCGACCAAACCGCCGTCGGACGTAATCACGATGTAAGCGGTCCGCTTCACCGGACGCGTCACGAGCATCGGATGGCTGACGCCTTGGGAGGCGGCAGCAATGCTGGAAACGACCTCTTTCAGCTTCTCCGCATAAGGACGGGAGGCTTGTGCTCTCTCCTGCGCTTTGCGCAGCTTCGCCGAAGCTACCATTTCCATCGCTTTGGTGATTTGCCGGGTGTTCTGAACGCTTTTGATCTGACGCTTGATTTCGCGCATCCCTTTTGCCATGATTTCACCACCTTAAACTTTGGCGTGGCCAAGCTTGGGTGCAAACCCTTTTGGGTCTATTGGGGCGGCGAGAATGAAATGTTCTTACGATCGCTGTTGTTCGCGGATTTCTTGAATTGATCAATTCAAATATAGTAGAAATCCGCTCACAAAGGCGAACGCTTCGCTTCTCCAGAATCATTTACATCCCCTTGCCGAAAGACCCATTAGGTTTCACTCTAGCAATTGGCATCCCCAAAGTATTTTTTACACACAGGCGTAAACCGGCGTTGCGCTTAGCCAAGGCCGGTTTGTGCCGCAAGAACATTTATGCCGTAGTCGCGAAACCGCGTTTGAATTGCTCGATAACTTCTTTCAGCTTCGTTTCGTTGTCTGCCGTCAGATCCTTCGTATCGCGGATCGATTGCAACACGTCGCCATGCTGATTTTGGACAAAGGACAGGAATTCCGATTCGAACCGGCGAACGTCGGCCAATGGAATATCGTCCAGGAAACCTTTAACCGCTGTGTACAAGCTGACAACTTGGAATTCGACAGCCAGCGGTTGGTTTACGCCTTGCTTCAGGATTTCCATCATCCGCGAACCACGGGTCAACCGGGCTTGCGTCGATTTGTCCAGATCGGAACCGAACTGGGAGAATGCTTGAAGCTCGCGATATTGGGCAAGGTCCAGACGCAGGGTACCGGCAACCTTCTTCATCGCCTTAATTTGCGCGGAGCCGCCTACCCGGGATACGGAGATACCAACGTTAACCGCCGGACGTTGACCGGAGTAGAACAGGTCGGACTCCAGGAAGATTTGGCCGTCGGTAATCGAAATGACGTTCGTCGGAATGTACGCCGATACGTCGGAAGCTTGCGTTTCGATAAACGGAAGCGCCGTGATCGACCCGCCGCCAAGCTCGTCGCTCAGTTTAGCTGCACGTTCCAGCAAACGGGAGTGCAAGTAGAAGACGTCACCCGGGAACGCCTCGCGGCCCGGTGGACGGCGAAGCAGCAAGGACAATTCGCGGTAAGCCGCAGCTTGCTTCGACAAGTCGTCATAGATGATCAGGACATGCTCGCCTTTGTACATGAAGTACTCGGCCATGGCTACACCGGCATAAGGAGCGATGTAGAGGAGTGGTGACGGTTCCGAAGCGGAAGCCGACACGACGATCGTGTAATCCAACGCGCCGTGGCGACGAAGGGTTTCCACTACGTTAACGACGGTGGATTGCTTCTGGCCGATGGCGACATAAATACATTTCACGCCGTTCCCTTTTTGGTTGATGATCGTATCGATGGCGATCGCCGTTTTACCGGTTTGACGGTCACCGATGATCAGTTCCCGTTGTCCGCGACCGATTGGAACCATTGAGTCAATCGCTTTGATCCCGGTTTGCATCGGTTCATGAACCGATTTCCGGTCGATAACGCCTGGAGCGTTATTCTCAACAGGACGGAATTCTGTTGTTTCGATCGGTCCTTTGCCGTCAATCGGCTGACCGAGCGGGTTCACGACGCGGCCTAACATCGCCTCGCCTACCGGAACCTGCATGATTTGTCCGGTCCGTTTCACTTGGTCGCCTTCACGGATTTCGCTGTAAGGGCCGAGGATAACGACACCGACATTGCTTTCTTCCAGGTTAAGGGCAAGACCAAAAACGCCGTTCTCAAACTCGAGCAGCTCGTTCGCCATGGCGTTCTCTAGTCCGTGGACACGGGCGATACCGTCACCAACTTGAATAACGGTGCCGACTTCGGCCACTTCGATTTCCGATTTATATTGTTCGATCTGACTTTTAATCAGAGTACTGATCTCTTCAGGTCTGATACTCAAGTGTTTCACCCCTATCTACAGTGCTTGTCTTCGAAAAGACTTTTCGAGCCGTTCCAGTTTCCCGGCCAAGCTTCCATCGTACAACGTATCGCCGATTCGCACTTTCATCCCGCCAAGCAGCGATGGATCGATCACATTCTCGACCCGAATCTTCTTCTTCACGAGTGTGCCGAACTCCGCAGCAACTTGCTGCTTCTCGTCCTCGTTTAACGGGTACGTGGTCGTAACCACTGCGTTAGCAAGCCCAAGCGCTTCGCCGGAAATGCTCACGTAAGCGTCCACCAGCTCTGGCAGGAGTCCGATTCTTCCGCGTTCCACCAGAAGCTTCACCGTAGAAACTACGGGTTTGGACAGTTTGCCTTCAATCGCGCGGGAAATGGCTTCCCATTTGGCGGTTTCCGTAATTTTCGGCGAGGCGATGAAATGCTCGATGTCATCCCCAGCCTGAAAAGCAGCCGCCAGCGCCTTCAATTCTTCTTCGACCTCTAGCGTCCGGCCTTCCGCCGCGGCGATTTCATATAACGCTTTGGCATACCGTTTTGCGGCTACGGTCTCGCGGCTCATGAGCGGCCACCGACCTCTTTAAGGTACTTGTCGACCAGTTCGCCTTGAACGCCTTCTTCGCTGACCTCTTTCTCGATCAACTTGGATGCGATCTTCACCGACACGGCGCCGACTTCGCTGCGAAGCTGTTCCACAGCGCGGTTCTTCTCGTTCTGAATATCGCGTACTGCTTCCTCTTTCAAGCGAGATGCTTCGTCCTTGGCTTGCTCCAGCATTTGAGCGGCTTGCTTGCCGCTTGTTTGCTTGGATAGCTCGATAATGTCGTACGCCTCTTTGCGCGCTTGCTGAAGGGCCGCTTTTTGCTCCTCCACAAAGGCAGTTGCCTGCTCGCGAGTTTGCGCCGCTTCGCTAAGCTGTTGTTGCACGAGCTCGCGACGTTTCTCCATCACGGACAACAACGGACCGAAAGCGTATTTGTTCAATAAGAAGTATAAAATCCCGATCGCGATCAACGCGATGACGGTGTTTTCCCATACGATTTCCAAACTTAAGTCACTCCTTTCCGAAGCCTATCCGCATTAGCGTATCGCCCACCCTGGGCTAAAAAGAAGGCGTGGACGGCTGTGGCCTTCCCCGCCATTTCTTTTTGAAAATTCGATTAAGCCTGACCAAAGAACATGAACGCCAGGACCACGCCGATGATCGGAAGTACCTCGATCAAACCAACGCCGATAAACATCGTCGTTTGCAGAGTGGATTTCGCTTCAGGTTGACGCGCGATCCCTTCCACCGTTTTGCTGATAACCATACCGTTACCCAGCGCTGCGCCAAACGCGCCCAAACCTGCTACGATAGCTGCTGCCAATAATGCCATTGCTCCCATTTTGTATATCCTCCTTAAAAGTAAAATCAAATTTTTATAGTTCAGTCAGGTTGAAGTCGTTCTCCAATCCGTAACTTGAAACTTAGCTTATCTTTGAAGCGCGGGAATCCAAACTCCCCGATTAATGCTCTTCCTCGTGGCTTTCGAGGTTTTGCGAGATGTACACCATCATCAAGATGACAAAGACAAAAGCCTGAATCGCACCGACGAAAATACTGAATCCGTCCCAAACCATGAGCAACGGAACGGAGAAGATTGCGCCGATCACGCTTGCTTTGGCCAAAGTCATGATCGTGGAGATCAGCACCTCGCCCGCAAAGATGTTCGCGTATAGACGAACGCCATGCGTCAGCAGCTTCGACAACTGCTCAATGATGTTAATCGGTAGGAAAAACGGATACGGCTGTACGTAATGCTTGAAATAATTTTTGGTATTCTTGATCATCCCAAGACCGTGAGATATGACGAATACCAGCAACGCAAGCGCCATCGTCACGCTGAGATCGGCCGTAGGAGATTTCCACCAGGCTACCTCGGCATGTGCTTCCTCACCCGGATGCTTCGCGTGTTCTTCCGCAAGCACTGTGGTCACCGAGGTAATTTCTTGACCGAAGATGGTTGCTTTTGCCGGATTATCATACTCCGTGACGACACCAAACGGTAGTCCGAGCATATTTGCGACAAAAATAAACATAATCATCGTCATGGCCAAGGAGAGGAATGGTTTCCCTTTCTTTAGATCCATGGTGCTGGAAATCATGTTCTGAACGAATTCGACCGCCCATTCCAAGAAATTTTGCAGCTTTCCGGGATTCTCTACGGATAAGTTCCGCGTCGCCAGGCGGGCAACAACAAACACGATCGTGCAAGTCACTACCAGCATCAAAATAACGGACAGGTCTATATGTAGGCCGCCCAATTCTATGACCGGAGCTTCATGCATGTTTTCTCACCCCCATTCCAAGTTGAATGTTTCAAGCCTCAGGCTTACGAGAAAAACGAATGCCTATAAAA
Source organism: Paenibacillus rhizolycopersici (assembly GCF_014947195.2). Lineage (NCBI taxonomy): Bacteria > Bacillati > Bacillota > Bacilli > Caryophanales > Paenibacillaceae > Paenibacillus > Paenibacillus rhizolycopersici. The sequence goes on along the minus strand of NZ_JADCNN020000023.1, from coordinate 58,051 downwards.
AGAAGCAAAAATTGCGCAAAAACCAGACTGCCGGCAACCGCATACACATTGAGATGCTGCGGAAATTTCATAGCGGAAAATACCGCCAGAACCGCCAGTGCCGTACGGGTCAGAAACCCCATGTTCAACCGCTTCGAACCGCCGTTTACCGCGGCATCCAGTACCTGCCGGACCTTACGGCTGAGGTAAACCGCATTAATCCAGCTTACTGCTGAGCCGAGCGCAATGCCAAGCATAATGCTCTGAACTTTCGGCAATAAAGCGCCTCCGAGAAAACACAGGGCCAAGAAACCTAGGGTTCCGGCTGTCAAAGCACGGCTGTATTTCGACAGCTCATCCATTATTTCCCCCCACAACCGACTTAATCAGAGCGACGATGCCAAGGATGCCCGCTGCAATACCGATCAAAACGCCCAAACCAATGCCCAGGCCGTTCTTGAACCACAGCTTATCCATCCAGGTGCCAAGGAAGTAACCTCCTACAGCGCATACGGCAAAGTTCATTCCTAAAGCGGTTACCACAGCGACAGCCTTTCCAACGCTGTTGTTGTTTTTACCAGGTTTTGTCGGGTCTTCCATTTCAATCACCCTAATAATCCCAATTTATTTTACTAATTGTGAAGAGATCTTGTCAATTGAGGTTTTTTAGTGATTTAAAGCCTTGAAATGCTAAATTTGCCCTTGCCATCCTGAATAAAACGCATACAGCGTACAGTAATACTGTATACTTTTTTAGGCTCGCGATCAAAACAAATTTTCGTTAGTTTGTGAACTTTCTGTGAAATTCCTCCGGACGCTGATCCGAAAATCCGAAATGGTGACATATCGCATTGACAATTCTTTGCGATGCCTTTCCATCGCCGTACGGATTTGCTGCCCGGCTCATCGATTCATACAAGTTCTGATCGCTGAGCAACGCCTTTGTCCGCTCATAAACCATCTCCTCATTTGTGCCGACCAATTCCAGCGTTCCCGCTTCGATCCCTTCGGGACGTTCCGTCGTATCGCGAAGCACAAGCACCGGAACGCCAAAAGAAGGCGCTTCTTCCTGCAAACCGCCCGAATCCGTAAGTATCAAATGCGTATGAGGATAGAAGTTGTGCAAATCCACTACATCCAAAGGATCGATAAGTTTAATACGAGGGTGATTCCCCAAAGTTTCGTAAGCCGGCTCCCTCACCGCAGGGCTTGGGTGGACCGGATACACGATGGCTACATCCTCGAACTCATCGGCAATTCGCTTCACGGCACGGAAAATGTTCAGGTGCGGTTCGCCTTGCGATTCGCGACGGTGCGCCGTCATCAAAATAAGCCGCTTTCCGGCGGCCCAGTCCAGCACAGAGTTCGTGTAATTCGGCTGTACTGTATATTGAAACACATCCGTAACCGTGTTGCCTGTGACATATATAGCTGACTCCGGCTTATTTTCCTTGCGCAAATTACTTGCCGACCAATCCGTCGGAGCAAAGTGCAGATCGGCCAAAACGCCGGTCAACTGACGGTTCATTTCTTCCGGATAAGGCGACAACTTGTTCCAAGTACGCAGGCCGGCTTCGACATGCCCCACCTTAATTTGCTGCAGGAAGGCGGCATAACTCGCCAGGAATGTGGTCAATGTATCCCCGTGCACCAGCACGATATCCGGCTTGGCCTCTTTGAGGACGCCTTCTAACCCTTGAAGCACGCGAATCGTAATTTCGTTCAACGTTTGATTCGGCTTCATGACATCCAGATCATAATCCGGGACGATCTTGAAAACGTCCAATACCTGGTCGAGCATTTCCCGATGCTGGGCCGTCACGCAAACGATCGATTCGATCTGCTCAGGATGCTTCTGGAGCTCGAGAATCAACGGAGCCATCTTAATCGCTTCGGGTCTGACGCCGAAGATGGTCATAACCTTAATCTTACCCACCCTACTCAATTCCTTCCTTATAGAAGTAGTTTTAAAATCGTCTTTCCATCGCGATGCGAGTTCAAAGATGTGATTTCGACGTCGAATCTTGAATTCAGCCCGGGCTTTCCGCTGCTCACGTAGGCTTACCTACGCTCCGCTGCTCAATCCCTGACTTCATCCAACCTTCTCGGCGCTGAAAACCCGATTTTAAAACTTTGATTGAAACGGTTAAATATAAAATCGTCTTTCCATCGCGATGCATACTCACTGAAGTTGACTCGACGTCGAATCTTGAATTCAGCCCGGGCTTTCCGCTGCTCACGTAGGCTTACCTACGCTCCGCTGCTCAATCCCTGACTTCATCCAACCTTCTCGGCGCTGAAAACCCGATTTTAAATCTTGATCGAAATGGTAATTTATAACTAGGCTTTCCATCGCGATGCATACTCACTGAAGTTGACTCGACATCGAATCTTGAATTCAGCCGGTCGCTCCGTTGCTCACGTAGCCTCTAGCTACGCTCCGCTACTCCCTCCCTAGCTTCATCCAACCTTCTCGACGCTGAAAACCCAACTTTTAAATCTTGATTGAAATGGTCTTTCAAACTAGGCTTTCCATCGCGATGCATACTCACTGAAGTTGATTCGACGTCGAATCTTGAATTCAACTGGCACTCCGTTGTTAACGGAACCAGATGACCTTATTTGACCTAAAACACTAGGTTTTCGATTCTAACGGAACTAGGAGACCTTATTTACCTGAAAACGACCCGAGATTGTTGCCCAAAGGACAAATAAGGGCCCTGGGTTCCGTTAGCATCATAAAACACGAGAAATGGTCGAAATAAGGGCTTCGGGTTCCGTTAGAGCGGTCTCCAACCCAAACTAAATTACTTTGTGCCGTACAACCGGTCGCCGGCATCGCCTAAGCCTGGAATGATGTAGCCATGTTCGTTGAGGTGGCTGTCCAAAGCCGCCACGTAGATATCTACGTCAGGGTGCACATCATGGACCGCCTTAACACCTTCCGGCGCAGCGATCAGGTTCATCATCTTGATTTGGGTACAGCCGCGATTCTTCAAAGCGGTAATTGCCGCAATGGCGGATCCCCCGGTAGCCAGCATCGGATCGATCACGATCAGTTCACGCTCCTGTACGTCCGTAGGCAGCTTGATGTAGTATTCCACCGGTTGCAGCGTTTCCGGATCCCGGAACAACCCGACATGACCGACTTTTGCCGCGGGGAGCAATTTCAATACCCCGTCCAGCATACCCAGCCCAGCCCGGAGAATCGGAATGAGCCCCAGCATCCGTCCGGAAATGACCTTCGACTCCGCCTCAGCCACCGGCGTTTGCACTTTAATCGACTCCAGCGGGATCTCCCGCGTAATTTCGTACGCCATCAAGGTAGCTACTTCATCCACCAGTTCACGAAAATCCTTCGTGTTAGTCCGCATGTCACGGATAAAAGTCAGTTTGTGTTGAATCAAGGGGTGATCGCATACCACCAATTTTCGCATATTTCGTTCGTCCCTCCGCTTTTATAGCTAAGTCTTTACTTGCCATCTCGTTCCCATTCTTCGAACGCTCCACAAATCTTGTCTATTATATCACTCCAAGTTGGCATTTTCACCCTCGCTACAACATGTTGCAAAGCCGTCAAAAAGAAACCGCTTATATATGAAGCAACCCACTTGCAATCAGCCACAGTCATCCGTGAGCCCTTGACAGTCAGGATACCCATCCGATATTATGGATACACTAAGTCCATAATCATTCAAAGGAGGGGACCGTCCATGCAATATTCCAAAAGCACCGATTATGCGCTGCACGCCCTCATTCACTTAGCGAATGCGGAACGGCGCCAGAACGTCGGTATCAAGTCATTGTCTGAAATGCTTGGCGTGTCGGAAAGTTATCTCTCCAAAATCATGTCCAAGCTGCGGCAGGACGGCATCGTCCGCGCGGTACCAGGGGTGAACGGCGGTTACGAGTTAGCCCGGCCTGCGGATCAGATCACCTTTCTTGAGGTAATCCAAGTCATCGAAGGTCGGCAGCATTTATTCGAATGTTCGAATATGGAATCGAATCAGCATCGTTTGCTGGCTGACGAAGAACGCGACGACCGTTGCCAAGCCGATCATGATCCAGCACGATGCGTATGCCTGGTAAAGCAGGTCATGGATGGCGCTGAGCAACAACTGAATCGGTATTTGCAAGAGCATACGATCCAATCGGTGGTTGATGCAGCCGTTACGGCTCGGAGATCCCTTGCGGACAAGAAGTGATCCGACACTTCTTGTCGTTTAATTATAGATATTAAAGATCTATGGAGGTGCAGTAAAGATGGATAAAACTCTGTATGATGCCGTCATTATTGGAGGTGGGCCCGCCGGTTTAAACGCCGCCCTCATGTTGGGCAGAGCTCGTAAGAAAGCGGTAGTGATCGATGAAGGAAAACCCCGCAACCGCGTGACGCGAGAGGCTCACGGATTTCTTACTCGCGACGGAATTCCCCCGGGTGAGTTGCGACGGCTTGCAAAGGAGCAAATCGTCCGCTATCCCGGCATCACATTTATTGAAGAAGCTGTTCAATCCGCCGCCGGGGCGGACGGTCATTTCCAGATCACAACCGCCAAGGGAATCACCCTCCGCAGCAAGAAGCTGCTGTTCACCGTTGGCATGAAGGATCAACCGCTGAATATCCCGGGTCTCACTGAGGTTTATGGTCGGAGCGCCTTCGTTTGCCCCTACTGTGACGGTTGGGAATTACGCGATGAGCCACTGGTTATCATTTCGAGAGGGGCAGACGCCATGCACTTCATCCCGTTGATCTCCGGTTGGACGGACCGCTTCACGTTATGCACAAACGGCCCTGACGGGCTGACGGACGCGGATCGCGAGGATTTACGGCAGCACGGCGTCCCTCTCCACGACGCAAAGATTCGTTCCATCGAGTCAGAAGACGGGATTGTGCGGCAAGTTGTACTTGAGGATGGCACAGCGATATCGTGCAGGGGAATCTTCTTCCGTCCCGACCTGGCGATCGGCTCTAACCTCCCCCAATCCTTGGGTTGCCAGGTCACCGAAACGGGAACGATCATCGTTGACGAATTGGGGAGAACGACCGTACCGGGAGTATTTAGCGCCGGAGACGCCGTAACGATGCGACACCAGGCCATCGCGGCAGCCTCCTCTGGAGCAATGGCCGCCGCGGCACTGAATAATGAACTGAATCTGGAGGCATGGAGGAGGAACGGATGAACGAACCCCCTAACCGCTCAACAAGCAAACCCAATTCTCACGATCATCGGCATGCAACCTCCAGACCGGGCGTCGAGCTGTTAACCTGGCTGCATCCGCTGCCGGGCGAACGTATTCTCGACCTTGGCTGCGGGAATGGGGATCTCACGGCAGCTATTGCTGCCGCCGGAGCCATCCCTACCGGAATTGATGCATCCGAAGAAATGATCCATCGCGCGAAACAGAGGTATCCCGAGCTGGACCTTCAAGTCGGAGATGCTCGGCATTACCGGAGCGACAGATACTATGACGCCGTATTTTCCCATGCCGCTTTGCATTGGATCCAGGATGCGCCTGCCGTTACCGAAACGATCCGCCTCGCCCTGCGGAAAGGCGGCCGGTTGGCGGTCGAATTCGCGGGAAAAGGCAATGTCGCCGCATTGACCCGAGCTATCGAGCAGGTGTTGAAAACACATGGATATCCTTGGGAGGGGCTAAATCCTTGGTATCACCCCAGCATTGGGGAGTACGCTAGCCTGCTGGAACGAAGCGGCTTCCGCGTTACGTTCGCCCGGCATCTCGACCTTCCCACACCACTGAAAGGGGAAGAGGTCGTAAGAAAGTGGCTCGACAGCTTTGCTGACTATTTTTTCACAGGAATCCCATCTTCTGAGAGAGCTCCCCTGTACGATGCCATAGTCTCCCTCGCAAAACCCGCTTTATATAAGGAAGGTCAGTGGATGCTGGATACCAGTCGACTTCGCGTCATGGCGATCAAAGAGAGGGAATAACCTCCATCTTAAACACAAAAAAGCCGGGAGCAGTTAGCCCCCGGCTTTGTTACGTCAAGTTCTTAATATTTCAGGTTCGGGTACAACGGGTAACGGTCGGTCAACTCGGACACTTGTTTGCGAGTTTTGTCCAGCAGTGCTTCGTCCTTCGGCGATTTCAGCACGACCGCGATAATCCGGCCGATCTCCTTCATCGCTTCCTCATCCATGCCACGCGATGTAGCAGCCGGCGTACCGATCCGGATCCCACTAGTGACGAACGGACTGGTTGGGTCGAATGGAATCGCGTTTTTATTCACGGTGATCCCGATCGAGTCGAGCACATGCTCGGCGTCTTTGCCCGTGATGTTCAGGTTGCGTGTATCCACCAGCATCAGGTGGTTATCCGTGCCGCCGGAGACAATGTTCAAGCCTTCGGCCATCAGCGTTTCCGCCAGAACCTTGGCGTTCTTCACAACGTTTTCCGCATAGGTTTTAAAAGAAGGCTGAAGTGCTTCGCCCAACGCAACCGCTTTGGAAGCGATCACGTGCATCAGAGGCCCGCCTTGCGTCCCCGGGAATACCGCTTTATCAACCGCAGCAGCCCATGGCTGTTTGCACAGAATCATCCCGCCGCGCGGACCGCGCAACGTCTTATGTGTTGTTGTCGTCACAAAATGAGCATGCGGCACCGGGTTCGGATGCAGTCCTGCAGCTACGAGTCCGGCGATATGCGCCATATCGACCATGAAAAGAGCGCCCACGTCGTTTGCGATGGAAGCTAGTTTTTCGAAATCGATAATCCGCGGATACGCACTCGCTCCAGCCACGATGAGGCGCGGGCGATGCTTAAACGCCGCTTTGCGCACTTCGTCGTAATCGATCAAGAACGAATCTTCCTGAACGCCGTACGCCACGAAATTATAGAACAAGCCGGACGCATTAACCGGGCTGCCGTGGGTCAAGTGACCGCCGTGCGCGAGGTTCATCCCCAACACGGTGTCGCCGGTGTTGATCGCGGCAAGGTAAACCGCCAGGTTCGCTTGCGCACCGGAATGCGGCTGCACGTTCGCATGCTCGGCGCCAAACAATTCTTTGGCCCGGTCGCGAGCGATATTTTCCACGATATCGACACGTTCGCAACCGCCGTAATAGCGTTTGCCCGGATATCCCTCGGCGTATTTGTTCGTGAGCACGGAACCCATCGCTTCCATCACCGCCTCGCTGACGATGTTCTCGGAAGCGATCAGCTCAATATTGTTGCGCTGACGCTTCAGCTCCAAATTCATGGCCTCCAGCACCGCTGGATCTTGATTTCTCAAATTTTCCATCTTCCGTTATCCCCCTTATAATGAATATCCCATCTTACTCGCAAAGTGTGGAATCCGAATCCAGCGGAAGCGCGTAAACGGCCCGTTCCCCGCCGATCAGCTTCGGACGAGTTGTGGCTGCCGTAACGCGCGCCTGCCCAATCTTGCGCAACGAAGGACGAAACGGCACCGCCACTCGTCGCAAATGCATGCCGATTAACGTCTCGCCGATATCGATCCCGGCATGGGCTTCGAGCATCTCCGCCAGGCACGGAGCCGACAAACGCCGATAGGCCGCCGCGGCCATCGATCCGCCCGCCTTCGGTACAGGCACCGCAGCTACCTCCGTCAACGAAAGCCGCTCCAGCACCGTGCGTTCAACCACCAGCGCACGGTTCAAATGCTCGCAGCATTGAAACGCAACGTCGAAGCCATATTTAGCCCGGACCTGCTCGATCCCGGCCCATAACTCGGACGCGATATCTTCAGCTCCGCCCGTGCCGATTCGTTTACCCGCCACTTCGCTGGTGCTGGCTCCAACGACCAGCAGTTTTCCCGGACCCAGGTTAGCTGCGGCGGCAACTTCCTCCGCGACCGCTGCCACTTGCGTCCGAATCGTTCCGAGCTCTTCCTGCTCCATTTGATGCCCGCTCCTTTCTCCACCAACCAAGAACATGTAAACATAGTCTGTCCTTATTATAACAGAGAAAGGCTTGCCGCAAACGGAGGATGTTCCCCCACAACACATGACCACCCAACAAAAAAAGAGCATAACGCAGCTCACGCGCGTCGTGCTCTTTGCCCAGGCGACCGGCCGTATAATCCGATGCTCCATCGTGGTTTGATCCACTCTTGTCGCCAGTTACATCGGAACTAAAATCTTCTGCTCTTAGAATAAAGCATCGACGGGGCAAATGCAACAGGTTTAATGCCCCTCGCCGCGCTCCAGTTTGGCGATCAGCTTCTCCAGTGCGGCCCCAATCTCGGCTGCCGCCCGGTCGTAATCCACCCGCGAACCGCCAAACGGATCGGAAATGTCGTAGGCCGGCAACCGTTGCTGCAGCTCATCGAGCCGTCGTTGCTGCGCCGCAGACCACTCGCTGCCCAGCGCCCGGGCCAACTCCCGGTCCGCCGCCAACCGCCGGAACTCCTCCAGATTGGCTATAATGGAGACGTCGTCCTCGACGTACTCTTTTAACGTGAATATCTTATCGGCTGTCTCCGGAAAAGAATGAACAACCTGTCGTTTATGCCCTTGCGTCAGCGTCAGGATCAGATCGGCCCAATCCGCCAATTCGGCATATAAAGGGGTGGATTCAAAGGCATCCGTGATCCCCCGATCCCGCAAAACGGCTCCCGCATGATGGGAAATGGTGTTGCCTTTCATGGCGGCCACGCCGGCCGAACGAACCTGCACATCCAGCCCCCGGTCTCGCGCCAGCTTACGCAGCATGCCTTCGGCCATCGGGCTGCGGCAGGTATTCCCGGTACAAACAAATAAGATGCGCATGCCCTTTCACCTCCAGGTTAAGCGGGAGCATTCCCGCGTTTGGACCTTTATTTTAACACGAAGAGCCGTAGTTTCAAAAGATGAACAGCAATCCAAAAGCTAGCAAAATCGCCCCGCCTGCCGCCTCGCCGTAATCGCCAAGCGAACGCCCCACGCCTCGTCCCATCGCAAGCCCCACCAAAGACATGACGCCGCCAAAAAAACCGAAGGCCAGGACGGTCAGCAGCCAATCTCCATGGAACATCCCAAGCGACACGCCCACGGAAAAAGAATCGATGCTGACGCTAAGCGAAAACAGCAGCACGCCAAACCAGGTTCGGTGGTTGATCGACTGCATCCCGCTGCCTTTAATCGAACTGAGGATCATATGGGCTCCGAGCAGGAACAGCAGCCCTCCCGCGGCATACCGCGCCAGGCTTCCCAGCAGCGCGCCGACATATTGCCCCGCCGCAATGCCAAGCAGAGGCATAAGCACGTGAAAGAGAGCGACCATCGTTCCGATGCGGAGCGCGTCCTTGCGCCGGACCCCCTTCATGCCGATACCGACGCCCAGCGATAACGCATCCATCCCTAACGCAGCCGCCATCAGCAGGATCGTCAACAGCTCTCCCAGCCGCTCATAAGCCTCCGTCATAACCGAATCCCCTTTTGTCCAGTCTTTTGTACAACCATATGCGGACAGGTCCCGGTTCATGACTTGGCGGAAGAGCGGGATTGGGAGATTATGGCGGAAGACGGTTAGCGGCCTTGCTGGAGTTCTATCTAAACTTGTGAGGAGGAGATGGGCGGATCGGGAGTGTGAGGCGTGGGGGCTTGAGTGACAGGATAGGAGGGCGGGGCGGCGGGGAGGGCGGAACCACGAGGCTGTCCGCGCGAGTATGAGCGAGCCGCGGGGCTGTCCGCTCGATGGCAAGCCGTGAGGCTATCCGCTCGATGGCAAGCCGTGAGGCTATCCGCTCGATAGCAAGCCGTGAAGGTACCCCCTTGGCGTTACAATCCCCCCCGCTCGCCCCGCCTGTCTATGAAATAGCGGTAAAAGATGGCGTTATTCTCCCATAATCCGAGGTTTTTACAGAAATAGCGGTAATTCGTGGCGCTATTCCCCTCTTTAGGAGGCTGGCACCCCGATATCCATAGAAATAACGTCCTAAAATACCGCTATTTCCCCAATACGAGGCTCCCTCTCTATAAATAACGCCACTTTATACCGCTATTTTCGCAATCCAGCGCCAAACGAGCCGCAAACGAACGATGTGGACGAATATCCCATTCAACGATTCATCGGGTTAAGGAATCTGCTCATTCATCCTCCCAGCCGCCAAACAGATCCATTTGACGCGGCGGAAGCTCGCGTGGCGATTGACCCAGCAAATCCATCATCTCCAGGGCGTTAACAGCCGCATCCCCGCCGGAGTTGTTGTTGAAGAGCATGCAGATCTCGTTCGTCCCTTTCCCGAGTAACTGGATTAGCATCTCGGTCCACTCTAGAAGCTCCTCTCGAGAGTAGCGGTATAACGTGCGGATCTCCCGCCAATTGGATGCGCCCGCTTGGCTCCAGCCCACGGCATTTCGGCCGTGCATACGGACGATCGTCAATTCGGCATCCGTCGGTTCCAGCACTGTAGGGACCGAACCTTGCCCCGCCTGGGGTTCATCGCAAACGATATGAATCCAACCCTCTTGGCGCATGAAATCCAGCGTGCGCTCCTGGTTGTCCCCCGCGAACCAGGTTTGATGGCGAAATTCCAGTGCCACCGGCAAGTTCCCCATCCATTTGCGGATGGCCCGTAACTGCCGGACATGCTCCGGCGTACAGTCGAACCAGGGCGGGAATTGGAACATCACGGCCTTAAGCCGACCGGCTTCCACCACCGGGCGGATCGAGTTCAGATAAGCCTGGAACATATCGCCCGGCCCGCCAAACGGCGATTTGCCCCGACTATGGCCGGTCATCCCCTGATAGGCTTTGATCACAAACGTGAAATCGGGCGGCGTCTCCGCCAGCCAGCGGCGATACACCTCTTCCCCCAACACGGCGTAAAAAGAGCTGTCGACTTCCACCATATTAAAATACTTCGCGTACCAAGCGAGCTTGTCTTTGGCCGGCGTCCGGGCAGGATATAAATCGTCATGATCCCCCCAGCCGGCCAGGCCGATACGGATCATGTCCGTCTCACCCCCTGCCCTAATCCAAATCTCCGCCGGCCTCGATCACCCGGTGACCGGCGGCTTTCAGCAGCCGGTTCATCACCGCCGAGCCAAGCCCCTCCTCGGGGCAGGCTTCGGCGAGGATGTAAGTGACGCCGCATTCGTCGAAGCGGCGGAGCGCAGCGTAGAGACGGTGCGCCGCCGTCTCCAGCTCGGCCTCGCGGCCGAGCGATAGCGCGCAGTCGGCGCGGTAAGACGGGAGGCGCTCGTCGAAGGCGAGCACGCCCGTCTTCTCTCCGCGCGCCGCGGCCGCCGCGAGCTCGGCCCGTATGCGGTCCGCCACCCGGTCGGCGGACCCGCGCACAATGCGCAGCACGCCCTGCGGCGCGTAGTGCGTGTACTTCATACCCGGCGCGCGAGGCGCAGCCGCCGGGCCCGGGGCCGCTCCGCCGCCCGCTTCCGCCTCCGGCTGCAGGGCGGCGTCCAGCCGCACGCCCGCGCCCGCGACGCGGGCGAGCTGCTCTACCGTGATCCCGCCTGGGCGGAGCACGGTGACAACCCCGTCCCGGCCGGCTTCCACGACCGTCGACTCCAGGCCCACCCCGGTGGGCCCGCCGTCGACGATACCGTCAATGCGGCCGGACAGGTCCTCGCCCACGTGGCTCGCCAGCGTGGGGCTCGGTCGCCCCGACCGGTTGGCGCTGGGCGCCGCCACCGGGCACCCCGCTGCGGCGATCAGCCGCAGCGCCACGTCGTGGGCAGGCATGCGCACGCCCACGGTGGACAACCCCGCCGTCACGCGCGGCGAGACGGCGCCCTCGGCCACGGGCAGCACCAGCGTCAGCGGCCCGGGCCAGAACGCCTCCATGAGCCGCCGTGCCGTCTCGTTCACTTCCGTGACGAGTCCGTTCAGCTGGCTCATGTCGGCGATGTGCACGATCAGCGGATTATCGGAGGGGCGGCCCTTGGCGGCAAAAATCGCCTCCACCGCCGCCGTATTCCGCGCATCCGCGCCAAGCCCGTACACCGTCTCCGTCGGAAACGCCACCGTCCCGCCAGAGGCTAACACCGCGGCGGCTTCCTTCAGGGCCGCCGCCTCCCCCCCCGCCGCCGGAACTTCCGACACGCCGGCATCAGCAACTTGTTCCCCAGAGGTCGCGAACCCCGTCCCAGGCTCTACCCTCCACGAACGTGTCGACTTTGCAGCCACCTCTCCCAGAGCGGGCAAATCCACTGCGCCGCGGGCTTTATTTTCAATAGATTCATTTCGGTTCATTCTCGCTCATCCCAAACTGTTCAATATCGATATTCTACTATTATACCCGAACCCGTCCATGCGCATAGCCCGTCCCGGCGAAGCCCACAAAAAAACCGCCCGGATTCCTCCGAACGGTATCTCATCCTATGAACCATTAAACAAATAAACTTGTAATCCAGTTCCAGAAATTCACCAGCATGTCCCACAGAAAGAACCGCACCTCTGTTTGTTCTGGCTCGACCTGAACAGCATCCCTCGAGATCCCTTCAGCCGAAGTCTTCGCGATCGTGGCCGTCCCTGCATCCTTCGCCAGTGCATCTCCGCTACCGGCGTCGATGAAGCATAGCGGCGGAAACAGCACGCACCACCAGTTCTTCCCTTTCCCTTCGCCGAGCGTCACGCGCAGCGCTTCATAATTGCCGGCCGGGTACACCGCGCCGCCGTACATTTTCGTCGGAAAGGGGACCGTGCCGAGCTCGACTTGATAATCGTAGCTTTTCCCATATTGCTTGAGCGTCTGACCGACTTGCTCCTCGATGGCAGGCAGATGATCGCGGATCACCCGGCGGGCCTCCTCCAAGCTTTGCGGATTTTCCAACTCGGCAACCCAGCCATTCATCTGCTCAACCACAGCATCGCGGACGCGGCGTTTGACGAGCTGATCGCCGGTTCCATCCGAATTCGCCAGAATGCGCAGCCGAATGGATTCCTGCGGAATGACCCCTTGCGTGCCTGCCGCAGCGGCGGTATCAACCATCTGTCCCTCCCAGGACATCAACAACATCACAATAGAAAAGAAGAAAAGGGCGATTTTCTTACGGGAAGGTGTACGTTGGCTCATGATTTCTTGCTCCTAACCAAAACCGGTATTTCAGCAGCTGATGTCTATCAGTATGTCCGGTTAAGAGACTTCTAAACCTAGGAATCTAGTAAATTTTTGCCCGCGAAAAATAGAGTGAAGAAATCACCCTATTTCCGCTGATCTCCCCTTTTCGAGCCAAATAAGATGAAACTTTCACCTTATCCCCCTTCAAATCCGCTATTATAGCCACCGCATCCGGAAATAAGCATAAAAAATCACCTTATTTCGGCGATATCCTTGCACCGCGCAAAAATAAGGTGATCAAGTAACTCTATTCGAAGTCGCACATCCCGTCCCGGTCAAAAACGACCTCACACCAACTCAAAATGACCTCACGCGCCCCTCGCTCATCCCTGCTTCTCCGGCCGTCGCTTGGTTCTCAGCAAGGCGTAACGCGAAGACGATGATGCCGCCGGCACCGGGTTGTCCTCTTCCTTTTCTTGGCCGTAAATCCGGATGCTCATCGCTACGCCGATGCTTGCCATATTAATCAGCAGCGAGGTCCCGCCATAGCTGATGAAGGGCAACGTGATGCCCGTCAGCGGCATAAGGCCGATGAACATGCCGATATTTTCGAAGATCTGATACAGCAGCATCGCGACGATCCCCACGATGAGGAACGGCCCGCTCGCCTCGCGACTTTCGAGGGATATCAAGATGAGCCTATGGATCAGCACGAAATACAGCAGCAATAGTGCCGAGCTTCCGATAAAGCCAAATTCCTCGGCAATCACCACAAAGATCGAGTCCGAATACGTAAGCGGCACGCGCTCCGATTGAACCGTCTCCCCTTTCATGTACCCTTCCCCGGTCATCCCCCCGGAGGCGATCGCCAGCTTGGCGTTCCGGGTGTGATAGGAAGCGTCCTCCGACGCTTTCTCGGGGATCAGCCAGGGATCGATTCTGCTGATCCAATGCTCCCGACCGATCTCGACGAAGAAATTGTACACTTGGTCGTGATAGGTCTTATAGGCGGTAATTCCGCCGATCACCGAACCCGCGAAAATCACGAGGGCGATCAGGGCGTGCCAGTATTTAATGTTCCCGATCCACAGCATGCCCGCCAAAATGATGACATAGCTAAGCGCATTTCCCAAATCGTTCTGCGCCATCACGGCGACAAACGGGACAAAGGTCAACAGGCAGATCGGCACGACGTCGCGCCAGAACGAAAGCCGGGGTTTGCGTTTGCGAAGCAACATAAACCCGAGGAAGATGACCAGCAACAGCTTAAAAAATTCCGCCGGTTGAAAGCTTTGGTTAATGACCGGAATCGTCAGCCATCCCTTGGCGTTGTAATACGTATTCCCGATGAACATAACGACGACCAGCAGCCCGAAGCCGAACAGATAGAAATAAGGTGCATATTTGACGAGCAGCCGATAGTCGAGAATGGAGACGCCAAAAAATACGACAAACCCCAGCGCATAATACGCCAGCATGCGAAGGTGGTAGCCGTGATACTGGGTATGCGACGTGGCGCTGTACAGCACCGCGATACTGATGACCATGAGCAACAGCAAGATCAAGACGATGGAGTAATCGATTTTTTTCAGTTTGCTCAGCATGAACATCCTCTTTTCTTTATCTAGAAACCCCGTATCTTTACTTTAAAAGAAACCCCGCTCAACTACAAATGAGCCCTTCGACCCAAATAACGGGTGAAACCAGCAAAAGGTTTCCCCTTTTAAGGTTATTTTTGCCCGGAGACGGGTTTTCTCTCTTAAACGGCGCAAAAAAGAACGCCGACGCAAGCGTCGGCGCCCGAAATGGGGGTCGGGATAAGAAGGGGAAAATGGGGGAACGCAAGTTAAACGGGAGTGATGAGAGTCAAGGTCCCCGTGGCGGCGGTCAGCGCGAAAATACCGATGGTTTGAATGTTGCCGAGTTCAACGGTAAACGTGCTGCCTTGGGTCACGGTCTGAATAAAAACCGGTGCATTATACCGGGTAATGCGAAGCTCGACGTTACCGAGTGTAGCCGCTACCGTCACGATCCCGGTTGGGCCAAGCGGATCGGCAGCCACGAAATAACCTTGGCCGACGCCGGCGGCTTGCGCATACGGATACGTCAATGTGAATGCCATGTGGAATCTCCTCCTTTCGGCTTGAGATACCACATTCTATGAAACTACCCTCTCAAAGTGAGCGGCTTTTGGTTGAGGAGCTTCACCTATTTTCATAGAGTCGCGTGTAAGCGAGGACTAACGCCCCCGCGCGATGCCCAGCACATGGCGGTCGATGCCGGCGAGATCAGGAACCGTCACGATCTCGTCCCAATGGCCGGCGGCGCGGAGCAGCTCCGCAACGTCGGCGGCCTGGCCCTGGCCGAGCTCGAAGCCGATCAGGCGAGGCGGCCGCGGCAGCAGCGCGAGCTGCGCCATCATGGCGCGGTAGGGCATGAGCCCGTCCGGACCGCCGTCCAGCGCGCCGCGCGGCTCGAAGTCCCGCACCTCCGGCTGCAGGTGCGGGATGTCCTCCGCCGGGATATACGGCGGATTCGACACCACGATGTCCAGCGGCTCGCCGGCGAACGGTTCAAGCAGGTCCCCCTGCTTGAACACCACGGCAAGGCCGAGCCGCCGGACATTGTCCTGCGCCACCGCTAAAGCATCCGGCGAGATATCGCTCGCCGCGACGCGCCAGGCTGGGCGCAGATGAGCCAGGGCCGCGGCAATCGCGCCGCTGCCGGTGCCGATGTCGGCGGCATACGGCGCGCCGCCGGGCCACAGCGCATCGCCTTCCAACGCGATGCGCTCCACGAGCAGCTCCGTTTCCGGTCGGGGGATCAGCACCGCCGGGTTGACCTGGAAGGTCAACCCGTAGAATTCCTGCTCCCCGATAATGTACTGCGCCGGCTCGCCCGCCGCTTTGCGGCGGACCACCGTTTCCCAGGCGTCCTGCTTGTCCGCCGGGAACGGGTCACGAAGCGCGGCCAAATACGCCGCGCCCGCAAGGCCCAGCACATGGCGGAGCAGCAGCTCCGCATTCGACTCCGGCTCCCTCACGCCCGCCGCCGCTAAAAAAGAAGAAGCCTCTTTACGGGCTTCCCAAATCGTCATTGCACCGGACATCCGGTATCCTTCGCTGTGCAAAACGTTATTCTCCTTTATCCATCAGTTCGGCTTGTTCGGCAATCGTCAACGCCGATACGATCTCGCCGATCTCGCCGTTCATCACCTGATCCAGCTTATGCAGGGTCAGGCCGATGCGGTGGTCGGTTACCCGGCTTTGCGGGAAGTTGTAGGTCCGGATCCGCTCACTGCGATCCCCGGTGCCGACTTTACTCTTCCGCTCGCCGGCGTATTTCGCTTCCTCTTCCTGTCGCTTCATATCGAAGATCCGGGCACGCAACACCTGCAGCGCCTTTTCTTTGTTCGAGTTCTGCGATTTACCATCTTGGCAAGTCGCCACGATGCCGGTCGGGATATGCGTCACCCGCACGGCGGATTTCGTCGTGTTAACCGATTGGCCGCCCGCCCCGCTGGAGCAGAACGTATCGACACGGATATCCTTATCGAGAATTTCAATATCCACGTCTTCAACTTCCGGCAGAACGGCTACCGTCGAAGTTGACGTGTGAATCCGACCGCCGGATTCCGTCGAAGGAATCCGCTGCACGCGATGCGCACCACTTTCGTACTTCAGCTTACTATATGCGCCTCGGCCGTTAATCATAAAGATAACCTCTTTAAAACCGCCCAGGTCGCTTTCATTCATGTCCATAATATCGATGCGCCAGCCTTGAGAATCGGCATACCGCGTATACATCCGGTACAAATCGGCGGCAAACAAAGCCGCTTCGTCCCCTCCGGCCGCACCGCGAATTTCCACGATGACGTTCTTATCGTCGTTCGGATCCTTCGGCAGCAGCAATACGCGAATCTTCTCTTCCAGCTCCTGCTGACGTGCGCTGAGTTCCTCGATTTCCATCTTCACCATTTCGCGCATTTCATCATCCAGCTTCTCGGCCTGCATGACTTTAGCGGCTTCCAGCTCTTCGACGACATTCTTATATTCGGTGTACGCCTCATAAGCCGGCTGTAAATCCGATTGTTCTTTGGAGTAATCCCGCAGTCGTTTGGCGTCGTTCGCCACGTCCGGATCGCAAAGCAGCTCACTCAGCTTCTCGTAACGGTCGGCTAGGGATTGTAGTCGGTCCAACAAGGGATGTCACCTCTCTTCATTCAATCACATTATCTTATAAAAAGCCGCTCATCCGCAGCCATTACCTTACAGGGATAAACGACTTTTTATTATATCACAAAATGCGCAAACCGACTAGCCTGCCCGCCCCCTTCCAGGAGCACGATTTTTCATGTAAAATAATCTCACTTATACGCCAGATTCCTTACAAAGGAGGCCTCGCCCATGGACATGCTCGATCTCAAAGTGTTTATTGCCGTAGCCGAAAGCGAAAGCATGAGCAAAGCCGCCCAGAAGGTTGCCTTAACCCAACCCGCCGTTAGTTTCCGGATCGCCGGCCTGGAGGCGGAGCTCGGTGCCCCTTTGTTTCATCGGACACGATCAGGCGCGTTCCTGACAGAGGCAGGCCGCAAATTCTACTTCTACGCTCAGTATGCCCTTAGCGCTTTGGAAGCTGGACAAGACTCGATCCGCATGCTGTCCGAACCTCCCTTGGAGGAGAAGCTCCGAATCGGTATCGTAGATTCGTTAACCCATGTCATGCTGCCGGCCATTATTCAGTCGATGAAAGAGCAGACGTCGGTGATCCAATGGAAAATCAACACCGGGCAGTCGCTGGATCTGGCCTTACGAACGGCTTCCGGAGAGCTTGATATCTCCTTTATCAACCAAACCTATTCCCCGCTCCCCCAACTGGGTACCGTGAAATTATTCGAAGAGCCACTCGTCTTTATCGGCCCGAAGCAGGCTGGTTTCCCTCGCTATCAAAGCCTCGTAACTTATCTGGAGGAAGTGCCCTTCATCTTGCTCAAGCGCCACATGCCGCTGAGGGAATTGCTGGAACACGAGCTCTTTCGTCCGCTGCGGATGTCCCCCCGGCAACTCATCGAGGTGGATACGTCCCATTTGATCCGTCAAATGGTCGAGCAAGGCACAGGCTGCTCCTTTTTGCCCGTTTCTTCCCTATGGGCGGCCGGCAGCGATGCCGAAATCGAGCGAATCCTTCTTCCTGAAATTCGTTTGCGGCAAAGCTTCTATTGCGTTTATCATCAATCCGCGCCCGACAATATTCTTGATTTGCTTCCAAATTTGCATGCCGGCATCAACGCGCAAGTCATCCGCTTCCGCAATGGCGGGACCCCCTAATCTCCTGCCTATTCCTCGCGCGACCCTCTCTAATGTTATTTCCGTGTTATATATTCTTACATAAGAACTTCTTATTACCTCCATCGTGTGATGTATATTACTATAAATATAACACGAAGGAGGTGGCAAACCATGAACTCGTACAAAATGGAGCTTGAGAACGTCAGCAAGACCTATCAAGCGGCCGACGGTTCCCCCGTTAAGGCGCTTGGCCCGGTCAACATGCAGATCCCCAATCACCGTTTCGTTAGCATCGTGGGTCCCAGCGGCTGCGGAAAATCAACCTTGTTTAACATCATTTCCGGGCTGCTTCAGAACTCGGAGGGGGCCATCTTTGTGAACGGCAACCGCGTGGACGGACTGACCGGCATTACCGGCTACATGCTTCAAAAGGATTTGCTGCTTCCCTGGCGCACCATATTGGACAATGTCATCCTGGGTCTTGAAATTCAGGGAACTCCCAAACGGGAAGCCAAGGCCAAGGCACTGCCGTTGCTCCACAAGTACGGTTTGAAGGGCTTCGAGCATCATTACCCCGCCCAGCTCTCCGGAGGGATGCGGCAACGGGCAGCGCTCCTGAGAACGATCATGTATGACCGTGACATCATCCTCTTGGATGAACCGTTTGGTGCACTGGACGCCCAGACCCGCGCCATGATGCAGGAATGGCTGCTCGATCTTTGGGACGATTTTCAGAAGACGATCCTGTTTGTCACCCATGACATGGAAGAGGCGATTTATCTATCCGACGAGGTATACATTATGACCTCCCGCCCGGGCACCATCAAGCGCCATATGACGATTAACCTGCCGCGGCCCCGTAAACCGCAAATTATCACGACCCCGGAATTTACCCAATTAAAAGAAGAAGCGCTGCGAACGTTATCCGAAGAAACGTTAAAAGCCTACAAACAGGAAGCAGCCGTTTAAGACCCACCCTCAAAGAAAGGAGAGATGCGCAATGTCAAGCGAAGCGGATGTCGTAAAAAGCAGCGGTCCCCTGGCTAGCCTCAGGTCTGGCACACCCCGGACCCGAGCCAACGCCCTGAAGTACGAGATGGCCACGCCAAAGACGTGGCTGGTGAACACCGGACGATTCGCCGTCTTCCTCGTGGTTTTATTGCTATGGGAAGTCGGTGCCCGTACAGGGTTGATCAACGCCTTCTTCTGGAGCCAACCGTCGGATATCGCCCAGACCTGGTGGATCGGCGTGCAGACCGGCTCCGTCTGGCAGGATACGATCTATACGTTCCGCTCCACCGTTCTGGGCTTCTTGCTTGGAACTGCCGGGGGCACGCTGTTAGGTCTATCCTTCTGGTGGTCCAAATATTATGCTCGCATTTTCGAGCCGTTCATCATCATGTTCGAGGCCATGCCCAAGCTGGCTCTTGCCCCCATCATCGTTCTTGTATTTGGCATCGGCATCGGATCGAAGATCGCCATGGGTTTTGCCATCACCGTCGTCATCACCACATTAACCACGTACAACGGCGTGCGCAGCGTCGACCGCGATCTCGTCCGAATGGTCTATTCGCTGGGTGCCTCCAGGCGGCAGGTCTTTGGAAAAGTCATCGTCCCCACGGCGATTCCGGCGATGATTTCCGCGCTGCGAATTAATATCGGCCTGGCCCTTACAGGGGCAATCGTCGGCGAATATATCGGGTCGGAACAAGGACTGGGACGTATGATCTTCTACGCCGGGCAAACGTATGAAATCAGTCTGATTTGGGCCAACATCTTTAATTTGTCGATCCTATCCATGCTGCTATACCTCTTGGTCGGTAAATTGGAGAAGGTTTTGCTCAAGGGCTTCACCCACAAATAAGAGAACTGCAAGAAAACAAAGAGAACCAGGGATATCGGAGGGGGATCTAAGATGACCAAGGCTACGTTTGCCTCACGCCACATGTTGTACATGGTTGCCGTATTACTTATCACCGCGCTGGTCGCTGGATGCGGCGGCAATGCTGCACAGAAATCCGGAGTTGAAACGCCCGCCAGCTCCAGCGAAGCAAATGCATCAGACAACTCGAAGACGGGTTCAACCAAAGAGCTCACGATCGCGGAACCGGTCCACGGCACCGGCTACCTGCCGCTGTATATCGCCATCCGCAAAGGTTTCTTCGACGGGCTGACCGTCAAAACCGTGACCCTTTCGGGCGGAAGCGCCCACACCAATGCCGTACTAACCGATCAGGCTTTCGGCTTTATCGGGGGTCCCGAGCACAACGCCTTCGCCAAGGCAAAAGGAGCGGAACTTCGCGCTATCGTCAACATCGTGAATCGGGGTAATGTTTATCTGGTTGCCCGTTCCGACCTCGACCCCGGCACGGATATCGCCGCCTTTATGAAGGGCAAGACGGTCGCGGTATCCCAGTACGGCGGTACGCCGAACTCGATCATCCGTTATTTGGCCGGCGAGTGGGGATTAGAGCTCGACAAGGACCTGAAGCTGAAAGAAGTCGATACCGGAGCGATCCCCGCGGTCCTGCAGCAAAATCAAGGAGATATCGCCGTCGTGACCGAACCGATGCTGACGCAAGGCATCGAGGAAGGCATTTGGGGAGAGCCGTTCTACAATGTCCCCCAGGAGCTTGGACCCTACGCTTATTCGACGATCAATATTAAGCTCGACAACATTACTGAGGACCCCGACACCGTTCGCAAATTCGTAGAAGGCATCCATAAGGGCCTGGAGTTTATTCGCGACAACAAAGAAGAGAGCATGGAGATCGCCAAGTTGGAATTCCCAACCATGGCCCAAGAACTGCTCAAAGCAACCATCGACCGTTCTTACGAAGACGCCATGTGGGAGTTTTCAGGTCAGATCAGCGAGGAAGCCGTAAACACCGGATTAGCCGTCGTTCGTTCCGCCGGACTGCTTAAAGACGAAACCATCGGCTACGATGATATCGTTGATACGCAGTTCGTAAAATAATCCATGATCTTAAGGAGGTAGTATTAAGATGAGAATTTGGGACCGTTTTTTAACCGATCGTGACAAACAGGTATTCGGCAGCGCCGGGTACGACGCCAAGGCCGGATTCGGAGCACGCCCGGCAATTCTGGTCATCGACGTCAGCTACGGCTTTAGCGGCCACCGGAAAGAACCCATCCTTGACTCCGTCAAGCAATGGCGCAACAGCTGCGGCGAATCCGCCTGGGATGCCATCCCCTATATCCAGCAGTTGCTGCATGCCGGCAGGGAGCAACGGGTTCCCATCTTCTACACGACGGGTGTCGATCGACGGCCCGATGGCTTTGACGCCGGCGGCTGGCGCAGAAAAAATACGCGTTCCGGAGAGATCGAAGGGGTATCCGGTTACGGTAGCAACGAGATCGTGCGGGAGATTGGGCCTCAACCGAGCGATATCGTGATCGAGAAGCTGAAGCCTTCGCCTTTCCACGGCACGCCTCTACTCGGCTATTTGACCGATCTAGGCATCGACACCCTGCTGATTTGCGGAACAACGACCGGCGGCTGCGTCCGTGCCGGAGTCATCGACGCCTTCTCCTATAATTTCTACGTCGGAGTCGTGGAAGAATGTACGTTTGATCGCGGCGAAGCCTCCCACGCCATCAACCTCTTCGACATGAATGCGAAATATGCGGACGTCGTCAGCACAGAAGAAGCGGTGAGCTACCTGTATCAAACCGAAAAAGGCTTGCACGACGGCAAGATCGCATTCCCTGCCGTAAGCTCCTGATGTCATAGCATTACCAGCGGCCAAGGAATCGAAGGGAACCGGCAGTCCCGCTCCCCTGGGACTGTCGGTTCCTTTTGTCCGGGCAGCTATTTCGCCAAGGGGGAACCGCTATGCCGGAATCGACATTATCCGTCTCACCCGCCATGCGCCGCAACTTCATCTGGATATCCCTATCTTGCGGGTTGTATTGGTTCGCCTTTTCCTTAACTCGGCCGATCATCGCCCTGTATGCCTCCTCGTTAGGGCTGCAGAGCGCTGCGATCGGCATGGTGCTGGCTGTCTATGCCTTGTTGCCCATGTTGGCCGCGATCCCCGGCGGTTTCATCGCCGACCGATTCGGCCGGACCGCCGTTCTGCGCGTCGGTTCCGTCATGATGTTATTGAGCGGTTTATTGTATGGGATCTCTGCCGGTCCTTGGACGCTGGCGATAGCCCAGTTAATCGCAGGCCTGGGTCAAATGGCGGTTTGGCTGGCAGTCCAGGTACTGGTTACCGAAGGACCTGCCCAAGGGAACGAGTCCCGATTCGCTACCTTCTCCTTATATATGGCGATCGGCCAAATGACTGCTCCCATCGTCTCGGGATTCTTAGCCGATCGTTTTAGTTACAAGATGGTGTTTGCCGGATACATCCTGAGCAGCCTGCTGCTGATCTTCACCTCTTGGCGTTGCCGTGAAGATCAAGGCGCTCAACCAAGTCCTGCGGAAGATCCTGCCGAGACGGCAGCATTCGAGGCTGCCTCCGCGTACGTCGCCAACCCGACCACCGGCAACGAGAAAAGATGGTTTGAGCAATGCCTCAAGCTACTAAAAAACCGCAAATTCGCGGTCATTCTGCTGGCAACCTTTATCTCATTGTTTATTGTAGACGTGCGAACAGCCTATCTACCCTTGCATCTGGAGTCGCTAGGGATCTCCAATACCCACGTCGGACTGCTCGTCTCCATCGGTGCGCTCTCGGCCCTGTTCGTCCGCCCGATCTATCCGCGGCTTATGGCGAAGCTTGGCTTCGGCAAGACCTTATTCCTGACCTTCGCCGTCTCCCTCCTGCTGCTCTTCGCCGCACCGTTCCTGACGAATTTTTATGCGATAGCAGCGTTGGTCTTCGTGACCGGTCTGGCGCTCGGCATTAACCAACCCATGACGCTGTCCATGATTGCCGTCTCCACAGTGCCGGAGGAACGAGGGCTCGGAGTCGGACTGCGCCTGATGTCCAACCGGGCTGCCCAGTTCATGGATCCGCTTTTGTTTGGCTGCTTCACCACTTTCGCCAGCTTGCAAACGTCATTCGTCCTCATAGGACTCCTGCTCCTTGCTTGCTGCGCCTTTGCTCTTCAACTCTATCTATCGGCAGAGAAGGATCGGCCGCTGCGAGGGCCAAATCTAAACAAAAGCCGCGAATTTCAACAACATCGTTGAAATTCGCGGCTTTGTGATGAGACGAAACGGTTGCCCGTCCCAGCATTAATGATGATCTTGGGCTGCAGCGCTCGCAGGCTGGCGTATGGCAGCGATTTGTTCGATCAGCGACTGCTCCAGCTTGGCATTCCAGTCGCGGACCAAGCCCGGCAGCAAGCAAGCATCGACAATAACCCAGATAGTCAGTGCCAATCCAAATAGGATGACCGGTATGAGCAATAGCAGCGAATAGGCCGTTTCGGGTGAATCCACGCTTTCGATCCCGGCTGCAATGGCGAACACAAAATAAAGGACGAACGCTAGGATAAATAAGCATAGCTGCACGACCCCGCTGGCAATCCGCTTCAGATAGAAGCGATGCACACCCAAGTGACCGGCCAGCAGCATCAGGTAAGCCAGGCCCAACGATTTTTCGCGCTTATTCATTTCCGAGTTCAGGAGCAACAGTTCGCTCGTGGTCAGATCGCTTTTGGTCAACATGATTAGATAGGATACTCCGGAGATCTGCCGCGATCATAGAAGATCCGGTCAATGACCCGGTTCTCTACTTCAGCGTTATGCTGTTTCACCCATGTGTGCACCAGAAAAGCGTCCACGATCCACCAGATCCCGGTGACGATCAGCCCAACGACCGTCAATGACAAGATCAGCTGAGTCACAGCCGTTCCAATTTTCCCCATGTAGAAGCGATGGCCCCCAACAACGCCGAGGAAATACCATAGAATGTAAGCTACAATCATGTTTTTCCCCTGGCTCTTCACCTCGGATTCCAGCAACAGCAGTTCCCGGGTATCCAATTGGGACTTGCGGTGCAAGGCGTAATCCATACTCATAAAAAAAACTCCCCCTAGATGTAAGAATGAATCAAACTTGAATTAAGTATACAAACTCGATACTATGAAAACAATGCAAATTTTTCCCAAGTGTATATCTTTCTTTATCCAAGTTATGCCCGACTCGCCTGCATTATTCAACCCATTTTGAATGAGAAAATAGTGCAAATTACCAAAAAACTGCCCCAAGCTTCGCATGCACTTGCGATTCTTGGGGCAGCGGTTCATCGCCGTATGAAGTTGAATTATACGTTAAAGCGGAAATGCATGACATCGCCATCTTGAACGACGTAATCTTTGCCTTCCAGACGCAGTTGGCCGCGTTCGCGCGCTGCGTTCATCGAACCGGCTGCGACAAGGTCATTGTAAGAGACCACTTCGGCGCGGATAAAGCCGCGTTCAAAGTCGGAGTGGATGACGCCAGCCGCTTGGGGCGCTTTCATCCCTTTGCGAATGGTCCAGGCGCGAACTTCCTGCACCCCGGCCGTGAAGTACGTATACAAGCCAAGCAGCCGGTAAGCCGCTTGAATCAAACGGTCTAACCCGGAAGCGCTCAGACCGAGTTCCTCCAGGAACATCGCCTTGTCCTCGCCTTCCAGCTCCGCAATCTCCGCCTCTACCTTGGCGCTGATCGGTACAACTTCAGCCCCTTCGGCTGCCGCAAATTCTTTGACCTGCTGCACAAAAGGATTGCTGTCAGCCTCGGTCACGCCGTCCTCACTGACATTGGCCGCATACAGGACCGGCTTCAGGGTCAGCAGGTGCAGATCGCGGACGATCAGCTTCTCCTCTTCGCTCAGCTCGACGCTGCGTGCCGGCTGATCGTTATAGAGCGCCTCCTTGATCCGTTCCAGGACCTCGACTTCCTGCGCGTATTGCTTATTGCCGCCCTTCATATTTTTCTTGGAGCGTTCGATCCGTTTCTCCACGCTCTCCACGTCAGCCAAGATCAACTCCAGGTTAATCGTTTGGATGTCGCTGATCGGATTGATTTTGCCGTCCACGTGCGTAATATTCTCGTCCTCGAAGCAGCGGACCACATGAACGATGGCATCCACCTCGCGGATGTGCGCCAGGAACTTGTTGCCAAGACCCTCGCCCTTGCTCGCACCGCGCACCAATCCGGCGATATCGACAAATTCAAATGCCGTCGGAACCGTGCGGTTCGGAACGACCAGTTCGGTCAGCTTGTCGAGTCGCTCGTCCGGCACCTCAACCACGCCGACGTTTGGATCGATCGTACAAAACGGATAGTTGGCGGATTCGGCCCCCGCCTGGGTTATCGCGTTAAACAGTGTGGATTTCCCCACGTTCGGCAAACCCACAATGCCTGCTTTTAAAGCCATATCATTGACAACTCCTCATTCATGTAATTGCTCATCTTCCTTCAACCATAGTAACGATACGAAGGAAATATTTCAAGGATAACGATGTCCCGGCGCTCCCGGGTCCCGCTTTAGCCGCGATCCTCCAAGGTTTTGCTCATCTGGATGTCGGTGACGATGTAGCCCATCTTTTGATACAGCTGATAAGCCCGCTGGTTATGTCCAAACACATGAAGACCGATCGTATTCAATCCCAATTCACGCACCTTCTCTTCCAGCGCGGTCATTGTCGCTTGGCCATAGCCCTTGCCCTGGAATTCTTCATAGATCAGGATATCCAGGATAAACGCAACTGGGCCTTTCTCCTGCTCCATCACATTAAACCAAAGATGGCCGACAGAAGTGAGCTGATCGTTCTCCTTAACGTTGAACAGATAAGCGCCTTCCGTCTCCTGATCGTCCGGAAGAAACCGCCGGAACGCCGCTTCGGAAAGCGCCGGAGCATCGTCGGCCTTCCAGGCACCGGCAGCGACTTTTTCTTCCGCAAATTCGCGGACCGAGCGGCTGCGAAATGCCTGGTACTCCGACTTCGACATTGGAACCAATTGCACCATAAATGTACCCCTCTCTTTGCCGATCCATAAAGGACCTTAGTGAGATTTCATTTAACCAAACGGATACCAAAATCCCTGAAACAAGCTGCGTTTCAGCCAGATTCCGGAAGCCAGCAGAACAACGCACAACAACGCAATCAGCTTGTCGAACCCCGTCATGACCGTGCCCATATACCAGGTCCTCTGCTGCTTCGTACCGAACCCTCGCAAATCCATGGCATCGGAGACCGATTCGATATGCTGCAACGAGGACTGCAGCAACGGAACGACGGCCTGCGTCAGATTCCGCGCCCGCTGAACCAGCGTACCGTCGCCGCGGGAGATCCCCAGACCGCGCATCTGCAGCGCGTTGAGGATCGTACGGAACTCCTTGGTCAGATCGGGAATGTAGCGAAAGGCGATACTGACAGCATAAGCCAGCTTGTAGGGTACGCCCAGCTTATGTAGGCTGGCGGCAAAACGGCTGGGATGCGTCGTGAATATGAACAACAGCGTAATCGGCAGCAGTGTCAGGTATTTAAGCGACAAAGTCAGTACGTAGAACAACGTTTCCGTATTGACGGTATCGTATCCGAGCGGAATCAGCGGCGTATTGCTTCCGGTCAACGTCGTGCCGAAGCGAGGCGTGATCAGAAGAATAAAGACGCTGTTGACAACGGTAAAGACCGTGAGCGCCCAGAACAGCAGCGCCATTTTTTGGAACGGAACCCGGGATAGAAGCAGCATCGAGACTCCGCCAGCCAGCATCACAGCGAATACGCGCAAATCCATGAACAGGAAGGTGACGACCGTCCAGGTCAGCAGCAAAATCAGCTTGACCGCGCCGTCCATCCGATGAAAATAAGAGTCTCCCGCAACGTACAACCCACTCGTTTGACTCATGCTCGTTTCACCTTCTTCTCTGCGGCGATAAAAGCTTCGACGAATCGCGAAGGCGAGACCAGCCCCTGAGCCCGGGCGAATCGCGCCAGACTCGTCTCCCGGAGGTTAGCCCGGGAGGTGATTCCCCCGTCGGCAAGAATCCGGGCTACCGCATCCTCTGCAATCACCCGTCCTTCCGACATCACCGCCGCCCGATCCGCATACTCCAGCGCCAAATGCATGTCGTGCGTGATAAACAAGAAGGCCATGCCTTCCCCGGAAAGCCGGTTAATGAATTCCATGAATTCGGTATAATGCCGGTAATCCTGTCCTGCCGTCGGCTCATCCAAGATCATCAGCTTCGGCTGCAGCGCCAGGATAGCCGCGATGCTGAGTCGCTTCTTCTGCCCGAAGCTGAGCGCGGAGACCGGCCAGTTCCGATACGGATACAGGCCGCAAATCTGCAGCGCTTCTTCCGTACGCTGCTCTCGTTCGGGTTCAGGTACGCCGCGCGCGACCAAGCCGATGCGAATCTCGTCCCGCACCATATGCTGCGTCAGCATGTGATGGGGATGCTGCATCACATAGCCGATCTCTTCACCGCGGCGGCGGATTGACCAGCCATTGATCACCTCGCCGCGGAGGCAAATCTCGCCCGAACCAGGCTTATGCAAGCCGGTGATCAAACCCGACAGCGTCGATTTGCCGGCCCCGTTACTGCCGAGCAAGGCAACCGTTTCACCTGAACGGACAGTCAGGGTGACGTCCGCTACCGCGTTCATGCCCGGCTCGTAGGCGAAGGAAACGCCCCGGAGCTCAAGTAACGGCTCACCGAGGCTGCCCCGCCCAGCCGGAAGGACGGAGGTCGACCAAGCCTCCAGCCGATCCCGCAGTTGCGATTCGCTGAGTATTGGTGGTCCCTGCGGCTCGGAGCCATCCTCGGTCGGCTTGAGGCTCTCAGGATGGGACAAATCGGTAAAACCGGACAGCGGCAGTCCCGCATGACTCAGCGCCTCCAGGTACAGCGGCTGGCGCAAACCATAACGGGGGAGGATGCCCGCGGCCAGCAGTTCGTCCGGCGTACCAATCGCCGCAATTTCCCCCTCGTTCATAACCACGACGCGGTCGATATGCTCCAGCAGGACGTCTTCGACCCGATGCTCGATCAAGATCACCGTTTTCCCTTGGTTACGGTGAATTTCGTCAATCAGCCGCATCGCTTTGGCACCGCTGGCCGGGTCCAAATTCGCGAGCGGTTCGTCAAACAGCAAAATATCCGCTTGCGTGGACAATACACCGGCCAGCGCCACCTGCTGCTTTTGCCCGCCGGACAGCTCATGCGGTCCTTGCGCCTCATAGGCTTGCATCCCAACGAGTTCCAGTGCAGAAGAGACGGCCGTCTTCATCACGTCATACGGGGCTGCTTCATTTTCCAATTGGAAAGCCACGTCCTCACCGACCGTCTGACCGACAAATTGGGCATCCGGATTTTGCAGGATCGTCCCGATCCGGCGGCTGCGTTCGAAGATCGTCATTCCCGAGGCGTCTTGACCGTCCAGCAGCAGCTGCCCAGACATCTCACCGCCGTACGAAAAGGGAATTAGCCCATTGATACAATGGGCTAATGTCGATTTGCCGGAACCGCTTGGGCCGGCGATCCATATTTTTTCCCCGCGTGCGATCTCCAAATGAATATTCTTTAGTGTAGGTTCGCTTTGGTTTTTGTAGCGGAAACTGAACTGTCGGAAAGTTATGACTGCTTGCATCTTTTCAGTAAGCTCCTATCTGTCCACGCTTAAGTTCGAGTTGTTACGGTTACGCTTCACGTAAGCCAGCACCGCTGGCAGTCCCAGAATGAGGAACACGGCAAGATTCGCCAGACCCGCAGAGATGACCTGTACCGCAATTTTGTCATTAGGCTCGCCCATCACGAGGATGTCGAAGTACCCGGAAAACGCCAGCGAAACGAAGATCCCCACGATCCCGTACACGACGAACCAGGCAACGTGATTTTTCTTCATCTGCCCTTCCTGAGCGTTGAAATCCTTCGCTAAATAAATCAGTCCCATAAACGCTGCGGTGATCCCCGAGCCCAATGCCCAGCCCCACCAGACAGTGCCGCTTGTAATTAAATCGTTAATGACATGCCCGATAAAGCCAGCGATAAAGCCAACGATCGGCCCAAACAGCGCGCCGAAAATCGCCAGCAAGGCAATAGCCGGGCGCAGCTGCGTATCCGGTGCAATCGGGATGCCAATCCAGCTCGTCGCTCCGTACAGTGCAGCCCCAATCCCGATGGTCACCACTGTCCTCGTGTTCCATTTCCACAATGAAGGTTTCATTTCCAAATCCCCCTCTGCATCAATACCCAACCTCAGTATGGGCTCTGCCGTCGAATAAGTATGAACCGGCTGCTGTCCTAGCGAACCGGTATTTACCTTCAATATAAGGGCTAATCTATTGAATTGCAACGAAATTCTTACTGGTTTAGTTGGATTTAAACGGAGGCCCTATTCTCTTGTCCAGCCCTTTTGACCATTATCCCTATTAATCAGGTCATGGAAAAGCCCACATCCATCGGCTTTCACCCGATTTCATCCCATCCCGTCCAACCCCGTCCCACCCTGTCCAACCCTGTCCAACCCCATCCGCTTCCTGAATAAAGGGGATAATCGTGCAAAGAGCCGGCCAAGCTCCCCCGAGCGGACCCACACCCTGCTCTATCTGGCCACGGCCGGTCTCCCTGTACTACTCGCGGCGCACGAGCCGCGGCGTCCCCCGCAGCGCCGGAATGCTGCCGGTGCCAATGCCGAACATGGCGGTGCGGAGCTCCAGCTCAACGCGCTCCAGAAGCGCGTCCAGTCGCTCCTCCGAATGCACCGCCGGTTCGAGCAGCGCCCGGCCGAACCCGGCCAGGTCCGCGCCAAGCGCCAGCGCTTTGGCGGCGTCCACGCCGGTGTTCAGGCCCCCGCTGCCAATTAGGGCGGCATCCGGCAGCGCCGCCCGCACTTCGCGGATGCATTCGGCGGTGGGGATGCCCCAATCCGCGAATGCTTCCGCTGCCGCGCGGCGCACAGGGTCACTGCCGCGGAACTTCTCGACCTGGCTCCACGAGGTTCCGCCGGCGCCTGCGACATCGATGAAGGCAACGCCTGCCTCGCGCAGCCGTTTCGCCGTAGCGCCGTCGATGCCCCAGCCGACTTCCTTTACGCCAACCGGGATCGGCAGCTCGCGACAGACCTCCTCGATCCGCTCCAGCAACCCGCCGAAGTTCGTATCCCCTTCCGGCTGGAACACCTCCTGTAAGCTGTTCAGATGCAGCACGAGCATGTCCGCTCCGGCGATCTCCACCGCCCGCTTGCAATTCTCCGGCCCATAGCCGTAATTGAGCTGCACTGCGCCTAGGTTGGCGATGATCGGGATGGTCGGCGCAAACCGCCGAATGGCGAACGTAGGCGCAAGCTCGTCCCGTTCCACGGCGGCCCGGACCGAGCCGACGCCCATGGACCAGCCCCGCCGTTCCGCCGCTTCGGCGAGGCGTGTGTTGATCTCGCCGGCCAGTCGGCTCCCGCCGGTCATCGAGCTGATCAGCAGCGGCGTACGCAACGAAGCGCCAAGAAACATTGTTTTCAGGTTGATTTCCGTGAAATCCAGCTCAGGCAGCGCGTTATGGCGAAAGCGAAATTTCTCGAATCCGTTGCGAATCCCCTCTGCGTTCACTTGCTCCTCTAGACAAAGGCGGATATGCTCCGTTTTACGTTCCGATGTTGGTTCCATGCCGAAGACCCTCCTTCTTTACCTCACCCTAAAAATACGCCGGTCGACTATCGCCAATCCTTGCCCGCCCGTGTTACAGCAGCGGAGACAACAGACGGGCCGCGGATTCCGCAAGGCGCACCAGAATTCTCTTATTCATGAAATCATGCTTGTCGATCAGTTTTGCCGACAGCAGGTCACGCTCGAAATTGTTCACGACCTTGGCGACGCTGTCGCTTTGCACCAAGAGCGCATTGACCTCGAAATTCAAATGAAAGCTGCGCATATCCATATTGGCCGTGCCGACCGTAGCCACTTCCCCGTCCACGATCAGCAGTTTGGAATGCAGAAAACCCTTTTCGTATTCGAAAATTTTCACTCCAACCTCCAGCAACGAAGGGAAATAGGAATGAGACGCCAGAAACGGCAGCCATTTATCCGGTTTAGCCGGGAACAGGATGCGCACATCGATCCCCGATAAGCCGGCCACACGCAGCGCGGTCAGGATATCTTCATCCGGGATAAAATACGGCGTCGCCAGCCACACCGACTTTTTCGCCGACGAGATCATCGCGAAGAAGATGTTCTTGAGCGTCCGGCTTTCGTTGTCCGGGCCGCTTGGCACGATTTGTACCGCGCCGCTGCACCCCTGCTCAAGCTCCGGGGACAGGTAGGCTAGATCCATAATTTTCTCCCCGGTGACGTACTGCCAGTCCTGCAGGAAAATGATCTGCAGCGACCGAACCGCCTCCCCTTTGACCAGCATGTGCGTGTCGCGCCAGAAGCCATAGGTTTTGCTGCGGCTCAAATATTCGTCACCAACGTTAAGTCCGCCGATAAATCCAGTATTACCGTCGATAACGACGATCTTGCGGTGGTTACGGTAATTGACCCGGCTCGACAGGGCCAGAAAACGCATTTGTCCGTAAATGCCCACCTTAACTCCGGCCTCCCGCAGCTCCGCGATAAATGATTTAGGCAAACCGATGCTGCCGACGGCGTCAAACATAAAACGCACCTCAACACCGGCTCGTGCCTTCTCCATCAACGTCTTCTGGATTTCCCGCCCGATGTCGTCGGCACGATATATGTAATATTCCATGTGGATATGATGCTCGGCTTTTTTGAGCTCGCGCAGCAGATTGGTGAACGTCTCTTCCCCATTAGTCAGTACCTGCGTGCGGGTCGCCATCGAATAAGGCGTGCGAGCCAAACGCTGAGACAGATGCAATAAACGCTGCTGGCCGGGGCTGAACTGCGACAAGTCGCGGGGCAACGGGTGACCGCTGCGGTCGATCCGCTCGTAGCTGAGGCGGTCCTGTTCCGCTTTTTTATCGAATTTGCGCCGTTTGAAATAGTTTTGTCCCAGCAAAAAATAGAGCAAGAGCCCAACAACCGGCAGCAGAGCAAGCACGATAATCCAAGCCACGGTGCTGGACGGATTGCGGTTCTCCATAAATATGGCGAGACCAATCGTGATGACGGTCAAGGTTTGAAAAATACTAACGAGCGTACCGCC
This sequence comes from Paenibacillus rhizolycopersici, assembly GCF_014947195.2. Taxonomy (NCBI): domain Bacteria; kingdom Bacillati; phylum Bacillota; class Bacilli; order Caryophanales; family Paenibacillaceae; genus Paenibacillus; species Paenibacillus rhizolycopersici. The sequence goes on along the minus strand of NZ_JADCNN020000023.1, from coordinate 25,730 downwards.
GAATTTACCGAAGACGCCAAATCCGAAATAATAGAAAGCAAATAAAATCGCGGCGATGAAAATGATTTGAAGTCCCCGTCTCATCGTTGTACTCCTTCTTTTTCTAATGATGCTTGATTATATTCTACATGAACGTTCGAATTCTTCCTACTGGTGAAAGGGAAAAATCTACTCGTGCGCCGATTTGTATCCGCTTGGGCTTTGTACTATAATCAAAATTGACCAATAAGTCAAAACGAGAACCCACGAGTCAGAGAAAGGGGGTTCGGCACTTTTTGTCTCAACCATCCATCGACAAGAAGAAGCTGATATTACGAGCTGCCATGCAGCTGTTTGCGGCCAAGGGCTCGTCCGCCACATCGATGCAGGAGATCGCCGAAGCCTGCGGGATGTCCAAGGGTAGCCTGTACCTTCACTTCAAATCGAAGGAGGAACTGGAGCAGAGCTTGTTCGACTACTGCTACCAGCTGCTGCTCGACCATCTGACACAGGTAGAGATGCAGCAAGGGTTGACGCCAAGAGAGAAACTCCGGCGCCAACTGGTCGTGATGCTCGAACTGGTGCTTGAGTTGCGTGAATTCCTGATCATGCAATTCCAGGACTGGCATAAGAACGGCACACCGTACAAGGAGCCGGCGGCAGTCCAAGCCCACAACGCCAAGCTGTTACGGCACGGCAAGAACAAGCTGGAAGCGGTCTACGGGCCGAAGATCGAGCCGTACACGGGCGATCTGTTAACGATCGCTTATGGCATGGTCGGCATTTATGTCCGTTTGCTGTTCGAGCCCCATGTTTCCGCTTCACCGGAACGGATGGCCGAGCACCTCATGGAGTTGCTCGACCTCTCGGCGCAGCATCAGTTGAACAATCGCCCGGTCCCGCTAATCTCCGAAGAGACGCTGCGGCTCATGTCCGAAGGCGCTCCGGGCAGTTTGGATTTGCAGCAGCATCCTTTGGTTACGATCAAGGCAATCCGCGATGCGATTGGCGACGCCATCGCCGACCCGGACAGGCAGCAGGAAGCGCTGGAAGCCCTGCAGATTCTCGAGCATGAAGTCTTGGAGCTTCGCCCGCGCCGCGCCATCATCAAAGGAATGCTGGCCAATTTGGCTGCGATCCCAGAGCTAGCCCCTCGTTCGGCAGAACTGGAGCAGCTGCATCAGGTTTATATCCAGTACTCGTAAATCATTGTTCACCCATAGAAAGAGAGGAGCAGAAACCCGCTTATGAAGAGTATCATTCAATTTTCCTTGCGCAATAAGTTCGCGATCTGGCTGCTCACGGTGATCGTTACCGCCGTGGGTTTGTACAGCGGTCTGACCATGAAGCAGGAAACCATTCCGAACATCGACGTGCCTTACCTTAGTGTAACAGCCGTATATCCTGGGGCCGCACCGGAGGGCGTGGTTGAGGAGATCACCAAGCCGCTGGAGACGCGGCTGCATAATGTCGACGGCGTAAAGACAGTCACCTCCACTTCGATGGAGAACGCCGCCTCGCTGATCATTGAATTCGAATATGGCATGAACCTAGACAATGCCACCGCGGCCGTTCGCGAAGCGCTGAACGATGTGCAGCTTCCCGAAGGCGCGCAGAAGCCGCAAATTACCCGGTTCAGTTTGAGTTCCATGCCGGTCGTTTCCCTCAGTTTATCGGATAAAGAATCCGGCAGTCTCGAGGATTTGACCCGGATTACGGAGAACGACATCAAACCTGCACTTGAGGATCTGGACGGCGTCGCTTCAGTACAAATCGCCGGCCAATTCGTTCGTGAAGTCAGCCTGAAGTTCGACCAGGCCAAGCTGAAAGAGCTGGGCCTGACGGAAGATACCGTGAAGGGGATCGTACAGGGCTCCGCGCTCCGCGTTCCGCTTGGATTGTTCAGCCTGGAGCAATCCCAGAAAGCCGTTGTCGTTGACGGCAACATCACGACCGTAGAAGACTTGGAAAACTTGGCCATTCCGGTCATCCCAAGTTCAGCAGGTACAGCTGGGGCCGCTGGAGGAGCTGCAGCTGGGGCAGGTATGCCTGCAGGCAGCACAGGTGCTGCAGCGGGTGCTGCTGGCGCTTCTACTGGCGCTGCTGCCGGTGCTGACGCTAGCGGAACCATGGGCGCTGTTCCGGCCGGCATCCCGACCGTCAAACTTGGCGATATCGCCGACATCGAAACGATCGGCAAAGCCGAATCGATCTCCCGGACCAATGGGGAGGAATCGATTGGCATTCAGATCGTCAAGTCCAACGATGCCAATACCGTTGACGTTGTCAACCAGGTCAAGGATGCAGCTAAAGATCTAGGCAAACAATACGAGCATATCAACTTTACGGTCCTGCTCGACCAAGGTCAGCCGATCACCGACTCGGTGAACACGATGTTGTCCAAAGCGCTGTTTGGCGCCTTATTTGCGGTGTTGATCATCCTGATCTTCCTTCGTAACATCCGTTCCACCATTATTTCTATTATCTCGATTCCATTGTCCCTGCTTATTGCCATTCTGGCCCTGAAGCAGATGGATATTACGCTGAACATGATGACGTTAGGCGCTATGACCGTTGCCATCGGCCGCGTCGTCGACGACTCGATCGTCGTGATCGAGAACATTTACCGCCGTTTGTCCTTGACCGGCGAGAAGCTGAAGGGCAGCAAGCTGGTCATTGAAGCAACGCGGGAGATGTTCGTCCCGATTATGTCTTCGACAATCGTCACGATTGCCGTGTTCCTGCCGCTCGCTTTTGTCAGCGGGATGGTCGGGGAATTGTTCAAGCCGTTTGCCTATACGATGGTCTTCTCGCTGCTGGCCTCGTTGCTGGTTGCTATCACCCTCGTGCCTGCGCTGGCGCATACGCTGTTCCGCAAGGGTCTCGGTAAGTCACACCACCATGACGAGAAGCCAAGAGGCATTGCCCGCGGTTATCGGCGTATTCTGGAGTGGTCGCTGTCGCATAAGCTGATTACCTTCGGGCTTGCGGTCGTCTTACTAGTTGGCAGCTTGTTCCTGTATCCGCTGGTTGGCGTCAGCTTCCTGCCTGAGCAAGAGGATAAATATGTAATGGCGACCTACTCCCCAGAACCGGGAACCCAACTGGAAGATGTGGAGAAGGATATGCTGATTGTTGAGAAATACATTTTGGATCAACCTGGCGTCGACAAGATGCAGTATTCCGTTGGCGGCGACAATCCACTGGGAATGGGCTCCTCCAATTCGGCCTTGTTCTACATCGCCTATGATCCGGATACCGATCATTTCAGCGATGTGAAGGAACAGTTGATCGAAGGTCTGCGAACCGAGCTTCCGAAAGGTGAATGGAGCGATATGTCCGAACTCATGACCGGTGGTTTGGGCGGCGGTTCGCTTAGTGTCAACGTATTTGGAGATGAGCTGGAGCAAATCAAGCCGGTATCGGACCAAATCCTTGCTTTGATCAAAGAAGATACGAAGAACTTCGAAAAAGGCGATACCAGCCTCTCGAAAACCTATGAGCAGTACACCTTGGTTGCGGACCAAGAGAAGCTGAGCTCCCTGGGCTTGACGCCGGGCCAATTGGCCATGAAGCTGAGCCCGGTTCGTGAGCGTCCGGTCCTGACAGAGGTTGCGATCGACGGCAAGAAATACAACGTGTATATCGAAACGGACAGCCAAACTTATAACAGCATCACCGATATTGAGAACGAAACCTTGGCTTCGCCGCTGGGCATTCAAGTCCCAATCAAGGACGTTGCAAAGGTTGAAAAGGGCACTTCCCCGGATTCCATCATGCGGATCGACGGGAAGATGGTCGTTGAAGTCAGTGCAAAAATCACGTCCACCGACGTGCAAAAAGCCTCGTCCAGCCTGCAGGAGAAAATCGATAAGCTGGATCTGCCGGACGGCGTCACCGTGAAATTCGGCGGCGTAACCGAACAGATTAACGATACGTTTGGCCAACTGGGCATCGCCATGCTGGCAGCCATCGCCATCGTTTACTTTGTCCTCGTCGTCACGTTCGGCGGCGGTCTGGCTCCGTTTACGATTCTGTTCTCCCTGCCGTTCATTGTCATCGGAGCCATGGTAGGTCTCCTGATCGGCGGAGAGACGCTAAACGTCTCGGCCTTGATGGGCGTGCTCATGTTGATCGGTATCGTCGTCACCAACGCGATCGTGCTGATCGACCGCGTTATCCATAAGGAGCGCGAAGGTTTATCGACCCGCGAAGCATTGCTGGAAGCGGGAACGACGCGGCTTCGTCCGATTCTGATGACCGCCTTGGCAACGATCGGCGCACTGCTGCCGCTGGTCTTCGGCTGGGAGCACAGCGCAGGGATCATCTCGCGCGGGCTCGGCATCACCGTCATCGGCGGCCTGATCAGCTCGACGCTGCTCACGCTGGTCATCGTGCCGATCGTGTACGAATTCTTGATGAAATTCCGCCGTCGCGATTTGTCGGCCAAAGAAGCGGAGTAATAACAGCAAAAAGATGGCGCAGGGTAGTATATCCTGCGCCGTCTTTTCAAACCGCCCCGATTGTAACGACGCAACTCTATTCTGGTCAAAACAGCGGATTTGGGCCGCGAAATTGGATAATAAGCTCTGTCCCAAGCGTTAGAATCGCAACACGGGGAGATTGGCTCAAATAAGCCCCGTGGTCCGCGTTAGAGATCATACCGGCTATCAAAAAAGGACCTCAACCCCGCATTGCTGCGGAAGTTGAGGTCCTTTTGCGTTGCCTTATTCCTTCTATCCCATCGCCGGCGACTGGCTTTCCCGCCAAGCGCGAAGCTGCTGAAGATCGTTAACCAGAAATTCATCCATCATTTCAGCCAGTCCGGTAAAGAGCGGGCTATTCGTGGCTTTCAACACTTCTTTGGCAAACGGCTGTGCCCACTTCAGCAAATGGGTTTCCAGGAAGTGGATCTGTGCGTCCGCCAGCGCCAGGCAGCTTTGCTGCAGATTGGCTTTGGCCAGCATTCCTTCGGCCAGCACCGCCATAAATTCCAGCTCCAGCGCGATATGATCGTCGCGTTCTCCGTTCAATTTATTGAACACAACCGCGTTCTCCATGTACACCTTGCGGACTTCGGCGCTGCAAGCCAAAGCACTTGACCCTTCTAGGCGACTGCGAAACAAGCTCTCGCATGATGGGATCACCGCCTCACGGCCCGTAAACAAGCGCTCGAATTCCCTCGCTTCTTGATGGCAAACGCTGCGAAAATCCTCTTCGGGGATGCTCTCCAGATAGGCCTTGAGCCTCTGTCCGCCCTGGCTGACTGCCGCCTTCGGGTTCTGTTCCACCTTGCGACGCCACTGAGCGATCAAAGACATCCGCGGCGGACGACTCAGAAAGTCCATCAACAACTGATAAACCATCCCCCGAGTTTCAAGCCACTGAACCTGCTCCTGTGTGTAGACCAAAGGTTTGAACAGCATAGCCATCTGAATTCATCTCCCTGTATAGGTTGTTCAAAAGTCAGCTTCCGATCCTATAGACCAAAAAAAAAGATGACTTCCTTAAAAGTTGTCGGAAATCATCTCGAATGCATATACCGACACATGATTAAGGGGGATCACGTATCGCTTACATGAATTATACCTTACAATGTAAGCGCTTTTATGTGATCTTTTTTACACTTTACTCTACTTTCATTGTATCATCGTCCGCCACAGAATATACTTGAACAGTGTGTGTCAACGCATTGACTACCCGGTTGAATATATATAAAATTTGAAGCACCTAGATAGAAAGGAGGCGTACACATGGAGCAACTGCTTGACCCTTTTGGGCGAAAGCACGATTACCTGCGCATTTCGGTCACCGACCGTTGTAATTTGCGCTGCGTCTACTGCATGCCTGCCGAGGGAATGGTTTTTCAACCGCATGAGGAAATCATGAGCTACGAAGAAATTGCCGAGACGGTATCGGCTCTTGCTCCGATGGGCCTCCGTAAGATTCGGCTAACCGGCGGAGAACCGCTGGTGCGTAAGGATTTAGAACAACTTGTTACTATGCTCTCGGCCATTCCGGGCATTGAAGATATTGCATTGACTACGAACGGGATGTTCCTGGCCAAAAAAGCGGAGCTGCTGAAGCAAGCGGGATTGAAGCGGGTGAACATCAGCTTGGATTCGCTGCGACAGGACCGTTTTGCCATGATTACTCGCGGCGGTGAGGTGGAAAAGGTGCTGGAAGGAATCCAGGCCGCCGTCGAGGTTGGCTTCGAGCCAATCAAGCTGAACGTGGTCCTAATGAAAGGAGTCAATGAGGACGAGATCCGCGATTTTCTCGCGCTAACCATTGACCGACCGCTGCATGTGCGCTTTATCGAATACATGCCGATCGGCAGTGCCAGCGAGACCTGGCGCCAAACCTACTTGCCCCTGACGGCCGTGGAAGACGTGTGCCGGGAATCGGGCTGGGAGGTGGAGGCGGTCGAAGGCCCCCGCGGCAACGGGCCGGCGGAAAGCCGTCGGATCGCCGGCGCGGCCGGTACGTTCGGGTTAATTCATCCGGTCAGCGAGCATTTCTGCGACAACTGTAACCGGCTGCGCTTGACTGCCGACGGACATATCAAAGCCTGCTTGTATTGGTCGGATGAGCTCCACGTTCGCCCATTTGCGACGGCTGGCGACCGCGATGGCATCCGCTCCTTGTTCCTGAAGGCGCTGGGCGCTAAGCCGAAAAACCATGAAATGGCGTTGGCGCTGGAGCATAAACAGCAGAGCCACACCCCGACGACCCGCCGGATGTCACAGATCGGCGGTTAGTCCGGCAGCAGGCCCGTTTCCAGCCGGATACGGGCCTGCTCGTAATCTTCCGGCTTGTTCATATTAAACGCGCACCACTCCAGGGGGAGGCCCGTCGCTGACGCGAGGGCCTCCCCTTCGATGTATTCGGTGTGCAGCGTTTCCGTCCAAGCCGTCATTTTGAGGCGGCCTGCGCGAAGCTGTGCTTCCAGACCCGGAAGCACGCTACGCCGGTAGGCCGCCAGCAGCGGATGCGCCCGCCCCTCCGTGCGGGCGAGGATCGCCTCCGTCACAGCAAGGCTTGCCGAGGCAGCCTCCGATGAACCTGCCCGGCCATTAGCCAGGGCCTCCGCCGCCTCCGCGCGTTCCAGCAAGGCGCGGAACAAGCCGCGGTTCGCAAACGGCGTATCACAAGCCACCGCGAGGTTCCAGAGTGAGGCTGAGCTCTCCAGCCCCGCATGCAGCCCGGCCAGTGGCCCGGCCCCCGGATAATCGTCGGTCACGACTTCTTTGCCGAACCGACCATAGGCCGCCTCGTTGCCTGCCGCAATCACGATTCGCGAAGCTACCGGCTCCAGCTCTCGGATCAGACGTTCCAGCACCGTCAACCCGCCAAGTTCAAGAAGCGCCTTATCGCTGCCCATGCGGCTTGATCGTCCTCCGGCTAAAATGATCGCAGTCGTGTTCATCCATTTTCCCCCGATGCATAAATTATGGTAAATCCAAAAAAACTTGGTTTGTATCCCCTTTCACCTGTGTGTTACATTGGGAGCATAGTCACAAGCTTCCTGTTGTGACCACTTGGACCCGGACAGAAAGGAATGGCGCGTTTGCAGGACAAAAGACGACATTCGTCCTTTTCGTTGTTGCCGCTAGGGCTGCTTAACTTTTTCATTTACGGAACCATGGTCATTTTTGCTGCCTTTTTTCAATTATATTTGCAGGACATCGGCATGGACAAGCTCGAAATCGGAAGCCTCATGGCAATCGGACCGTTAATCTCGCTGCTGGCTCACCCGTTTTGGAGGTATCTGGGCGATCAGAGGCAGAATCCTCGCGCTGTTCTGTTGACCATGATGCTGGGCTTGCTCATCATGGGCCACCTGATGTTTAAGGTCAACACTTTTACGATGCTGTATTTAACGATGATTCTATTATATTTCTTCCTAAGCCCGCTGCTCTCTCAAAGCAATACCCTGATCCTCGGATATACCGCGGGGACCGAAAACCAATTCGGAATCTATCGCATTTGGGGCTCGCTCGGGTGGACCTTTATCGCGCTGGCCGCCGGACCGATCATCGACTCTATTGGCCATCACGGGATCTCCCTGCTGTTTAGTGTCACCTTGATGCTGGCGATCGGCGCTACGCTGCTGCTTCCCTCCATTCGGCAAACGTCTCAGACACCTTGGCTTAGTGGCCAAGAAATTCGGCGGGCGCTGCAGAACAAGTACCTGCTCGCTTTTGTCGTGTTCAGCATGCTGGTGGCGATTCCGAACGCGATGAACAGTATTTTCATGCCGCTATTCATGACGGATCTCGGCGGGTCGAAGCTTGCGGTCGGCGGCGCCGTGTTCTTATCGACGGTTTTTGAATTGTTGGCGTTTATCCTGCTGGATCGTTTCTTGAAGCGCAAATTGTCTTATTTGCTCGCTTGTATCACCATCGTCAGCTTGCTGTTCGCCGTCCGCTGGGATCTGATGTCCGAGGCGACGCATCCGATCCAAATCCTGTTGATTCAACTGCTGCACTCCGTGACGTTTGGCGGATTCTTCTACGTCGGCACCAAGTTGATCACCCTTTTGCTGCCACGCCCGCTGCGATCGGCAGGACAAGCGGTGTATGCATTTGCCGCCAGCGGCCTTGCCGGCGTGATTGCGGGGTTCTGGGGCGGCTGGCTGTTTCAGAATTTCGGTTCGGTCGTCATGTACCGCTCTGGCGTCGCATTAACGCTGATCGGAGCGCTTGGATTCGCCGCGATCTGGTACCAAGTCCGACATCACGGATATTCACCGAAGAGCGGACGCGATGACCATTAAGGAGGGACGGCTTCGCCGCTCCGTAAAACGAAAGAAAACAATGCCTGATACCGTAACGCCCTCGTTCGCTTACGAGGTAACGCCGGTTGAGGGCATTGTTTTCTTTGCTGCATCTCCAGTGTAAAATATGAAATGCATTCCATAGCAAGATATATTTTTTCACCTCTTTCGGGGAAGGAGCGGTTTGCCTTGCCGAACATCAAACAGATCGCTGAAGCCGCCGGTGTATCGGTTACCACCGTATCCCGCGTTCTGAACGGACATCCCTACGTCAGCGCGGACAAACGGGCGGCGGTCGAGGATGCCGTTCGCCGGCTTAACTATTCACGGAATATGAATGCTGTACATTTGATCAAAGGCATCACGCAAACCATCGGCGTGATCCTGCCGAACATCAACCATTACTACTTTGCCCGGATCATGGAGGGGATGGCCCAACAAGCCCTGAAATGCAACTATCAGCTGATGCTTTGCCAGACCGACTACCGTCCGAATGAGGAACGGAAGGTACTGGAGATGCTGCGTAACAAGCAGATGGACGGGTTGATCATCTGTTCACGGGCGCTTTCGCTCAGCGAGATCGAGACGTATGCCAACTACGGTCCGATCGCGTTATGCGAGCGTGTGAGCGGCCGCAACCTCTCCTCGGTGTATATCGATCATTACGCTAGCTTTCAAACCGCGATCCGCTATTTGTGGGAGCAGGGGCGGCGCCGCATCGCGTTTACGATCAGCCGCCGCAACAGCCCTAGCAGCCGCAGCCGCCTGCAAGCCTATACCGACACGCTCACGGCCTTGGGCGGTCAGGCCCGGGAGGACTGGGTGCTGGACGGCTGCATCGATTGGGAAGACGGCGCCGCCTTGGTGGACCGGCTGCTCGCGATGGAGGGGCGTCCGGACGCCCTGCTCATTACCGGCGACCAGGTTGCCGCCGGCTTCATCCTCACCGCACGCCTGCGCGGGCTGGAAGTGCCAGACGATTTCGCCGTCATCGGTTTTGATAACCAACCGATCTCCGGCTTGCTCGAGATAACGACGATCGATAATCGGTTGTCGGAGATCGGGGAGCGCGCTTTTTCCATCGTTCATACGCAAATCACCTCCGGCGGGGGCAAGCCCGTCTCCGAAGAGCTTGGCTTCCGGTTTATTGAGCGCAGCTCGGTATAAATCAAAGAAAGGAGCCTGCAGATAGCTGCAAGGCTCCTTTTAGGTTACACAGGCACGCACGCGGGCACTGCCGTTAGGGTTGTCAATGCCGACTTACGCTTTCGGCAGCTGGAACGAGCTTTTCAACGAAACGATCAAGTTAAACACCGGGTGTCCGGGCTTAGCGTATTTCGTATCAACGTTAAAATACCCATGCCGGAAAAATTGGAATTTATCCTGCGGCTTCGCATCCTTCATGTTCGGCTCCACGAAGCCGTGAGCAATCGTCAGCGAGTTCGGATTGATGAGATCGAGGAACGTTTTCTCCTCAGCGATCTCAACAACTGCGTCCCCTGCTTCCGTAGGGGCATCGTCTACCAGACCCTCAACCGTTTCTTCCAGCGCCACGTTTGCCGTTTCCTCTGCTTCCTCTTCCAGAATCAGCGGCTCGTACAACCGGAATTCGGCAGGCACCGCCTGAGTGGCTTCCACCCAATGGATCGTGCCCTTGACCTTACGGCCGGTAAAGCCGGTGCCGCTCTTCGTTTCCGGATCATACGTGCAGTGGATCTCCACCACGTTGCCGTCCGAATCCTTGATCACCTCATTGCATTTCACGAAGTAGGCATTTTTAAGACGGACTTCGTTCCCCGGGAACAAGCGGAAATACTTACTTGGCGGATTTTCCATAAAATCATCACGCTCGATGTAAATTTCACGTGAGAACGGAATTTGGCGGCTGCCCATGTCCGGGTTTTCGCTGTTATTTTCCGCCTCAAGCCATTCGACTTGCCCTTCCGGATAATTGGTGATGACCACCTTCAGCGGGTCCAGCACGGCCATCGTGCGTGGAGCTTTCATCTTCAAGTCCTCGCGAATGAAATGCTCCAGCATTTTCGGATCGATGTTACCGAAGTTCTTGGAAATCCCCGTTTCAAAAATGAACGCCTTGATCGCTTCCGGCGTATACCCGCGGCGGCGCAGCCCGGAAATCGTCGGCATGCGAGGGTCGTCCCAACCGTCAACGATGCCTTCGTCAACGAGCTTTTTCAGCTTCCGCTTACTGGTCACCGTCTGCGTTAAATTCAGCCGTCCGAATTCGTATTGATGGGAAACGTTCGGCATTTCGGTTTCCGCAATCGTCCAGTCGTAGAACGGGCGTTGATCCTCGAACTCAGTGGAGCACAAGGAGTGGGTCACGCCCTCGATGGCGTCTTCCAGTGGATGGGCAAATGTGTACATCGGATAAATGCACCATTTATCGCCGGTGTTATGATGAGACGCATGTACGATGCGGTAGATGACAGGGTCTCGCAGATTGATGTTCGGCGAGGCCATGTCGATTTTGGCGCGCAGCACCTTCTCCCCGTCCTTGAATTCGCCGGCGCGCATCCGTTCGAACAGGTCGAGGTTCTCCTCGATAGAGCGGTCGCGGTAGGGGCTGTTTTTACCCGGCTCGGTCAGCGTCCCGCGCAGCTCGCGGATTTGGTCGGCGCTGAGATCATCCACATAAGCTTTGCCCTTTTTGATCAGCAGCACCGCGCGTTTGTACATCTCCTCAAAATAATCCGACGCAAAATGTAGTTCTTCCCAATCGAAGCCCAGCCATTTGACGTCTTCCTTGATCGAATTGACATACTCTACGTCTTCTTTCACCGGGTTGGTGTCGTCGAATCGCAGGTTGGTGCGTCCGCCAAACTCGTCCGCCAGCGCAAAGTTGATCCAGATCGCTTTGGCATGCCCGATATGTAGATAGCCGTTCGGTTCCGGAGGGAACCGCGTGATGACGGTATTTACCTTGCCGGATTTTAAATCTTCCGAAATGATGTTTTTAATGAAATTGGGAGGGGTAAAGTTGTTCTCCACGGGTAATCAACCTTTCCATTCGAGTTCTTCCCCGATTTTTCTTCTTCTAAATATACCGATATCTTTCGAATAGTTCAATGCCTTAGAACTTCATCCGCTAAACCTTTCGCCACATGAAAATATCGTCGACATATTGGCCATCCAGCCAAAATTCTTCGACCAACCGTCCCTGCTCCACGAATCCGCAGCTTTCATAGAAGGCGACGGCGCCGGGGTTGCTCGCCAGTACGCGCAACGACAGCTTGCGAACGCCCCGTTCTGCCGCCAGTTGCACCAGGGCGTCCATCAACACGCGTCCGATGCCCTGCCGCTGGTACGCCGGGTGAATGGCGATGTTCAGCTCGAGTACATGGGCGTTGCTCGGCAGCGGAGTCGGCGGCTTGAAGCCGATGTAGCCGCCAATCTCTTCGCCGATAACGGCCACGATCTGGTTACCCGGCGGGCAGCTTTGCAGGTATTTCTCCCGCGACTCCCACTCCATTTTTTCCGCGGGGGTATTTTGGCGGTCCCAAACCAAGTTGTCGATTTCCATCAAAACAGCCGCGTCGCGCATTTCGGAGAGACGCGTCTGGATGTCACGAGGATTCATGGTATCCATCCCTTCGTCATAATTAAGATCGTAAGCTCTAGCTAGTTGTCAGGTCGTCAGTCCGGATGGCTCCGGACGGTCATCCCGGTTCATGGCGGCATGTACCAGGAACGAAACGACCGACAGCACCGCAATGCCTACCGCCAACCAAGCAACCGGAACCAATCCGTTCCAGTCGAACAGCAAGCCCATCGCATAAGGGCCGACAACCCGGCCTGCCGCACCCATCCCGCCGACCAAACCGAGGTAGAACGGGGCTGCTTTCCCTGTCCGATCGGAGATAAACGACGGAATGGCCGGCGAGATTAGCATCTCCCCGAAGGTGGTCAGCACCATCGCAGCCACCATGCTCGGATACGTATGGAAGCCCAATATCGTTGCGTAGCCCAGCATGTAGAATAACGCGCTGGCCGTCATTTGTGCTTGCGGAGAGCCGGCGAACGTGCGTTTCACCCACAAAATAAACGGTTGCCCCACAAAAATCAACAATCCATTCAAAGTCCAAAGAATGCTATAATTCCATTCCGGCATCCCTTGAGAGATCGTAAACGGCGATACGCCGTTATTCCAGATACAATTCCCGAGCCAGAGAAAGAACGATCCGACGCCCATAAACAGGTAGACGGGGTAGATACGCAGCAGCGACCAGACGCTTTGCCCATCCACCGATTTCTTGCGTTTCTGCACGTGCAGCTCGCCTTGGCTTTTTTGAACCTTGTTCAAATAAAACCAGAAAAACAACGCAAATGCAGCCGAAGTCACTCCATTCAAAATAAAGCTGAGGTCATACGAAATCTGCGCCAAAAACCCGCTGATCGCCGTCCCCAACGCCACGCCAATATTATTTGCCACATAGATGACATTAAACAGCTCTCCACGTCGCTCCGCGAAACGAAAGCCAATAAACGCCTGGATTGCCGGCATCGATGTCGCGTTGAAGAAACCAACGAGCAGCATCAGCAGCATGAACAAATGCCAGTTACCGCTCCCGTGAGGCAGCAGCAGCAGGAACAAGGCGTTCATAGCTAGTCCACCCACGATGAGTCGCTTCACGCCTAGTCGGTGATACAGGGCCCCTCCTAGCAACTGACCGGCGATCCCGCCAACCGACATAACCAGAATGACCAGACCGGCATCCGTCACGGTCCGACCTAGCACCTTGAACACAAACATCGTGACCAAAGGCCACATCAACGAACCGCCGGCCGAGCTAATCAAGCTAGCGACCAGAAACACCTTTACTTCCCGCGGATAGGACTGCAGCCATCTCATTGTTTTCTCCCCCTTTGCTGCAAGACATCAGCGTATGTACAAAAAAGGAGAGCCGACAGGGCTCTCCTGCTACCAGATTACAATAGTATCGCCTAAAAGTGTAGGCCAGGCAAGTACATCTATCGCCGCTTTACATCAACGACGGTGGAAAAAAATACCGCCCCGCCGCCCATATCGGCCAAACGGCCCGGAGTTAAGGCATTAGCGCGTGTGCGCGCACCGCCCTCCCGCTGCCACCATAGCCCTTGGCTGACGACCGTACCCGGCAGCATTTTGTCGGTCACGGACGCCTTGACGTCGTAGCTGCCACGGTCGTTCCACACCGTGACTTCATCGCCGTCCGTAATTCCGCGCGCCGCGGCATCTTCGGGGTGAATCTGCAGCAGCGGGCTTTTCTCCAGCGCCGTCAGCTTCTCTACATTGCCGAACGTCGAGTTAAGGAAGCTGTGGTTTGGCGGCGAAACGAACATCAGTGGATACGGCGTATCCTTGCCGGGACGGCGCTCGCCGTCATAACCTTCCACCAGCGGTACATAGGTCGGCAATGGCGGCAGCCCGGCCCGCTCCAGCGTGGCAGAGTATAGCTCAATCTTCCGCGACGACGTCGGCAGATGATCAAGCCAGGTTTGCTGCGGCTCCATGTTCAACTTTACAGCCCGTTGCTCCTTTAACTTCTCCAACTTGACGCCTTCGAGATACGGATTATGCCGGAACTCCAGCGCCTGCCGGATCATATCTTCTTCTGTGTCGCGGAATGCCTCTTCTTTGAAGCCCATCGTCTCCGCAAGCAGCTTGAACGTTTCAACGTTGCTTTTGCTTTCCCCCCTGGGCGCGATGACCGGCTCCTGGAGTTGAATATAATGATGCCAGTAAGAGCTGTATAAGTCCGTATTTTCAAAAGAGGATGTCGCCGGCAGCACGATATCGGCGTATTTCGTCGTGTCCGTCAGAAACAGATCGTGCACGACGGTGAACAAATCTTCCCGCAGAAGGCCCTGCTCTACCTTGCCCGTATCCGGAGCCACCACCGCCGGGTTAGAGCAATAGACGTACAACGCATGGATTGGCGGATCCAACGTCAGCAGCACATCCCCCAACTGGTTCATGCTCACCGTGCGAGCGCCCGGATTCGGTCGCAAGTCGGGACGTTCTAGCGCAGTCGCATTCATCTTGCCGTAAGCGCCGTTAGACTTGAAGGCGCCGCCGCCCGGCACGAGCCATTGCCCGGTAAGCGCCGGCAGACAGCTGATCGTGCGAACCGTCATGCCGCCGTTGTCGTGATGCTGCAGGCCATTGCCGATATGGATGTAAGCAGGCGAAGTTTCGCCGTACAGGACGGCCAGCTTCACAATGCTCTCCGCCGGTACGCCGGTGATCGCCGCCACACGCTCCGGCGTGTACTGCTTCACATGCTCGCGCAGCTCGGCATGTCCATGCGTGTAGCGTTCCAGGAACGCGTCATCTACCAGGTCACGCTCGAACAGCACATGCATCATCCCAAGCGCCAATGCCCCGTCCGTGCCGGGATGGAGCGGAATAAACCAGTCCGCCCGCTGTCCCGTCCGGTTCCGATGCACGTCGATCACCACAAGCTGCGCGCCTTGCTTGCGGGCTTTTTCGATCAGGGTGATTTGGTGCATGTTCGTGCTGACGAGGTTGCCGCCCCACACGATAATCAACTTCGCCTTGACCGTCTCTTCCGGGCTCGTCCCGCCGCCAAACCCCATCGTATATCTCCACCCCGCGTTGCCTGCGGAGTTGCATATGCCTTGCTGTAGCTGAGTAGCGCCTAAACGGTTGAAGAACCGCCGGTCCATGCCGTCGACACTCAGGATCCCCATGTTACCGTAAAAACTGTACGGCAGGATCGACTCCGGTCCGTGCTCTAGGATCAGCCCCTTGTAGCGTTTAGCGATCTCCTGGACCGCTTCCTCCCAGGTGATGCGTTCAAACTTCCCTTCACCTTTAGCTCCGACCCGCTTCAAGGGGTACAGCACCCGCTCGGGATGGTAGACCCGTTCCGCCATATTGCGAACCTTGTTGCAGATCGCGCCTTGCGTTATCGGGTGATCGGGGTTGCCGGTCACCTTAACGATTTTTCCGTTCTCTTTATGGAGCAGCAAGCTGCACGTATCGGGACAATCCAGCGGGCACACCGCGGGAAACACCCCGTTTGGTTCATGGATCATGTTCCACCCCTCCTGTCTGTAGCCTATTGTAAGGAAAAACGGCCCCCGGCGTAAACCCCCGGTGGGAAATTCCATTCGTATGATGGGCGGGTAGGCTCTATAGAAGATGCTGAAGTCCCTGAACGCCTCTTTTCATGATTATCCCTTTCGTTCAGATAGAGCCTGGGGTTAGCTGGTTGAAAGTCAATAATTCTGTGTTATCGCAAAAATTAAGCTTGCACCGAACATGCGTTTGGCATATAATGGAATTAGAGGAACATATATTCTCATTCACTGGGGTGGTTGCTTGAATATGGAGGTTAATATGGATATGATTCATCACCTATTCAATAAACACTATACGAGTGAGCAAGATTGCATGGATGCACTGGTTGCTGCGAAGTGGCCAACTGGCTTTGTCTGCCCTCGATGCGCTTATACCGGGTGCAGCCACCTAACCTCCCGGCATATTCCTTTATTTCAGTGTGAGAACTGCGGGCATCAAACGTCACCTTTGGTTGGGACCCTTTTTGAGGGAACGCATCTGCCCTTGTTGAAGTGGTTCCAGGCGATAGAGTTGTTTCTGCTTCCTGATGGTATCTCCGCAATGCGGCTGCACCAGGAGATCCGGGTCACCTACAAAACCGCTTGGTTGATGCTGCACAAAATACGCCATGCCGTTAGCGAATTTGATGCCCGTGAACGGTTGAGCGGAGACGTAAAGGTCAACTGCGATCGATATGGGACCAATCCGTCCCGTTGTCAGCATCCCAATCCGTTTGCTACGGCAGTCGTAACTGGTTGTACGGTGACGGAGTCAGGAGATCTGGACCAGATCAAAATTCACCTTTTACTACATAAACGGGGCACTGGGAATAGGGCAACCCGTCATGAACTCGCCGCTTTCATCAACGAGCATGTAGATGTCGAAACATCCACAATTCATGCGTTCCCTCTAGCCTATAAACTGTATTCTCCCTTGCGAAAAGTAGTGAGAGACGCTTGGAGGTCGCTGACGAGTACATATTTAGCTTTGGGACCAAAGTATCTGCAGGCTTATCTGAATGAGTACACCGTACGCCGCAGGTTGCAATTGCCTGGTTCAACGAAGGCAATGCGTCAGCAATTATTAGCTATGTGTGTGGCGACTCCTGCAATTTCTTATTGCCAACTGATCGCACGTCAACCAAAACACCCTTTTGCGATTGCGGCCTGATTGAGACGCTTGAACCTTGAGAGTTGTTTAGACGCGGAACTTCTTTACCCATAAGTTTCATTATCCGTCCGCTGTTCTATCTACTTGTTTCTTTACTATTGCTGCTCTACCTATTCGTTTCTATACCTATTGCTGCTCTATGGATCTGCTTCCTTACGATCTATTTACTCCACCAAGATTATCTGATCCAATTTCTTTGCCTACTGATCCAACGGGATAATCGTGCAAAGGGCCGAAACAACATGTACTGGCCCGGATACCACCCTCCGTGATCTAATACTCTCCCCTTTAGCAAAAAAACTGCTCCTCCAAATGGAGAAGCAGTTAATAAAGCCTGTTGATTGCTTATTCTCGTTATTTGGTTTTGCCTACCGTCGCGGACGGAGTTGTTGTTGCATGCTCGGCAGCCGGAGCAGCCGTTTGCCCTTTTTCCTTCAAATAGGCAGCCCAATATGCCGCTCCCACGAAGATGGCGCCGCCGGTCAAGTTGCCCAGCCATACGGGCACAAAGTTCTTCAAATATTCGCCCCAGGAGAAATAGCCCTCAAAAATAGCCGCCGGAATCAGGAACATGTTGGCGACCACGTGCTGGAAGCCGATGGCCACGAAGGCCATTGTCGGAAACCAGATTCCGAGTATTTTGCCGCTCATGTTGTCTGCGCCGTAAGAGAGCCATACCGCCAACGCAACCAGCCAGTTGCAGCCTATGCCAGACACAAATGCTTGCAGGAAGCTATCATCCAGCTTGTGGCCGGCCATATCAACCAGTTTATCGAGATAAGGTCCGCTGGCCGTCAAGCCAACCACATGTCCAAAAAAGTATGCGACGAATAAAGCACCCACAAAATTGCTTAAGGTAATGAGGACGAGGTTCTTGAACATTTCCCCTGTGGAAATTCGCCCCGCCATCCGTGCTAGCGGCACAGCCATCATGTTGCCGGTCAAAAGCTCCCCACCGGCCAAAAGTACGAGAATTAATCCGATAGGGAATACCGCCGCGCCGATGAAGGTTGCGAAACTACCCCACTCTGCCGGAGCACTGCTGATGACGCGAATATCGAGCAAAAAACCGAGCGCTATAAACGCCCCGCCCAAAAATCCGAGAATAAGTACGGTCAACAAAGGATTATGCGCTTTTTTGATGCCATTTTCTACGGTTACGTCAGCAATTTGCGCAGGTTTATAGTAAGCCATGTTCTAGTCTCCTTTATAAGTAGATCCGTGTCTATTGTAGCGTGCCGATTAATCTTGGATAAGTAACAAAGATCACGATAACGTTTTCATATGGTGAAATATTTCACACATCTAAAGGAACAGCTGTGATCATGCAATAATAAGAAAGACCCTTCCGATCAAATCGGAAAGGGTCCCTTAAATCTGCGCTGATTACTAGTGCGATGGTACGCTGGTGATGCCGCCCAAGAGCAGCCGCCATACGGCATCGAAATCCGCATCGATCCGCTCATTCGTCCATTGGCGAAAATGTGCGGGATGGTGAAAATGCAGGAACGCCAAGAAGATCGCCCTAGCTGTTTCCCGCGGCTCCAGCGCTTTGAATTCTCCCGCACGGATGCCTCCTTCGATAATCGTGGTAATTTGCCCGATCAAATGGTCCAGGTGGGCTTCGATGATTTCAGCGGCTGACTCGGTAACGGCCGCATACATGGCAAACATCTCGGGATCGTCGCTGGCATAGGTTCGCTTGCAGCCGATCAGCGTTTGCAGCCATAAACGTAATCGTACGGAGTAGCTCCCGTCCGTACCGTTCGCAATGTCTGCAAGGGGTTCGGCGATGCTTCGCGTCAGCCAACGATCTGTCACAGCTTCGCGAAGCGAGGCTTTGCTGGAGAAATGCCGATACAACGTACCGTGGCTGACCTGCAGCGCACGCGCGACATCCAGCACGGAGGTTTTATCCGGTCCGAAGCGCCTTAGCACCTGCTCTGCGGTGTCCAAAATCTGTTCTTTGCTTAAAGGCAGCTCGTTGCTCATTTCATTCCTCCTCCTCCCCGTTTTTTCCTACTATATCAAAATGGTTCTAAAGTGACAATGATACGATTCTGTCAATTGTGATTCGCCAAAATCAGATGAAGCCGCCATTGACGCGAATCGTTTGTCCTGTAACCCACCCGGATTCCGAACTTGCCAAGAACATGACCACGTTCGTTATGTCCTCCGGTTCAGCCAATCTCCCGAAAGCGTTCATGCTTCCGACGTTTTTGATTTGCTCCGGTGTTTTCCCGGCCGTAAACAGCTCCGTATTCACGGGTCCCGGACCAACCGCGTTAATCGTAATGCCCTTCGGTCCAAGCTCCTTAGCCAATTGGCGCGTCAATTGCTCCACTGCGCCCTTGGTTGCCGTATAAGAGCTGTAAGCCGGAAACATTTGCCCCGTTACGGATGTGGAGAAGTTAATGATGCGTCCCCCCTCGCTCATATGCTTCATAGCTTGCTGGGTGGCGAAAAAGGTACCCTTCACGTTGATGGCGTACTGACGATCAAAGTCCTCTTCCGTGATGTCTTGGAGCGGTTTCGTAATCATAATTCCAGCGTTATTGACCAAAATATCCAATCGACCAAAGATATCCGACGTCTCCTGAAACAGCTTCTCCAAGTCCGGCAACTTGCTGACATCGGCTTGTATGGCGACGGCCTCCCCTCCCTCAGCTTGAATGCCTTTAACGACTTCCTCCGCTTGATCGAGGCGGGTGGCATAGTTGACGACCACCTTCGCCCCGCTGCGGGCCAATTGCTCCGCAATATTCCGGCCCATGCCTCTTGATGCTCCCGTAACCAATGCGACTTTCCCATTCAATAATTGATCCATCATTTTAAATTCCTCCTATATCGTATTGTTATCAATTAATTCTGAGCGCTCTGCGCAGTTTTGATGTGCAGCAGCTCGCCAAAGCCCAGACGGTTCATGAAATTCTCCTGCGCCCGACGAGCCGCTTCATTGACTTCCTCGACGCCCGCATTGGTGAAATCGACCACGCTTCGGAACGGACGAGTGCCTTCCGGCAAAGCAAGAATGCGGGCGATTTCTTCGCCTACCGCTTTAGGATGCGCATCCACTCCCGGCGTGAACAGCCCTGAAGTCGCTTCCTCGTTGCGCTTTACCAGCGGATCCAACGCGGCATAACCCGAGCTCCGCTCAACATCGCTCGCGCGGCTGGCATTCGGGAAGTGGTCGGTCCCCTGGGTAAACGGACCCGGCATGACGATCGTGGTCTCGATACCGAACTGCCCTACCTCGTAAGCAGTCACCTGGGCAATGGCGTCCGCGGCGAACTTGGAAGCTACATAAGGTCCCATGAAGGGTGGAACGACCACCGAAGTGGTGCTGCCGACATAAACCAAGGTTCCCGACCGACGCTCGCGCATATGCGGAAGTACAGCACGATTTACCCGTTGGATGCCGATCGCGTTCACGTCAAAGAGATGTTCGATATCCTTTGGGGTAAACGCTTCTACGTAACCGACGACTAAATGACCCGCGTTATGCACGACGACATCAAGCTTGCCCGCCTCCCTGAGAATCGTAGCGACCGCAGCTTCAGCGGAAGCTTCGGATTGAACATCGAGTTCCACGCCTCGAAGATCTAGCCCGTTGCTTCGCCCATACTCCAGCAACTCCTCGGCATGACCGGCATTTCTTCCCCCGATATTCCGCATGCTGGCATAAACCGTGTGGCCCGCATCGGCTAAGGAACGGGCAGTCAAATTTCCGATTCCCGTGGAAGCACCCGTGACGAGAACAACTTGCTTCATCGATTCCTTCTTCATTTTTATCATCTCCTCTTTTTGATGACTTGATTATATGACAAACATATTTCAGATATCAAGTATCAATTTTTATTTTTTGTCATTCATCTCAGTCGGCTTGTTATCCACCATATAAAAAAGCCGGTCCTAGAAGGCGTATGCCCTCTTTGGATCGGCTTAGTTGATCATCAAATGGAGAATCTAGGTTACTAGCTTAAACGTGAGCGATTTCCCGCTTCGGGACTTCCGGCAGCGCCCCCAAGCCCGCGCTGTTCAGGAAATTCCAAGGTTTGTTGTAATGCGGCTGGAAGAAGAAGTCGACGAAGGCGAGTTCTTCCATTTTCATGCCGTTTTGGATGCACACCGAGATCGTATTCATCGACTGGGTCAGGTCCACTTTCGACATGATTTGCGCCCCGAGGATCCGGCGGGTGTTCTTCTCGTAAACCACCTTCAGCATAACCGGTTCGTGGGTCGGCATGAATTCCGGCCGGTAGTTATCGGTAATCATTACCGCTTCGGCCTCCAGACCGGCATCCTTCGCCGCTGTTACCGTCAACCCGGTCCCCGCGATATTATCTTCGTAGATTTTAATCCCCGAGGTGCCCTGAGTGCCCATATACTTCACGGTTGGCGTTACCAGGTTTCGAGCCACCAGCGTACCCATGCGAACGGCGTTCGTGGCCAACGGGATATACGCATGCTTGCCGGTCGGATTATAAAATACCGCACAGCTGTCTCCCGCCGCATATACGTCCGGCTTGCTGGTGCGCATGTATTCGTCTACGATGATTGCACCATTGCCCAGCATGTCGACTTGCCCCTTTAACAGCTCCGTGTTTGGACGGAATCCGATGCACATAATCACGAGATCGGCGGCGTACGCGCCTTTGTCGGTGATCACCTTAGCTACTTTGCCGTTCTCCCCTTCAAAGCGCGTAACCTTTTGGCCTAAGGCCAACTCAATCCCATGCTCGCTAAGCGATTGTTCGATCTTATCCGTGTATTCCGGATCCAGGTATTTGCTCAAAATGCGATCCTCCGCATCAATCAGCGTCACTTGCTTGCCGTTCAACTGGAACGCTTCAACAAGTTCAACGCCGATGTATCCGGCCCCGACCACCACAATATGGTTGGCTTGCTGCGCTTTTTCAATGATCGTGTTGGAATGGTTGAAATTTTTCGAAAGCACGATATTCTCTAAGTCGCTTCCTTCGAACTTCGGAACAATCGGCCACGACCCGGTCGTTACGATCAGCTTGTCGAACGTATCTTCGAACACCTCACCGGTCTCCAGGTTGCGAGCTTGAAGTGTTTTAGCGTCCGTATCGACCGACACTACCTCGTGAAGCATTTTCGTATTTACACCAAGTTCGGCCAATTGCTGTGGCGACGAGTAGAACAATCCCTGCGGATCCTGAACCATCCCTCCGACATATAACGCAATGCCGCACGACAGAAAAGAAATGTTGTCGTTCCGTTCATATACGGTAATTTCCGCGTCCGGGTAAAGTTTGGCTGTATTGACGATCGCTGCCGTGCCTGCATGGGTACATCCGATAACTGCTACTTTCATGACTTCTTCCCCCTCCAAATTCACTGCTCGTTTTGTATTTTGTCATAATCAACTCAATATTTGTGAAATTCATCACTTATAAATCCATTTACTTGTGAAATATTTCACCTCATGTCCCTTATTATAGTGTGACATTTTTCACATTGCAAGAGGTAAAAGATACTTTTTAAAAATTTCACAATTTAAATTATAGGTTTCCCTATTTGGGGGTTGATAAGCTGGAAGGTTGAGGAGATCGATTTTTGGATAAAACAAAGCACCTGGTCGGAACCTCCTGAATGGTCTTCAGGTCTGCCAGGTGCTTGCTTGCTAATCATATCCGCGATGATCATATGTAAATGTAATGTCATTACGGGTGAGTTACTGTGCTTGGACTGAGGTAAGTTGTTTTCGTATTTCGGCGTATTTAGCCTCCCGCTCCGACTTGGAGAGTTTAGGACATCCGTAGCAGTAGCCATGGTCCGTCTCCGTCCGGTAAGCCAGACAGCAGGTTGGCTTCATCGGCGATTTCTCACCCGGCCGATAGGGGTCATCAAGCAACACTTCTTTGACGAGATAGGGATTGCGCTTCAGACCAAACTCCTCTGCTGACAGTTGCTTCACAAGCTCGTAATCTTCCAGGAGCCGAGAACGCAATATGTCATCCTCAAGACGATCCGCCAGGGAGCGAACGTAGAATTGAACGCCAAGCGGCAACTGCCCCCATAATTGAGCTACCGGCAACCCTGAGACCGCAGCGATTCTCTCCATTACAGGGCGCAGCACCTCCCCGTAAAAACGGCAGAGTTCGCCTCTCTGCCAGGACGTACGATCCCCCGCTGGCCACGGTTGCTCCGCCTGATCGTTCAGCACAAAATAAACCCAAGGGAACCCGTTAACCATCACGAGTTGAATCGTTAGATTTTCCAGCGAAATTTGGATCCTGCTCGCCGTTACGGATACCATGTACTGCAGCGCCGCACACACGACCCGCCAGCTCGTAGCGAAATAAGTAGCCGATACCTGAAGGTCAAGTCCCTTGATCTTCTCCTGATACAGTTCCAAAAAAGAAACTAGCTGTCCACGATCCAACAGCTTTGCTGCAGGCATCGTGAACAGCGCGTCCGTTCGGTTCTGCGTGACGATTCCCAATTGCTGCTCCAGCAGCTGATAATCTAAGCGCATTTTAGCTTCCTCCGCTATAGGAACGAGACCACTTTAGGTGAAGCCTCTTCCGGTCCATCGTTTTTGCCTTTGCGGACTTTGCCTTCAGATGCAGCCTTATACAGCTCATAAGGGAGACAAAGCGGCACACCGCTCCGCGGATCGGTGACGATATCCGCCTCGATACCGAATACATCGCGCAGCACTGGTGAGGTCACAACCTCTTCCGGTGTACCGGTAGCAACTGCCTGGCCTTGTTTAATTGCGATCATGTAATGGGCATATCGGGCGGCATGGTTCAAATCATGGACGACCATCACGATCGTCCGATTCGAAGTATCGTTCAGCTCCTCTAGCAACTGCAGCACTTCCAATTGGTGAGCCATATCCAGGAATGTTGTCGGCTCGTCAAGGAACAGGATATCCGTTTCCTGCGCCAGCGCCATTGCAATCCAGGCCCGCTGACGTTGACCGCCGGACAACTGCTCCAGGGCGCGGTCGCTGAATTCGCCCATACGGGTTGCTTCGATCGCCCAATCCACGATCTTCCGGTCCTCGGACTTCAGACCGCCGAACCCTTTTTGATGCGGAAAACGCCCGTAAGAAACGAGCTCATAGACCGTCAGCCCCTCCGGGGCGGTTGGATTTTGCGGAAGTATGGCCATTTGTTTGGCCACTTCCCGCGTCGACTGCTTATGGATTGACTTACCGTTCAGCAGCACACTGCCGGACTTCGGCTGAAGGATCCGAGCCATCGTTTTCAAGACCGTCGATTTACCGGAGCCGTTCGCTCCGACCAACGCCGTGATTTTCCCCTCGGGAATCGAAATATTTAAGTCTTCGACAATCAGACGATCCTCATAAGCAATGTCCAGATGCGAAGTTTTTAAGGAGACCATGGCACTCTTCCTTTCCGTGTCCAACTGAATAACGGCTTCATCGTAAGTTCATTTAAATTTCATCATCTTAAAGATACTGATAATCATTATCATCTGTCAACTGTTAATTTGAGTCGGGTGAATTCGGCTGACCGTAAAATCAAAAAAGACGCCTTCAGGCGTCTTTTCCTTCATAGCTCACGGCCCGGGTGGTGTAAGAAGTTACTGACCCGAAACCGGTACGGCATCATAGTACTCTTCCAACGTGATGTCCCGTTCTCCGATGTCAGCTGCGATCTCTTTCCCTACATAGCGTAGGTGCCATGGCTCATATTTATAGCCGGTAATGTCTTCCTTACCTTCCGGATAACGAATGATAAAGCCGTATTCGGTTGCATGGTCCGCCAGCCAAGCCGCTTCCTTCGTGTCGCCGAAGCAACTTTCCGCCGCGCATTTGCCGTCGCTGCCCGAAACGTCGATTGCCAGTCCTGTCTCATGTTCGCTATGGCCCGGCACCGCGCTGTAAGTCTTAGCCAGTTCCTCGCCGTCCTTCTCCACATAACGGTTAAACAGCGCCGTTTGTGTACGATGCGAGCGGTACGCCGACACGCCTGCCAAATAGACGCCGTCTTTCTCGGCTCCTTCGAACAACTCCTCAAGCGCTGCCGCAGCCTCTTTGCGCATCATACGTTTCTCAATTTTGTCTTTAAACGTGAATCGAACGTCTGGATAAATCAGATCCTTTGGTTCGTAGTCGTCTGGCAGAGCAAACTGTTTGTTAATTAACACAGCCACGCTCTCAGAGTCGGTCATCGCAGCTTTGTCCCCTCCGCTGCCCTTATCCGAATCGGCAGGGTCCGGAGCTTGATTGGCGGAATTCCCGGTTTCGGCATTGCTGCCGTTGGCCGCATTATTCCCTTCCGGCGCCTGATCATCCTTAGCGCCTCCATCGTTCACGGCGCCATTCTCCGAAACATTATTTGAGCCGGCTGCGTTTGTACCGTTCTGAACTGGCGTCTGCGGTGCGTTTGCCGCTTGATTCCCGCAGCCCGCAAATACGACTGCCGCTAGCAATAGAGCAATCGTTGCGGTTACCGCGCCTTTCTTGCTGTACATCCTGGTTCCTCCCCTATGGCCAGTGCCCTGTCATGACGTATCAAGAGGCACCTCTGTAGTTGTTCCTTGATCCTATCCTTTTAAACGCATTAGGCGAGCAAGAAGTTACATGGAAAATAGCGGGGGCGCCGGCTACCGCCCCCGGCGCCCGCGCCCTCCGTCGCCGCGTGCGTTTTGACCGCGGCGGTCCGGCCCTTGCGCGCGCGAGGCGCCTCCGGCGGAGCCGCGCTGAGCGCG
>NZ_JADCNN020000022.1:0-69711 GCF_014947195.2 Paenibacillus rhizolycopersici | reverse complement strand
ATTGAGCCTGAACATCTCAATTTTATTGGAATGGTCTTGTTGGTCAAACCCTAGATCCCTCCACCCGCATAGCGGGTGGTTTTTTGTTTCGCACGCTTCGCGAGCTCAACTGGCTAAAGCCGTAATAACGGACTCGCGAATTCGCGAGTCCGCACTCTTTTTTCTAACAAGACCTTATTCGCCCAGTTGAGCTTTATAGGCATCCAGCTGTTTTTGCAGTTCAGCTAACACCTTGTCGTAACCGGCCTGTTTTAACTTGCTTCTGAACTCCTCTACCGCTTGCGCCGGATCTCCGGCTTTCCCCATCACGATGGCCGGACCTAGCTCCCCGGTGACCTGCGAAACGGCTGTCAATTCAGCTTCCACCGGCGTTTTATCGAAGACAAATTGTCCATACACGTAAGGCTTCTTGATTTTGTCGTATTCGGCATACAACGTCTCTTCGATCTGATCCCATGTCGTTTCACTAGGAATTTCAAATTTGTCGACCCGACCGCCCCAGAAATCCGCATAGAAATTGTCTCTCGCGTCGTCGTACCCTTCCGGACGTGCACGTTTTCCGTCCTTGATCACATATTGCACGCCTTCAAGCCCATAGTTAATCAAATGATAGATTTCTTCATTGTTACGGATCAGATCATAAGCCATTAGCGCACGTTCCGGGTTTTTGCTGTGAGCCCCGAGGGACGTGCCGCCATGCGTGATCGACAGCTCCATTAGGTTCGTGCCTCGCGTCCGGGAGAACGGAAACATCTGCAGCTCCGACCCGGGTTGCGCTTTATCCATCTCTACGCGAAGTCCCGAGAACGTCTGCGTATGGTGCTGGTCGAGTCCCGACAAGCCCGCTTTCAACGCATCGCGGTTGTTGTTCTTGTTGTTCAGGGCGTCTTCGCGCCAGAAACCTTGATCCGCCCAGCTTTTCATCATGGTGGCATATTTCAGGAAAACGTCCTCGAACACCGGGCTGGTCGCGGTAAATTTCTCTTCGAACGATTTCGCCGTAAATACGGGCATGAAGCCGGTAGAGATCGGAAGCTCCAGCTCATCCGTATACGATTGCACGAATCCGCCCCAGGTTTGGGCTCCGGACGCCGCGTCCCACGGAATCACGTCCGGTTTATTGTCCTTAATGTACCGCAGGTATTTCTCAATTCCCTCCCAATCCTTAATCGGTTCGGTCATCCCGGCTTCCTTCGCCCAATCGCCGCGGTAGAAGAAGCCATGGTTGACCCACTGCGTATAATCGTTCTCCGGGATCAAGACGATTTTGCCGTTATATTTGCTCTCGTCCCAGTCCTCCTTCGGAATAGAGTTCCACGTTTCCGGTGCGTATTTCGGGAGAAGCTCATCCAGATTCATGAAAGCGCCGCGCTGCGCATTCCCCCAGGTGTCCAGCCAATCTGTTCCGATCGTAATCAGATCAATCGGTTCGCCGGAGGCTAACGCCAGATTGTATTTGGTCTGCCAATCCGCCCATTCGATCCATTTCCACTCCAGCTCGGCGTTGATTTTTTCTTTCATGATTTTGTTGACTTCCGTAAGGACTTTCTCGAATTGGCCATTCTTCGGTTTGTCACCCAACACGAGATAGCTAATCTTCACGAATTTGGACGTATCCACCCCACTGTCCGTCTCCTGACTGGCATTCGACTTGTTTCCTCCATTATTCGACGTATCTCCGCTAGCCCCGTTGTTGCCGTTTGAACCGCCGCCGCAGGACGCGAGCAGCAGCACCAACAAGCTTACCATCACCCAAATCGAAGTTTGCTTCCATCGAATCATTCGTACCAACCTCCCTCTTCTATATCAAATTGTGAAGCCTCAGCCTTTTACAGCGCCGACGGTGATCCCCTTGATGAAGTAGCGCTGCACAAACGGATAGAATAAAATCACCGGGCCCGTCGCAACGATGGCCGTCGCCATCTTCATGGATTCGAGCGGAACATCCCGCAACTCCACGTTCGAAGCCGCCGCTGAATTACGGATAAAGTCCGCGCTGGTGATGACGTTATACAAGAACAGCTGCAGCGGACGGTACTTCATGTCTGGCGATAAGAACAACATCGAGTTATACCATTCGTTCCAATACCCTAGTGCAATAAACAAACCTATCGTAGCGAGTGCCGGCGTTGTCATAGGCAGGATGAGACGGATGAAAATCGTGAAATCACCGGCCCCGTCGATTTTGGCGGATTCGGTGATGGCGTGAGGAATGGAGCGGACGAAGCTTTTCATCATAATGATGAGGAAAGGACTTAGCAAGCCGGGCAGTAAGACGGCCAAGTAATTGTCCTTCAGGCTCAAATACTGCGTCACGAGTAGATAGAACGGAACCAGACCGCCGGTGAACAACGTCGTAAAGTAGATAAAGAAGGAAATGCGGTTTCGATAGGCAAAATCGGGCCGCTGCAGCGCGTAACCAGTCATCGCCACCAGGAACAGCCCCAGCGCGGTACCGCAAACCGTGATGCCGATCGTCACGAGATAGGAGCCGACGATGAGGTCCGGATTTTCGAAGACGATTTTATAGGAGAAGGCGCTGAACTCTCGAGGCCAGAAATTGAATCCAAATCGTTTGATCGCGGACTCCGACGTAAAGGATGTGCCAAGGACAAGCAGAAAGGGCAATAAGCAGCATAGGGAGAAGAAGCCGATAAACAAGTAGCCTACGATTTTGACGATGATGCCGCCTAGATCTGTGCGGATGCTCCGGGCTTCATAAGCGTCATCCATACCTTGCACCTCCTAGAATAGTGAGTTGTCAGGCGAAACCTTCTTGACTAGCCAGTTGGCGGTCATGACCACGATAAATCCGAAGACGGATTGATACAGGCTGACGGCGCTGCCGATCGAGAAATTGAAATTCGTCATGAGGGCGCGGAACACGTAGGTTTCAATGATATCCGTCGTCGCGTACAGGGCCGTATTGTTTGCTCCAACCAGGTTGAAGAACAACCCGAAATTCCCGCGCAGAATACCGCCAAGCGAGAACAGAAGAAGGATGATAAAGGTTGGCTTCAGCCAGGGGAGCACGATATAACGGATTCGTTGGAACGCGCCCGCCCCATCGATTTCCGCGGCTTCGATAATCTCGTTATCGAGACCCATGATCGCCGCGAAATACACGATGGATCCATAACCGGTCGATTGCCATAAATAAGTCAGCACGATGATAAACGGCCAGATCCCGGCGTTCGAATACGTCTTCACCGGATCGAATCCCAGCGAGGTCAGGATGCTGTTGAGCAGGCCATAGTCATAGCTCAGCACATTGTAAGCGATCAAGCCAATCAGGACCGCTGAGATGAAATGCGGCAAGAACATCAAGGTTTGAGTCAGCTTTTTGAACCATTTGAGGCGAATTTCGTTCAGAAATACGGCGACGATGATTTGCAATACGTTCCCAAGCAGGATAAAAGCCAGGTTATAAACCACCGTGTTAAAAGTCAGTCGCCACAAATCGCCCGTCATGACCAGGAATCGGAAGTTATCAAAGCCCACGAACGGACTCTTGAAAATCCCATCCGTGTAGTTGTACTTGATGAACGCTAAATATAAGCCGGGCATCGGCAAATAGGCGAAAATGATAAAGAAGATGATGGCAGGCAGACACATGAGCAGCAGGGTCTTATTGTTCCAAAACCGTCTGAATCGGCCGTTCTGGGCCCTGTGCAATTGCGGCGGCCGTTTGCGCACCTTTGTAGGCGTCGTGATCTCCATATGCATCCTCCCTTCTATACGGAAATAACCTCAAGGCTCTCCAATTTGCCTGGAGCCTGTTCATCTGCCGCCTCGAGATAGATGGACAGCTGCGCCTGGTTGTCATGAAACCAAGGTCCCGGCAAGTAAAACGAATTCGTGCTTCCGCCGGTCATCGTTGGCCTTCCCGTCCCTCCAGGCAACCAAAGCCGGCCAACGATCCGCTCATCCATAAACACGGTAAGCTTTAAACCAGAGCCTGCCGCACGTACCCTCCACCCTTTGCCTTGAGCGGAATTGTTGATTGCGGCGAACAACCAACCTGTCTTTCCAGAGTCAAGACTCAGCGGCAAATGCCCTGGAGCGGCAGAAGCAATCCTATGGTCCGCTTCTGCCTTCAGCTCGGCTTCCTCCGCCGCAGCAACCGTGAACGTCGAAGCCTCGACACCTTCATAAATCACCACTTCACCGCCAGGCTGCCCCATCGTTCGCAGCAGATGGACTTCCAGCTGTAGCTCTTGGCCTGGGGTGACATAGGGCTTTAGATCGATAAAAGCATCCATCGGATGGATGGAACCCACCTCGACGCCATTTACCCAAAGCTGCGCGTAGCCTTGCAAATTCCGAAAGTGCAGGATCCACGCCGATGGTTTAGCTGTGGGTACGAACTTCTTGCGAAACACTTGTTGTGACGGGTGATCCGCGGATAACCAGCTTCCAAAGCCGACCACCGGCCAAAGCGCTTCATCTATCTTAGTCGCGGCACTTGGCGACAAGCGTTCGCCACTTGGATTCACGCTCCAGTTCGCAGTTATGTCGTGAATGGCCGTGATCGCTGTAACGCCTCCTATCCCCTTCAAGGAAGGTAGGCAGAGGGCGGGAAGCCGGAGATCATTAAAGTTACTGTGCCCCCAAATTTCTACGCGTGCTTGAATCTTCTTGGCATCTCGTCCGTCAACAGGAACAAACACGCTGGCTCCTCCAGGAGTCAAGGTTCCGAGGTAAGTCCCGTCGGCATACAACGAGACAACATCGCTGGCTTGTCGGATAAGAAGTCCCCGAAGCTGGTCATCCGCGTTAATCAGGTTAACGTTGGCCTCATACCAAGCGTATCCGCGATAGATGCCCAGCCGTTCCAGAAAATCAAGCTTCGCCTCATCCGTTAACGCCGATACCGCCTGCAATGGCGGTTTCCATCCTTCCCCTGAAACAAACTGCCACTCTAGAGCTGGCGACGGGTCGGAGTTGTTCAACTTCGGTTGAAACATAGTAGCCGTCATCGTGCCGTCCAGGTTGATTGTCTCGGTATGAAGCGCTTTCAATCGATTTGTGACAATCACCGTGAACCGTCGTCCATCCTTCAGTTCAAACCGGCAATACGCTGTTTCTTCGCCAGTAAGAAGCAATTCTATATGTCCCTCGCGCCTGATAACTTGCATTCCCTGCGCTAACGGCGCATGTACCGCTTCGATGGCTAATGCGATCCTTCCGTGATTTCCTTCCGTGTGAAACGCCAGTACGGTGCCATCATTCTGTTGTCCCGCCATATAAAGCTCCGCCGTGGAGAAGATGAGCTGTCCTGGCACTCCCCAAAGGGACAACGGAACATTTACCGGAAGTGCCAGGGATCTTGATGCAGACAAAGTCAAAGCGCCAGTTGATGAGGTGTGGGCTCCCATGCCCCCTAGCAAATTGATTTGCTTGGCACGGTCTTCACCGTTAGTAACAAAAATCAGCTCCCCACCGCCTTGTAGACGCAGCACATATGGACCAAACACCCCCTCCGTTTCTCCTTGAACAGACCATGTACCACCGGAATCCGGTTCGGCTTCCGCAATCGCTCTGCCATAGGCACGAATTAATCTGGCAAGAAGCTTCGCCTCCTGGGCTTCTGCGCGAAGATGGCCTTCCGGCGAAATCATACCCCCGAAGTCATAATCCGACGTCAGGAAAGCCAGCGGCTTGCCCCAGTTATTAATGGCATTCGTGAAGCCAAAGTTCGTGCCTGAAACCTGAAGGTATGGTCCCAGCAGCTTGGTTCCGGTTGACAGCAGCCTGCGGAGCAGGTAATGACTTCGGTTCGTTTCGGTGACAAGCAGTGGATAATTCATCCCATGAAGTACATGTCGATAATGCAGCACTTTCTTTTCAAAATGGGGATCCTGGTCATCGGGGTAAAAATTACAAGTCGGTACAACGCCATCTGTTAATCCAGACGCCTGCAACAGGCCGCCTTGACCCGCACAAGCGATGAGCGGAACGGATAATCCATGAGCGACTGCCATGTCGCGGAGGGCCGCCATATATCCTGCGGGATCGGAGCAACCGTAGAAGTCCAGTTCATTCTCCAGTTGAACGAGGATGACACTCCCTCCGCTCGTGACTTCATGACGCCTAAGAATCGGTAGGATCTGTGCATACCATCTAGCCACATGCTGCAAAAAGGCGGGATCGTTGTTCCTGATGCGCACAAAGGGCTCTTTGGCGTAAAGATACGAAGGTAAAGCACCTCCGTCCCACTCCGAACAAATGTAAGGGCCTGGACGGGCGACGACCCATAACCCCGCTTCGCTTGCCAGTTGTAGGAATTTCTCCGCATCCCGCATCCCGTTGAAGTCCCACTTCCCCTCTTGGGGTTCGTGGAAATTCCACGGGAAGTAGACGTCGATACAGTTATAGCCAGCTTCCTTAACCTGATCCAAGCGCTCTTTCCACAATTCCGAAGGAACCCGGAAATAAAAAAGCGAGGCGCAAAGCAGAATCACGCTTTCACCATGAATGCTGACCGCTTGGCCGGATAAACTCACTACAGATTCGGACTCGACACGCGTATTCATAGCGGACCACTCCCAGCGTCTGTAATATTTAATTTTTTAATGAATCCCATTTCATGAAACCCGTTACATTTTGGTTAACACAAAATGAATGAAACGGGTTTCATTTTTTGGGTTAAATCACTCTTCACGTCGTTCTGTCAGATGCTTGAGATGAAGTACTGGTCATCAGAAATCGTTGGTGAATGTAGTAAAGTGAATTGTCACATAGGAGGGTGTGTAGAAGAGGTGCAGGTACTTGGAGTAAATGTAAGGGCTTTCGCAGTTATTCTAGCTTAGCAAGATTTGCGTTGTCAATCCTTTTTTTGCCACAATCGGGCCGAAGCTCCTAACTTTTGTTAAGAGGCATGGTAGATTCCCGAATGATCAGCTCCGGCTTAAGCCAGGTTGTTTTGTTTACCTTGGACTTCGTGATCATTTGGTGCAGCACTTCCCCCGCCGTCCGCCCCAGTTCATGGGTTCGAAGCGAAACGGTCGTGAGCTCCGGAATGCTGTTGGATGCAAATGGGATATCATCATAACCGATAATCGACAGATCCTCGGGGACTCTAAGTCCCGCTTTGACGGCTGCTTTCAATACGCCGATCGCCACCAGGTCGTTCAGGCAAAAGATCGCGGTCGGCCGATTAGCCAACTCCAACAACTGGTTCATAAACGCAGTACCGCTGGCAACAGAGAACCCTCCATGGAGTACCCACTCTTTGCGCACTGTAAGGCCCGACTGCGCCATCCTCTTCATAAACGCTGACGTTCGTTGCAACGTGTTGGACATATTCCGGTAGCCGCCAACGATCGCAATGTCGCGGTGCCCGAGCTCGATCAGGTGCTGCGCCGCCAACTCTGCGCCATGCTTCTCATCCACTGCCACTCGGTTTAATCCCGAGTTGGACAGCCTACCATTTAAGAGAAGTACAGGTAGCCTTTTGCCAATCTCGACAACCTCTTCGACCAACTGCCCATCGGGTTTGGCTAAATCGACCCTTCCCCCCATCATCACAATTCCGTCCACCTGCTTCTCCGCAAGCGCGTTCAAATATTGAGACTCCCGGATATACTGTTCCGCGCTGTCTACACTGGCTGATACGGTATCGCAAAGGAAATAGGTGTACCCTTGCTTACTCGCTTCCAGATCGAATCCGGACAACACTTCCGGAAAGAAGGGGTTTGTAATATCCGGGAGAATAATGCCGATCATTCCTGTTTCTTTTTTTGACAAACTTCGCGCCAGCGCATTGGGTTGAAACTGGTATTTGCTGATCAGTTCATTAATGCGTTCCCGGGTCTCCTTTTTGACGGGAGCCGTATTGTTAAGTACGCGAGAGACCGTGGCAACAGAGACGTTGGCTTCCTTGGCGATGTCGTATACTGTAATCGGTTTCATAAAATCACCTACCCGAAATTAGTAGCACAGAACATCCCAAGTATATCAAATTATCCAACATTTGAGAACGGAAACGTCTCTATTCCAGATGCAATGAACGAATGAGTCAGCATGGCAAAAAACAGACCCTCTTCTTCTAGAGAGAGGGCTCTGTTCCCTGTCAGGATTACGTTTGATCTTGCTCCGCTTCCTCGTTGTCGGGATCATATGCGGTTACATCCGGTTGCTCCGGCATAAATCCAGAACGTGTATGCGGGGTTGTATCTTCATAAATCGTGCGTGGGTCTCCATCCGTTTCGATTCGTTCTTGATCTTGATTTTGATTTGGCATACCTATAGTCCCCCTTTACGCTGAATAGCGTCTCCGGCATCGAACATTTTCATTCACAGGCTCAACATATGATATATTTGCTATATTTAAAAAGGACAACATCTATCTTTTTAAATGAGTTCTTTTCGATAGTGTCTGAAGTCGAAAACTGGTCTAACTCTGAAAGCTTTAATCGATCTCTGCAAAGTTTTGTCGAAGGTATTGAAATATACAATAACATATATTAAATATATCATGTAAACCTTTCCAATCCAGCCAATTGCTATGCCAGGAGGTGGATCATCGATCTTAACGAAATCAACGACGCTACCTATTCCCATTAAGAGAGGTGACGATTTATGTTTCGCAAATGGATCATGTTAAGTTTAGCTCTAGTTTGTACGTTAACCATGCCGTTGGGAGCATCCGCTGAGACTTCCAGCCAAGCGGATCTAAACCGTAAAAACGGTATCGTCTGGCCGAAGGATAAGGAGCTCCCCACCTTCGCCAAAGTCAAACGTTTGGATGTGGCACAAGTGTTCGACGCTTCGGGCGACATCAAGATTCTGCTGACAACGCTCCAAGGCATCGTCAACCGCACGGAACCGAGAATTTACGTGCAGCAGAATGAGCAAGATCCCTGGATCAACGATCTTCATGTCCTTTATCGCGTTCATGATAACGCGATGGATATCGTCAAGGCTTACGCCCGGGAGGTCAAGGGCGTGATCGTCTACGATCCGGCCGTTCCTGACTCCATCAATGTTGCAACGACGCTTGCTGGATTGAAGGACGCTGTCGTGGCCAGCCCTGAACTGGCCAAAGAACTGACCGCGGCGCCTTATCGCCTGATAGTGATCGAGGATCTGCAAGGGAAGTTCCAAGATCGAATGGATGCTTACACTTGGCAGTATGAGCATTTATGGAGTCAAACGACGAAACGAATGCTGGTCGGACTCAGCCCGAATACGTCCATCCCGCTTCCTCCGGACAATTTCGAGTCCTTCAAGACGGTTCTTACTGAACCGGAACAAATTCGCGATGCAAGCAACCGGAGAACGTACGATCTAGACTTGTCCGAGTTTCTGGGAGAAGATGCCGTCTATCTGCGCTTCCAGGATGCTTTCACGCAAGACGGCTGGGGGCCTGCGGTTCATGAAATCAGCGTTACGGCAGACGGCGAGGAGATCCTTCGCTTCGAAACCGGAACGCCGGAAGAAGAAGCGTATCTGTATGACCGGCAAGGCTCTAAATTTCTGCCGGGCGCGGACCACCGTTTTGCCGACAACGGCAACTACTTCGTGTACAAGTTCAACCCGCCGGCGGGCACTCAGCAATTGACGGTTACCGTCGAAATGTGGAACCAATTCAAGGTCTCCGCCAGCAGCGTAAAGCCGCTCTCCTCGGAGCAAAAGGAGCCGTACGGTTACCTCCGCGATTATGCGGTGGCCAACAAAGCGATGGTGTTCTGGCTCTCCAGCGGAGTGCCTGAGCAAAGGGAGTTGTTCGAACGGATCTTAGCGGATGTAGAACCGGGAACACCGTATTTGGGGTGGTTCGATAATGATGTTGAAGGCGAAGTCGCAGGGATCGACCTGACTTCACGTCACGGCGTTTACGTCTTGCCTTCCGACTGGTTCCATAATATGACGGTAATGGCGGGGACAAAAGCGAAGCCGGCAAAGCCTAACAAGCCGGTAACCCCGAAGCTGAACAACAAGATCTACGTGACCTTCACGTTTGGCGAGGGCGATAATCTACAATACGATCAAAATCATATGCGCAATCTTTGGAATGATCCTGCTCGCGGCCAAGTGCCCATGAACTGGACGGCTAGCCCGCTCCTCGTTGATGCGGCCCCTACGATCCTAGACTATTACCAGTCCACCGCGACGAAGAACGATCTGCTGGTGGCCGGACCATCAGGAGCCGGGTATTTCAGTCCGCAGGTATGGCCGGAGGAGAGCTTTGCCACATTCATGAAAGATTCCTACCCGTACTTGAAGAAATCCGGCATGTCATATCCTTTTGTCATCAACCGTGAAGACAATCATGACGTTCCTCTCACCGGTTTCAAAGCGGAATCCTATGTGAAAGATTTGAAAGTGCCTGGCCTGTTCCTTGGAGGCGGTAGCCAAAATTACGTAGAAATCGTCAACGGCAATTTACCCGTTTCTTATTTCAAAGGCACGACCACTGCTAGAGATGGAATCAACATTTTGAACGATGCGAAAGCTTCTTGGGACGGGAACTCGCCGATGTTTGTTTCCGTTGGGGTCAACGCGTGGAGCATGAGACCATCGGACGTCGTAGAGATCACGCAAGCACTGGGACCTGAATTTGAAGTCGTGTTAGCGGATAGCTATTTTACGCTGATTCGAGAAGCCTACGGACTTCCGAAGAAACCTTAACCCTAGAATAACCCTCAAAAAAACAAGGCGGGAGCGTCCTAAAAAGACGATTCCGCCTTGTTCCTGTCTGGAGGGTCCTGGTTTTTATAACGATTCCTTGATGATACGCTTATAGAACAGGACCGACAACAAACCAAAGATCGAATAAAGTGCCGTATAGATCAACATCACCAGGATCATCGGTGTCCAGAGCTCCGTCCCGAACAAAAACCAACCGGAACGGACGGCAAAATAACTATGCGACAAGCCAACGGCCAACGGGATACCGAAGTTGAACACCTGCTTGAATTGAATCCCCCGCAGCAGATTCCCCGGCGTAAATCCAAGCTTTCGCAAGATGGTGTAGCTCGGCTTCTCTTCTTCCCCTTCGCCCGTCTGCTTGAAATACAGAATGCAACCTGAAGTGATGAGGAAGGTTAATCCCAGAAAACCTACGATAAACATGATCAACCCCATATTGCTCTTCTGGTCCATGATGATCTGATATTGGGAGTATGCACCCGACGTTTCTTCATAACTCTTGTCTTGATAGATCTGATTCGCTTGCTCCAGCAAATCGGGATTCACCACATCGATCCCGTAGTAGACCGGGTCAGGTCGCTGAAGTTCCGGTTTTGCATCCTGCATCAGTCGTTCGAATACGGCATGATCGAGGATCACAGACGGCATTCCGGAGGAATAACGAAGCGATACGATCGCATCTTTTTTTGTATCGATCACGGTGACCGGGATGGATTCCGAGCTTCCTTTTAACGTGATTTTCCCTTCCGAGTGCAAGCCCATAAATTGCTCCACGGCATTGCTCGAGCCAGCGAACAGTGCTTCCTTCGAATCCAGTTCGACGCCTTCGACTTCTTGTTCGTCAACGACGGCAAGCGTGACGTCATTGGAGCCCTCTTGCTTCTCCAAGACGGTATCAAAGATTTGAGAAACATCAGCCTCAACGATGAGCACACGGCGCTGGGTTTCTCGCGTATCGATCCCGGCTGTCTTCAAAGCTTGCTTGAAAGCCTCTACGTCCGCAGGCTCTGACAATGCAAAATGATTCGGTACGGTTTGCTCCGCCGATTTTTCCGTCGAATAGAAAGAGATGTAGCTTAGCGACAACAAGCCGATCGCCAGCGCCGACACGGTCGTGATGATCGTCAGCAGCAGCGCGTTCGATTTCATTCGGAACATGATTGAGGATAAGGACAGCACCTCATTCAGCGACAGATACCCCCCCTTCGCTTTACGCACCAAGTTGAAGATAAAACTGACCGACCCTTTATAAAACAGGTATGTTCCGATAATCACCGACCCTAATATCAGGATCATCGCGAGAAACAGCTCCTGCATTCCGGTATAGTTGCCGCTGAACAAATCCGCCGATATCCGGTAACCGTAAAGGATCAGCCCGATTCCCAGAATACCGAAGACGATTTCGGACAACGGCATCCTGCGGTAAGCGTTCTCCGTGGTAGACGTCACCCGGAACAGCGACAGGATGCTTTGACGCTTGATGAACAAATAGTTCATCAGCATGATCAACAGGTAGATCGCCGCAAAAACAACGACGGTCTGTATCAGTGCCTGCGGGGAGAATCGCAATGTCGCCTCGGCATCCACGCCAATGATCTGAAACAGAATCATAAGCAAC
The DNA here is from genome assembly GCF_014947195.2 of Paenibacillus rhizolycopersici. Taxonomy (NCBI): domain Bacteria; kingdom Bacillati; phylum Bacillota; class Bacilli; order Caryophanales; family Paenibacillaceae; genus Paenibacillus; species Paenibacillus rhizolycopersici. The sequence goes on along the minus strand of NZ_JADCNN020000022.1, from coordinate 57,437 downwards.
AACCGGGAGCAGGAAAACCCGACGAACATGCCGATCAGCATGGAGCCGAAATAAAGAATCAGGTTTTCGCTGCTGAGGATGCCAAAGATCTTTCCTTTCGTTAATCCGATTAATTGAAACAAGCCAATTTCCTTACTTCTCCGTTTGATGAAGATGGTATTCGCATAGAGCAAGAAAATAGCGACGATCGCAACGAGCAGCACTGACGCAGCGGCTAATCCGGCCGCTCCTTTCACGGAGCCCTTCATTTCGTCCAGCGCCGGGTCGTACTGCAAGGTGACAAATGCGAAGTATAACGCAACGCTGAAAATCAAGGCGAACACGTACAAGTAATAGTTTTTCAGGTTTTTTTTCAGATTGCGGTAAATCAGATGGGTCAAGCTCATTCCTGCACCCCACCCAAAACGCCCTGAGCCTTGATGATGTCGTTGAAGAACGCCTGCCTTGGCTCGTCGCCTTTATTTAGCTGCAAATAGATTTGTCCATCCTTAATGAAAACAACGCGGCTGGTATAGCTCGCCGCCACCGGATCGTGGGTCACCATAATGATCGTTGCCATGATCTTGCGGTTCAGCTCGCTGAGCTTGTTCAACAAATCCGAAGCGGACTTCGAATCCAGCGCGCCTGTCGGCTCATCGGCGAATATAATGCTCGGATCGTGGATGAACGCCCGTGCAGCCGAGGTTCGCTGTTTTTGCCCGCCCGAAATTTCGTTCGGGTATTTGTCCTTGATGTCGTAGATGCCAAGTTCCGTGGCGATCTCCTGAAACTTATGGTCTGCCTCTTTACGAGAGACGTTTTTGATCGAGAGCGGCAGCAGGACGTTTTCTTTGACCGTTAACGTATCCAGCAAATTGTACTCCTGAAAAATAAAGCCGAGATGGGTTTTGCGGAATTCAGCCAACTCTTTCTCCTTTAGTCCCGTAAACTCTTTGCCTTCGATTTTGATGCTGCCAAGGCTGACCTTATCGATGGAAGAAAGCACGTTTAGTAAAGTCGTCTTGCCGGAGCCGGACGCCCCCATGATACTGACGAATTCCCCCTTCTCCACACCCAGGTCAATCCCTTTCAGCACTTCCTGACGATTGAATTTGTTGCCATAGCTTTTATGAATTTTGCTGGCTTCGAGTATCGCCATGATTGATCACTCCTTTGTCCTACCCTAATCTTAACTTGCCCGGAATGGAGTTTCCTGCGTTTCACCGAACAAAGCAAACGAGCATGTGACATTGTTGTCACATGCCCAGGGTATGGACGTAAGTATTGCTCCTCGGAAAATACAACGTAATGGTGGTTCCTACACCGGGCGTTGATTCAACGCTCATCCGAATCGACAGGGAGTCCGCGACCTTCTTTGCCAAATACAACCCCATTCCGGTGGCAGCGTGATCATCATGGTTCTTCGTAGAGGTAAATCCTTTCTCGAATATACGCGGCAGGTCCTTCACTTCAATCCCCCGACCGCTGTCGCGGACGCAAAGCCAGGCCTGTCCATCCGGCGATATTCCAGAACCCACGACGATATCAGAGGCCGAACTGTATTTCACCGCATTGGTCAACAGTTGCCGTACGATGAACGCCAACCATTTCGCATCCGTGAGCACTTCCTGGACAGGCAGGTTGACATCAAAACCGATGCCTTTTTGCAAACACCATGCTCGCAGCTCGCGAATCTCATTAATTAGCAAGGGCTCCAGCTTCACTTGCTCGATATATAGATCGTTTTCGATGAACGGAATGCGTTTCTGGTGCAACTGGCGATCCAGCAACAGGTGAATGCGCAACCACTCCAGCCGCAGTTGCTCCTTCAGCGGCTCGTCGCCCATCCGATCGATCATGAGTCGCATGGCGGTTAATGGGGTTTTCACCTCGTGAATCCAGGACATCAGCTCATCCTTCTCCTCTTCCAACTGGGCGACAAGCTGCGACGTTTCCTTGCGAAACTTGTCCGTTTGCTCGTTTAATCGATCCATCACGATAGATTGAAACGGACTTTCCGGCGCAGCGATCACGTTCAAATCGTACGTATCCTCCCAGGCGGCTAGGCTTTGATGGAACCGGGTTTCCTTCGAATAACGGATCAGCAAAAATGCCGCAAATAACAATATCGATAAGAAAACAATATATAACATCGGCAGGAACGGAATCGTCCGATCGATCGCGGCGACGGAGAGGAGCAGGAGCTGCAGGGCGATCACGAGCAGGATCCAGCTTAGGCGCTCACGCAAATATTTTCCGATCATAACGTCTGAACCTCTTCGGTTGCCATATAACCTTGCCCGACCTTCGTCTCGATATAAGCGTCAAGCTCGAGGTCCTCCAGCTTTTTGCGCAACCGATTTACGTTTACCGTCAAGGTATTGTCGCTGACGAAATGCTCGTTGTCCCATAAGCTTCGGATCAGCTCCTCGCGGCTGACGATGCGATTTTTTTGCTCTACAAGCAGCTTGAGGATGAGCATTTCATTTTTCGTTAACTCAATGGTCCCTCGCTCTGCCGTGATGGCGTTGCGTCCATATTCGATCGTTGCTCCGCGCCACGTCCTCAGCTCAACGCGTTCGGTATTATAGTTGTAAACCCGGCGAAGCGTCGCCTGGATTTTGGCAATGAGCACCTCGAAATGGAACGGCTTCTGTACAAAATCATCCGCGCCTAGCTGCATGGACATCACCATGTCGGTCGGATGGTCGCGCGAAGACAGGAAAATGATCGGCACATTGGAATGGGCGCGGATTTGTCGGCACCAATGAAACCCATCGAACTTGGGCAACTGGATATCGATCAGAACCAGATCCGGGCGAATGGCCGTAAATTCCTCCAAGACGTTGCCAAAATCCCGAACGCCATGTACCCCATAGGACCATTGCTGCAGCCGTTCGCGGATTTCCTGAAACAAGGACGGATCGTCTTCGATTAACATGATTTGAAACAAGCGAATCACCACGTTTTTAGGATTCTATACCTAATTCAGTTTAATGGATTACGAGGCGTTTCGCTATCCTTCCGTTAAATCGCTGTTAGTTCGATTTCAAAGCCCAGATCCTCGATCATCCGGTGATCTAAGGATACATCTTGGCCTTCTGTCGTCATGTAATCGCCTACGAAGATCGAGTTCGCCGCATATAAGGATAGCGGCTGCAGTGTCCGGAGGCTGACCTCCCGGCCGCCCGCCACGCGGATTTCTTTCGATGGACAGATGAAACGGAACAAGGCCAACACTTTAAGCGCTTTTTGCGCCGTTACCCGTCCCCCCCGTTCCAACGGTGTGCCCGGGATGGCGTTCAAGAAATTGATCGGAACCGAATCGGCATCCAGATCGCGGAGCGCTAAAGCCATCTCCACGATTTCTTCATCCGATTCGCCCATTCCGATGATCACGCCGGAGCAGGGAGACATCCCGTGCGCTCTTGCGGTCTCGACCGTCGCCACGCGTTGATCGTAAGTATGGGTCGTCGTAATCGACGGATAGTTGGTCCGGCTCGTGTTCAAATTGTGGTTATAGCGGTGAACCCCGGCTTCACTCAGTTTCTGCGCCTGCTCCTCCCTAAGGATGCCCAGGCAGGCGCAAATCTTCAGCGGCATCGTTGCGCGAATTTCGGCGACTGCCTCTACGACCTGCTCCAACTCCTTGTCGGTTGGCCCCTTGCCGGAGGCTACGATGCAATACGTTCCCGCCTTGCGCTGCAACGCCTCGCGAGCTCCAGCCACCAGCGTTTCCTTGTCGAGCAACGGGTATTTCGGGATCGAAGCTGTCGAGACCAAGGATTGCGAGCAGTACCCGCAATCTTCGGGACATAGTCCGCTTTTAGCATTGATGATCATGTTCAGCTTCACTTTGTTGCCATAGTAATACCGTCTGACCCGATACGCCGCCTCCATCAGCGGCAGCAATTGATCATTCTCGGCTTGTAATACGGAAAGCCCCTCCTCCCAAGTTAAAACCACTCCGTTTAGGGCTTTATCGGCTAGCGAATCCCAGCTCTGTCCTTCCGTCTTGCGTTGGTTCATCCATCATCCCAGCTTTCTATGCCTGATTAGCTCTACAGCAAATGAGCTCCTATTGTTAACCTTAATATAAATTTATGGTTAACAATTAACCTTCTAGATTCTACCTGAAAGTTTGGATGTTGTGAAGGTTTCATTCCATTTGGCATGGAGCGCGCTTGCCCCTACATAGGTTGTTATAAGGCAAAAATGTGCAGGAGGGATTTGTTATGCGTATACAAGTACGTTCGGGGGATACGTTATGGTATTACAGCCAGATCTTTCAACTTCCGCTGCAATTGATCGTGGATTCCAACCCGGGTATTCAAGCGGAAAGTCTTAGCGCGGGCCAAACCATCCACATTCCCGGTTTTCTGTCCAGCGAATATCAGGTGAAAGCCGGGGATTCCGTTTGGAAGCTGTCCAGGGACCGCGGGGTTTCGATGGATGTGATCCTTTTGCTGAACCAATCGGTGAATCCCAATCAGCTTGCGGTTGGTCAGCGGCTGCAGCTTCCGCTGCGAGTCACCTGGTTCGTGGTCGACATCCGTAAACCGTACGATTCCGCCGCATTGCGGGAAGATTTGAACCGGTTGATGGACATCTACCCGTTTGTAGCCTACCAAAATATTGGAAATACGGTCATGAACAAACCCATCCCTGAACTACGCATCGGAAAAGGAAAGAAAAAGGTGCATGTCAACGGAGCTTTTCATGCGAATGAATGGATTACGACGCCGGTGTTAATCAAATTTCTGAATCAGTATCTGCTTGCGCTTACGAATAGCAGCTCGATTCGCGGTCTGCCGATGTGGCCTTATTACGAAGAGGTTACTTTCTCGATGGTGCCCATGGTGAATCTGGACGGTGTAGACCTCGTTATCCATGGATTGCCGAATCAGGAGCCTTACCACAGCAACGTGCTGTCTTACAACGGTGGCAACACCGACTTCCAAGGGTGGAAAGCCAACATCAATGGGGTTGACTTAAATGACCAATTCCCGGCTTTATGGGAACGTGAGGTTGCTAGGAATCCGGTGGAGCGCGGGCCTCGGGATTATCCGGGCACCGCCCCGCTGACCGAACCTGAAGCGATCGCCATGGCCAACTTGACCCGGCAGAGCGACTTTGATCATGTTCTCGCGTTCCATACCCAAGGCCAAGTCATCTATTGGGGCTTCGAGAACCGCGAGCCGGCTTATGCCGAAACGATCGCGAATGAATTCGCCCGGGTCAGCGGTTACGAGGCCATCCGTAACGTGGAGAGCTATGCCGGATATAAAGATTGGTTCATCTATGATTTCCGGCGTCCTGGATTTACGATCGAGCTGGGAACCGGCGTCAACCCGCTGCCGCTCTCTCAATTTGACGAGATTTATGAGGAAAGCTTAGGGATTTTACTGGCCAGCATGTACATGTAAGTGTAAACGCAAAAACAAGGCCCCCTGCTATTGCAGAGGGCCCTTTCTGTGTAAAGAGGCTTAAAAATTCATCATACCTCCGCGGAGGTTGGGGTTCATCATTCTGGACGTTCCCGTTCCGCTTTGACCGTGACAGTTGTTGATCCGATCCTGAATTTGCTCATCCGTCAGATTGGGATGCATCTGTTTCGCATAGGGTAGCATCCAATCCCAAACTCCATTCGGATCGTTCTCTGCACCGTTGCTCGCACCAGCCGCATAAACTCCAGCCGCACCAATCCCCATCACCAATACGAAGGCAGCGATTCCAAGGCCAAGCTTCTTCATGTTGTTCTCCTCCTTAGGCAAGCGATTGGCTTTCATTCTAGCAGGGGCGAATTGAACATGCTATGATGTCTTTTATAGTTCAAAGAAACTCATCCTTCTATCGAAAGGAGTTCTGCAGATGAAAATGAACCGTTTGGGCTCCTCCGACCTAATGGTTAGCGAAATCGGACTAGGCTGCATGTCGCTGGGAACGGATGAGTCGCATGCGATCGCCCTGATCCACGAGGCGCTGGACCGAGGAGTTAACTTTCTTGATACCGCCGATCTTTACGATGCCGGAACCAATGAGGAAATCGTCGGCAAAGCGATCAAGGGACGCCGGGATCAAGTCATTCTAGCGACCAAAGTCGGCAACCGACGGATTTCCGGTCAAGATGGCTGGAGCTGGGATCCGTCCAAAGCGCATATCCTGTCGGCGGTCAAAGACAGCCTGCGTCGGCTGGGCACGGATTATATTGATTTGTATCAACTTCATGGCGGAACGATCGAGGATCCGATCGACGACACGATCGAAGCGTTTGAACAATTGAAGAAAGAAGGCGTCATCCGGGAGTACGGAATTTCTTCCATTCGTCCGAACGTGATTCGCGAATACGTCTCTCGTTCCTCAATCGTCAGCGTCATGAATCAATACAGTATCGTGGATCGGCGTGGTGAAGAGGCTGCCTTTCCGCTGCTTCAGGAGCACCGGATCAGCGTGATCGCCCGTGGGCCGCTATCAAGCGGAGCGCTGGCAGCGAACCGAGTACCTTCCAAAGGCGTGCTGGATTACGAGCTGGGCGAGCTTCGTGAACTGCGCCGAAAGCTGCAGGAGCTGGAAACCCCGGAACGCAGCCTAACGCAGCTGGCCATCCGTTACTCGCTATCCCATCCGGCAGTGGCCGTGGCCATTCCCGGAGCCAGCTCTCGTGAACAGCTGTTGCAGAATCTGACCGCGGCCGACATCTCCGAGCTAAGCGCCCAGGAAGTTGAGTTGATTCGCAGCTTGAGTATAGCAAATCAATATACGGTGCACCGTTAATCTAAAATGAAGAGCAGGCCATTCCAAGTGAACGGCCTGCTTTTTTGTTGCGATTCAGGTTATTTGACGGGGATCCATTCGATCCCCCAGTCGGAAATCAGACGGTTTAAAGCATGGACATTGAGATATAACCGATCCCCCATGATCTTCGAGTTCGAACGGTCGACTTGAATGGACTGGGTTCCCGTGGAAACCGTATAACGGTAGGTTTTCATATCGCTACCTGCACTCCGCTCAACTTTCCACTTCAGACTTTCGGACACGGGTCGAAGAGGAACATATAGCTCTCGGTTAAGGCCAAAAAAAACGAACGGCAAAGCGATTTTCATATCGTTTACTGTCAAATTAGCCTCCCCCTCTTGAACGTATTCCAGCGTTTTGACCGGCAGCTGATTGGCTTCCAATTCGTCCGGGACTTCAGGTGCTTTTGTCGCGGCCGAGCCTTGTACTCGATCATAGAAAGCTTGAACCTCTTGATCGGTTACGCTCCGAACCTTCCGAGTATGCACATCGTATAGATGCGTTTTCCGGGTAGATTCGTTATAAGCCAGCAAGAGTTCTCCTCGCTGTTCGTCATACCCCAGCAAAGAAGCCAGCAATAAACGATGCGTTTCCTGTGTATCGGGATTCATGCGAACGATTTCGTTCTGCTTGGCCGTCTCGCTATACCGCTCCATAAGCAAGGAGCCGTCCGGAAGCCAATAGGTCACAGGCCATTCTCCACTGTCGGAGACCTGACGGATGACTCCGTTCTGGTTGTTTTTCACGAAAAGGGCAACCTGCTTAGAACCCCCCTCGAAATGCATCACCTTACGAGTCCCGAATTTCCCGCTGGGTGAGTTCTGATATCCTGTTTTCCCCACCAACCGGTCTCCGGCCGTATCCAGATAGACTTCGCCGAAAGGTTGGGGAGTTAGGCCTTGCGTCATGACACGCACATAGGGACTCATTTCCTCTCCCCACAGCTCGCGGACGGTATCGGGCAACACATACCAATTTCCGTCCTCGGTCCGGGAGAGGACCTTCCGTTCAGATTTGCCGTCATCCGTTGTTAAATAGCCATTATAGTATGCTTCTTTGGTTTCCGGGTTCGTATAGGCATGGTAAAACGCCGCATCCGCGGCAGCTGCCGTACTTGCGATCATCGTCCAGGCCAAAGTTGTCGCTAGAACACCGTAAACCGCTGGTCGCAGCCGAATGTTGCCTAATTTCATTCTCGTTTCTCCTTTCACCTCAATCTATTTAGTATAGACGACGAATGGTGGAGAAAGTTACGACGTTTACAAACCGAATCATACAACTCATGAACGGGAGACATACTACGGACGAGCAAATCAATATGACGAAGCAAAGGAGATTCTTTCATGGGTGTGTTAGATGGTAATCCGAAGCATGAGCCGATGCATTACGGCGAAATATTCACCCTATGGGAAAGCTCGATGGCGGCCAAGATGATCTTGTCCTGCTACCAGCTGTTCACGTATCATGCCGGTGACAAAGATTTAAAAGAGATTTTAAAGGATCTGATGGATCAAGCCAAGCTGGAAATCAAAGAATTGGACAAGTTGTTAACGGACAATGGGATTACCCCCTCCCCGATGCTGCCGGAACGGCCGGAAGCAAAGCTGGAGGATATCCCGCCAGGCGCTAGATTTGCCGATGCGGAAATCGGGGCGAAGATTGCCATGGATACCGCCGCTTCATTAGCGGGCTGCAGCGGGGCGATGGGGTTGTCGATCCGTGAGGATATCGGCGCACTGTTCGCCAAATACCATGCAACCAAAACCGCGCTGGGACTAAGAATCTTGCGTATGAGCAAGGAAAAAGGCTGGCTGATTCCTCCCCCGCTGCAAGTCAAGAAACCCGAGTAATCACTAATGAAGGGAGAATCCTTTGCGACTCTCCCTTAATTTACATCCTCCCGTTCAATGATCGGGATTCCGTCGCGAATCGCTACTTTCATGACGAATTCCGCAGATCGCTCCTGTAAGCACAATTCCAAATCCTCGGGTAGAAACGCCGGCTGCTCCGGATCGAAAAACTTGGCCGCTGCCGACGATCCGCGTATGCGCTCCAAGGTTTGCGCCGCAGTTGGTCTACCGTCTCCACTTAATATCCCGGCGATATATTCCGCGCAAGCCAGATCGTCATCCCCCGTCGGATGCGAAGCGATCAAGTGCAGCGACAGTTCGGGGCCCGAGCTCATGAGCCGGCTTTTGATCCATGCCGCCGTCGTGGCCGCATTAGAGAACCCCGTTACAAAAATGTGCTTGGCGTTCAAAGAGTTCAAAGTGGCCTCTACGCCATTCGTTGTTTTTTGAATCAACGTTTTTCCGGCTAGGTCAGCTAGCGCGATCCGAGCAGGCGAATTATCCAAATCAAAACCCGGAATAGGCAAGCCATTAATTTCTCCCGCCAGCAAGAAATCGGGATGGTCCCGTTTGAAATGAAACGCCTCTTCCAGCGAACCAGCCAATATAATCCTTTGAGCTCCCCGGATAAAAGCGTAATGGGCCACCGTAAAAGCCCGGATCACATCGATCACCACATGGACCTCCGCATCCGCCAGCCGGTGGTTATTTCCCTGTATGATTTGGATCATGGTTCCCCTACCCTTTCTGTTTTGAACATTACCAGCTTATGCCTGATGGGTGGGAAGCCGTGCTAATGGATGCATACCCGATTTCCGAATGACAAATAATGAACGTATTCATTGTGTTTCGAATTCAATCATGAGGAGCTAAACCCATGAATAACACCAAAACGAGGAAAAGGCTGCAAATCACATTCCAAAGCGACATTTCGTTTCCCGAGGAGGAGTCGACAGAGGGAGCCAAGGAGAAAGCGGAAGCCTCGGAGCAGAGCGGGTCAAAAGGGCGGATATGGGAGTTCATGGCCATCGCTACCATCCCTATTGTGCTTGTGTTCGGTAACTCGATGCTGGTGCCCGTCCTTCCGGAAATGCAACGGCAGTTGCAAATCAGTAAATTTCAAAGCAGCTTGATCATTTCGATTTTCTCTTTGGCGGCGGGCTTGTTCATCCCGGTAATTGGTTATCTATCCGACCGGTTTGGACGTAAGAAAATCATCATTCCCGCATTGATCGTTTACGGAGGTGCCGGGGTTTTGGCGGGATTCGGGGCGATATGGAACTCATATACCGTCATTATCACGGCGCGGGCCATTCAGGGCATGGCGGCTGCAGGTACAGCACCCATTGCCATGGCGTTAGTAGGCGATTTGTATAAAGGCGGAACGGAAAGTAAAGCTTTGGGATTGATTGAAGCATCTAACGGCGTTGGCAAAGTGCTTAGCCCAATTATCGGTTCGTTGCTGGTGCTGATCGTTTGGTATGCTTCTTTTTTCGCGTTCCCCGTATTCTGTGCCCTCTCGCTGTTCGCCGTGATGTTTCTGATCAAGGAACCTCAGTTGGGCGAGAAACAGCCATTGAAGTCCTACATCCATAAAATCGGTCAAATTTTCCGTAAAAAAGGGAGCTGGTTGATCACTTCCTTTTTCGCAGGTTCTTTAGGGCTGTTCATTTTGTTTGGCGTTTTGTTTTACTTATCCAATACCTTGGAAGAGGCTCCTTACCATATCGACGGAGTCCTAAAAGGCGCGGTTTTAGCCATCCCCCTGCTCGGCATGGTCATCACTTCTTATACGACGGGCAGCCTGATCAAGAAGAAAGGCCTGTTAATCCGCTGGCTGATGAACATCGGGCTGATTATGATGACGCTTGCGCTGGCGGCGACGATATTCTTCTTCAAGAACATTTATGTATTTATCGGCTTACTCACAGTCAGCAGTATCGGAACCGGCCTTCTCCTGCCGTGCTTAAATACGATGATTACCGGCGCGGTGCAAAAGAGCGAACGCGGCATGATCACGTCGCTGTACAATAGCCTGCGGTTTTTAGGCGTTGCCTTTGGTCCGCCCCTGTTCGGATGGATGATGGACATTTCCGACCGTGTCGTGTTTATCACCGTGTCTTGCTTATCCCTGGTCACCTTGGGGCTGGTGTTTTTCCTGATCAAACCTCCTCGTCAAATCAGCTGATCTTTCACCAATATTTGTTAATTCCATGGGCACCTGCTGCGATGAATTCGCATATGATGCCTATGTCATCGGTGAAACGATAAGTTAACAAGGAAACGAGGAGATTCCAGTATGAAGAGTACCTTACGTGCCGTCTGGCCTGCCGAGTTATTTGATCCGAGCGGACTACGTCAGACCATCGAGCCGGAAGGAAGTTTGCCCGAATTGCAGGTTACCGGTCCCGGCCTGACGATGGTGATCGATAAAGGACTCGGGCGGACCGCCTTCACAGATTTCATTGAACTGGCTGCGGGTTACGTAAATTGCATCAAATTCGGCTTTGGTACAGCCCCGCTCTACAGCACGGAGTTATTGATGTACAAAATTAACCTTGCCAAGCAGCATGGGATTATGGTGATGCCTGGCGGGACGCTGTTAGAGACGGCGGTTCAGCAGGAAGTTGTCTCGGGCTTCTTCAATACCATTTGCCAGCTTGGCTTTAATGGCATCGAAGTGTCTGACGGCACGATTGAGCTCCCTCGTAAACGCCGTACCGAGCTGATTCAGGAAGGTAAAAACCGGGGGCTTCGAGTCGTCACCGAATTTGGCAAGAAACTAACCGGTTCCCTTATCGATGCCACTCATCTGGCAGAGACCCAGGAAGCCGATCTCAAAGCCGGAGCCGAGCTGATGACTGTGGAAGCACGCGAATCGGGGATGGGCGTCGGCATTTTTGATGATCATGGCGAATGTCGCCAGGATATTTTGGACAATATCCTCAAATTCGTACCCGATTCAACCAGACTGATGTGGGAAGCCCCGCTAAAACATCAGCAAGTGCTGCTGCTTCGCAAATTCGGCGCGGGCGTACATCTAGGCAACATCCAGCCGCCGGATATTCTGTCGCTCGAAACGATGCGGCGGGGACTCCGTCAGGACACGTTCGAATTCGGCCTCCGGCAGAAGCCGGCCGAAGAGTGTATCTATGTGATTTAGCAAAAAATAATCGGCCAGGTAGAGCCCACCTGGCCGATTATTTTCTTTGTTGGCTTAGTTGCCCCATCCCTTTCCATTTCTCAAGGGGTTAGAACAACAACCGTTCCTCTTCCTGACTATGAACTTCATTAATCTCAAGTAAGGCATACAGCTTATGGAGAAGAATCTTACTGAATCCATTTGATTCACGCAGCTGATGGATGTTTTTTACCACAATTCTCATCAACTCATGATCCCGTTTCAATTGCAGTACCGTTTCTTGGAGCGTTGGATTCTTCTCGACGACTTCTTGGTAGAAACCGTCCTCTTCCGCATCCGCATGGCTTAGAATCCGTGACTCCCAGTAATCCAGCAATTCTACCATCGCCTGATCTGCCATCTCCAGGTTCCCATTTGTGTACAGACTTTCGACTTCCTCCGTTTTCGACCGAGCTCCAGCCAAACCTCCGGCGTGAATGGCTTGATGAGCGTGCCGTTGCCGTAATGATGGACCAACCGGCATAATTTCCCCTCCCCCTAATTAAATCTAAACCATTTCTTATTTCTCCGCTTTTCCTTCCGGAAGCTCAGAGAACGTCCCGACATAACGAATATCTTCCCCCGATTTGTCCTTCACGGCGCTGATATTTAACCATTGCAGATAAGTTTCGCCGTTTTTACGCTTGTTCCAGATTTCGCCCTGCCACATACCGGTTTCTTTGATGCTCTTCCACATCTGCGCATAGTAATCAGGGGATTGACGGTCTGCCCGCAGAATACTTGGCTTCTGCCCCACCGCCTCCTCTTCTTCAAACCCTGTCACCGAGGTGAACGCCGGGTTGATCGCCACAATGGTGCCTTTGGGATCCGTCACCAGAATGCCCTGAGCCGTATTATTGAATACTTCCGAGGACAAGCTCAGCTTGTCGGAATAGATCATCCAGAGCACGAGAATCAGGCTGGCTAAAGCTACCTGGGACAGTAGCATGAACCCAATGGAATACTGACCCGTCACCGAGTGGATATAGGACAACAACAGCGGCGGGAAAAATCCACCTAGTCCGCCCATCATCGAGACAATCCCGTTCACGATCCCAGCCTGCTTATTGAAATACTGTGGTACCAGCTTGAAGATGACCCCATTCCCCGCGCCGGCAACCATCGCGATCACCAAACAGCCAACCGTGTACAGCGTAAATGTCGGAGAAAAGGCCAGCACGATGGCCGCCAGCGTAAAGCCTGCAAATACGATGATCAACAACATCAAGGCATTAAACCGATCCGCCAACCAGCCGCCGATCGGACGCATAAAGGTTGCAAGAGCAATAAATCCGGCCGTACGCATGCCCGCATCCACTTTGGTCAGTTCAAAATTCGTCACCAAAAAGTTCGGCAGATATACGGTGAACGCCACAAACGACCCAAACGTGATAAAGTACAGCAGCGAGAACAACCAGAGCTTTTCATTCTTGTACACGCCCTTGATTTGTTCCATCATAGCGGTCTTCACCTTCGGCTCTTTACGGTCACCAAAGAAGAGATTCAACGCCGCAAAGACCAGCAGAAGGATCAAATACAACTTGACGGTGGCCGACCAGCCGATTTGCGTTGCTATGACCGGGGCGGAGAACGAAGTGACCGCGGTCCCCAAGTTTCCGAGACCATACACGCCATTGACCAAACCGTGTCGCTCTTTCGGGTAATACTTTGGCAGTGAAGTAACGCCTACGGAGAACACAGCCCCGCCAATCCCGAGAAACAACCCGCCGATGATCAAATCAACGTACGTTTTGGCTTCACTAATGTAATACACGGGAAACAGCAGCAAGATGAAGCTGATCAAGAAGACGATCCGCGCCCCAAAGATGTTAGCATAATACCCTATCGGGATACGCAAAACAGAACCCAATACGACGGGAATTGCCGTAATGATCGCAACCTTGTCGGCGGGAACCTGAATATCGTCACCCATGAAAGAAAGGAGCGACGAAATGATCACCCATACCATAAAACCGACAATCAGATTTAATGTTTGCAGTGGCAATTGAACTTTTCTAATCAAATTAGATCACCTTTTTCAAATGACTTCGGAATGACCATCGAATTCCCCACCCGTATTTTAGCTGATTCCCTAAGCGGGCCTGAATAGGGTTTTCCCCCATTTGCTCCGAGAAACTCCCTACCGGTCCAATTTGGACACAAAAAAGCCCATAAGCACCGGTTGATGTTTATGGGCTGCTCATTGAATGGGAATCTATTCAACAATCAGGGTGTATAGCTCCTTATTCAACTGCTCTCGTTCTGCCGGCTTCATGACCTGTCTGGTCATCGGGAACAACACCGTCTCTTCTTTGACGAAATGCACGGTCAAAATTTCAAATGCTTCCCCCGCGTCCCGAGACAGAGCCTTCATTTCCTCCAGCGAAAACTCACCGTTAGCATAATGAAGGAAATGGTCGATATATGCGAAAATCTCCTCATGTTCCTGTTCGATCGAAACAATCGGACCTTGATCATATCCTATATGTTTCCCCAATCGCGGAAAAAAATAAGTCTCTTCTTTTTGAAAATGCTTGCGCAAAGGTGATTTGAATTCGCGGATCAATTCACACAAACGCGTGAACTGTAGTTTGGCCTGGTCCGAGGAATAGCGATCGTTCTGAAAATCCAGTACGATCGTATGCCATTCGTTCATTAAACTAGCCAAATACCGGTGTTCATTCTCTAAAATACGCATGGCGGGCAATTCGCTATGCAGTGTTCTTTGTTCCATATTACCAGCCTCCGTTAAAAATCCAGCAGCTTTTTCTTAATGGCATATTCCACCAGCTCGGGTCTTGATTTCAAATTTAGCTTTTCCATGATTTTGGCTTTATGGGCCTCAACGGTTTTCACGGAGATGTGCAGCATTTCGGCGATCTCCTTGTTTCCATACCCTTTGGCAACCAGGGGTAAGATCTCGATTTCACGGGTGGACAACAGTTGATACGGGTTACTCTCATCTGCCTGCTGATCGTGGTTTACAAATTCACGGACAAGGGAAGACGCGAGCTTCGGATGGATATAAACGCCACCTTGATGCACCATACGAATGGCCGAGACAAGCTGTTCGTCCGGGGAATTCTTCAGGACATATCCGCGTGCGCCTTTCTTAAGCACATGAAATAAATACTCCTCGTCATCGTGCATCGTCAAGATAATGATATGGGTCTCGGGAAAATCCTCGTGGATTTTGGCCGTTGCAATCAAGCCGCTTTCTCCCGGAGGCATGCTGAGATCCATCAGCAAAATGTCCGGGCGGTGTTTAGCCACCATTTTGTAGGCCTCAATCCCGTCGGCGGCCGTCGCCACCACTTCCATATCCTCTTGAAAATTGATGATCATCGTAAAACCGCTCCGGACGACAGCGTGATCATCCGCGATTACCACCTTCACAGAACCTTCCCCCTTGCCCTCGAAAGTTAACCCTACCTACTGGGCGCTATGGCCGCCTACAGAGAGAACGCTCCGAACGGAACTCGCAAATGGACCGTTGTGCCTTCCCCCGGTTTAGAGGTAATGGAGATTTCGCCGCCTACGAGCTCGGCTCGCTCTTTCATCCCATAGATCCCAAGTCCGGTTCCCTTTGGATCGTTCGTATTCACGTCGAATCCGTTTCCCTGATCGGAAACCATGAGCTCCAGCAAATGCGCCGAAGCAAACAGACGCACGTTAATCTCGTCAATATCGGCATATTTCAAGGCATTAAGTACCGATTCCTGGCATACCCGGTAAACGACCGTTTCCACTTCACTGTTAAAACGCTGACCGCCGAGCTCCGCAACAAATCGTACCAGCACGCCATAATTTTTCTCAATCCATTTAAAATGAGAACGGAAGGCCGCGTCTAGGCCGAGATCATCCAGCGAAGCCGGCCGCAGCTCCACCGACAGGTTGCGGATTTGCTCCAGCAACCGGGTGAGCGAGGCTTCGGTTTGCTGGATTTTTTGCAGAGCCTCTTCTTGTACGTTCAAATATTTGAGCACCCGCAGGTCCACCAGCGAGCTAATCAACTCTTGCGCTACGCTGTCGTGCAGTTCGCGGGAAATCCGCTTACGTTCGTCTTCCTGGGCCTTAATGACGCTCTTCATCATCGTGTTCTGATTGAGCAACTGCTGCGTCATAAGTTGATTCGTCAAATCGCGCAAGGTAAGCACCCGGATGCCCGCCGCCGTATCTACGGTTTGAAAGCTGGCGGAGAACGGCAGCACACCTTTGGTTTTCGTCTCCAGATAGAGCTGGAAGGAGCTGAAGTCCTTCTCCGTGTTGGACAGATAGCAATTTAAGCAAGACATCGGTTCTTCTTCACTGGTGTAGCCCCGGCAGGAGAAGCAAAACGAATTGCTGTCCGGTCCGGCTGGTTCCTCCAGCACTCGGCGATCCAGAAGACGTTCGGCCCGAGAATTCATCGCCATGACCCGATGTCCGGCATCAAAGAAAATAATAGCATCGGAGCTGTGTTCAAATTGTTTCTGAAGCAGCTCGATCGGTATATTCAAGGATGAAGGATTCATGGGTTCAGCTCCTTGATTTCAAAATCGCCAAACCTGCCTTGAAGCCATTCATACAACCGGCGTAACTCTTCGTGCGACATTCGATTCTCTTCCCGATAACCAGTCAAGAGCACACCCTCGACCCGATCCGTCAAATACAAGGGGATCGCCGCCAAGCTGGTTAACCGTTCCGATATTAATATCGGATAATTGTACATCTCTTGGGGTTCGAGCCCGTCGGTGACATTTGCAACCAGCATGGGACTGCCGGTTTTGAATACGATGCCGGCAATCCCTTTACCCGACTGGAGAACGATGCGTTTATATCGATTGTTCAAGTTGCCCGAGGCATACTTCCAGGTAAGGACGAAATCGTTAACGGCCGACTCGGCAAACGCCAGCGACACGAAGTCATACCCCATCTGTTCTCTTAATTGATCAATAAGTACCTGGTAGCAACTGGAGGTTGGATTCATGTATTCGTCTCCCTAAACTTCAAAATCCTTAACGTCCCGCAGTATGCGAGCGATTCTTCCTATAAAGGATATAGCTTCTCCGGGCATAATTCAAGGGCACGCTCCAGACATGGACGAGACGAGTAAACGGCCACAAGGCAAAGATCAGAAACCCCGCCAAAATGTGGATTTGAAACGAAATTGGCACCTCTGCCATATAAGAGGCCTCCGGCCGGAAGATAAGCAGGTTGCGGAACCAAATAGAGATCGTCTCCCGATAATCAAAATCCGGCTGCACATTATTCGTGACCAGCGTGGAGAACATCCCCATAAATACGATAAACAGCAACAGTCCGTTCACGATCATATCCGAGGCAGAACTGAGGTGGCGTACGTTCTTTATGGTCAAACGGCGCATGGTCAGGATCAGCATCCCGGCAAACGTGATTACGCCGAACATCCCTCCTCCATACATGGCGCCAAGGTGATACATATGCTCGTTGACGCCTAGAGCGGCCATCCACTCCTTAGGAATGCCTAAACCGGCGACATGTCCCATGATGACCGGAATGATCCCGATGTGAAACAACATACTGCCTAACATGAGTCGTTTCTTCTCCATAAATTCACTGGATTTCGCCGTCCAATTAAACTGGTCGTAACGGTAGCGGAATAGATGTCCTACCACGAACGTTGCCACGCATAAATACGGGAAGATGACCCATAGAAATTGCTCAAACAGACTCATGAACCTTCACCTCCTGTAACAAGCACAACTTAAACGTTTCCCGGAGGGCCTTGACGAGCTCATAATAAGGGTTTCCCTTTTGCTCCAGCGATTTCATCAACTGGTACGTGCCATCCTCCAGAATCGTTAACACCGTAAACATCCCTGTCTCGCTATGCGGATGTCCCTGCCAATTCGCTGCAGACAAGAATTCCAACATCAGCGGCAGGAAATCCGGCAATTCCCGGTCGATCATTTCCATGCCGAACATTTCGTAAACCGCTTTAAGTGAGGTAAGCAATTGACCGCGATCTTTGGAATCCTCGTATTTAAAAAATGTCATATACAGCGTAGACGACTTTTCAAAATCAAACGTGTCCACGTAAAGCTCCTCGATCTCTTCCATGCTGAGCGCAAGCATCTGCTCCCGATATTTCGTTACCGGCTCCATCACCGTCGATGGCAGAACCTCATCCCCGCTTTCGCGGATCGATGCGAACATCTCTTTATCAGGGTAGACGAGCTGCCCGGCAAAGAAGCCGAACAACTCGCGGTTTTCATCCAGTTTCGCCAGATCAATCACGCCAGATCCCCCCGTAGAAGTTTTGTTCGTACAGATCCCGGCCACTTTTGCCGTGATTAGCCGGAATTGGAGTTGCCGGGCCGCATCCGTCACAATCCATACCGAATCCTTCGGTGCCTTGGGACCGGTACGGATCCATGTATCCTTCCTTATGCGAAGTTGGGATCACAAAGCGATCCTCGTATTTCGCGATGGCCAGCAAACGATACATTTCCTCGATCTGCTGAGCGTTCAATCCGACGCGGGCCAAGCGGTTTTCGTCAAACGGCTTTTTGGAGAATTGTGCACGTTGGTATTGGCGCATCATCGCCATCCGTTGCAGGGCAATTTTGACGGTCGAAGTATCCCCTGCGGTCAGGAGATTGGCCAAATATTGAACCGGCGTTCTCATTTCTTCAATCGCTGGGAAGATCAGGTCCGGATTTTGAATCGAATCCTTGCCTTCAAAATGACTCATAATCGGGCTAAGCGGCGGTACATACCACACCATCGGTAACGTGCGGTATTCCGGATGGAGCGGGAACGCCAGCTTATATTCGATCGCAAGTTTATAAACCGGCGAATCTTGGGCCGCTTCGATCCATTCCTCGGACAAGCCGTCTTTGCGGGCTTGCTCGATTACTTTCGGATCATGCGGATCGAGGAACAAGCCGAGCTGCGCTTCGTACAAATCCTTCTCGTCCGGCGTGGAAGCCGCCTCTTGCACACGATCAGCGTCATACAATAATACGCCAAGGTAGCGAATGCGACCCGTACACGTCTCGGAGCACACCGTTGGAAGTCCGGCTTCAATTCTCGGGAAGCAGAACGTACATTTTTCCGCTTTATTCGTTTTCCAGTTGAAGTAGACCTTCTTGTAAGGGCAACCCGTCATACAGTAACGCCAGCCGCGGCAGGCTTCTTGGTCGACAAGGACAATCCCGTCCTCATCACGCTTGTAGATCGCGCCCGATGGGCAAGACGCCACGCAGCTTGGATTCAGGCAGTGCTCACACAATCGTGGCAAGTACATCATAAACGATTGCTCGAAGTTGAATTTAATTTCCTCTTCGATCTTCTCGATGTTCGGATCCTTAGGTCCGGTAATATGGCCGCCGGCTAGATCGTCTTCCCAGTTCGGCCCCCACTCCAGGTCCATCTTATCGCCGGTCACGGCGGATTTCGGCCGGGCGACCGGTTGGTGCTTCTTCTCTCCCGAATTCGTCAGCTTCTCGTAATCATAAGTCCAAGGTTCGTAGTAATCTTTCATTTCCGGCATATCCGGGTTATAGAAAATTTTACCGAGGGCGATTTTCGACAGCTTGCTGCCGGATTTCAGCTCCAGCTTGCCGTTACGCATCGTCCAGCCGCCTTTGTAGTGCTCTTGATCTTCCCACCGTTTCGGATAACCGATCCCCGGCTTCGTTTCGACATTGTTAAACCACATATATTCGGCGCCTTCCCGGTTCGTCCAAGTGCTCTTGCAGGTCACGCTGCAAGTGTGGCAGCCGATGCATTTGTCCAGGTTCAACACCATGGCGATTTGCGCTTTAATCTTCAAGCCAGTCGACCTCCTTCAGTTTGCGCACGGCAACGTAGACGTCACGCTGGTTGCCGATCGGTCCGTAGTAGTTGAAGCCGTAGCTGAGCTGGGCATAACCCCCGACGAGCTGCGTCGGCTTCAAGTGAATTCGCGTCGGAGCATTATGGCTGCCGCCTCGCTCTCCCGTGATTTCCGAACCCGGTACGTTGATGTGTTTATCTTGAGCGTGATACATAAACATCGTGCCCTTCGGCATCCGGTGGCTGACCACCGCTCTGGCCGTTACGACGCCGTTGCGGTTATAGACCTCCAGCCAATCGTTATCGTTAATCTGGTGCGCTTCCGCATCCTCGTTGCTGATCCACACGGTTGGACCGCCCCGGAACAAGGTCAACATGTGCAGATTATCCTGGTACGTGCTGTGGATGTTCCATTTGCCGTGCGGCGTCAGGTAACGCAATACCAATGCATCTTTGCCACCCTCAACCTGCTTGTCTCGCGGACCAAACACCATCGGCGGCAACGTCGGCTTGTAGACCGGCAACGCCTCCCCGAACTGCAGGAAGATTTGGTGATCCAGATAAAAATGCTGGCGTCCGGTTAACGTCCGGAATGGCACTAATCGTTCGATATTAGTCGTAAACGGGGAATACCGGCGTCCTGATTTGTTCGAGCCGCTAAATACCGGCGTTGGAATGACCTCCCGCGGTTGAGCGGTGATATTCGCGAACGTGATCCGTTCGGCTGCGCGGTCGGCGGAAATATCCTTTAATTCTACGCCCGTATCCTGTTCTGCGGATTCCCAGGCGCGTTGAGATACCTTCCCGTTCGTAGCCGAAGACAAATGCAGTACTGCATTGGCCGCTTGTCTCGCCGTACGCAGCTTCGGTCGACCGTTTTTGATCGTATCATCGATATAAGAGCCGTTGATCTTCTTCAAATCCTCATACTCTTCCTTGACGGAGAACGAGACTCCATGTGCGCCAACTTTGCCGGTTTCCAGGTTCGGACCCAGCGTGATGTACTTGTCATAAATCTTCGTATAATCGCGCTCGACCACGGTAAAGCCAGGCATCGTTTTGCCGAGGATCGGCTGGATCTCCCCACGTTTCCAATCCTTCACTTCCCCATAAGGTTGGGCGATTTCAGCCATCGAATCATGTCCAAGCGGCGAAGAAACCAGGTCTTTGTATACGCCTGGCATATGCTCCTTGGCCATTTCGGACAAGACGCTGGCGAGCGTCCGGTAAATATCCCAGTCGGTGCGCGACTCCCAGAGCGGATCGATCGCCGGGTTAAACGGATGCACGAACGGGTGCATGTCGGTCGAGGAGAGATCCACCTTCTCATACCAGGTTGCCGCCGGGAGAACGATGTCGGCATACATCGGTGTCGCCGTCATCCGGAAGTCAAGCGCTACAAGCAGATCCAACTTGCCTTCCACCTCATCGCGCCAAACGATTTCTTCCGGCTTCTCCTCATCGTTCGGGTTGGATAACAATCCGTTATGCGTCCCAAGCAAATGCTTCATAAAGAACTCTTGACCCTTCGCCGAGCTGGAGATCAGGTTCGAGCGCCAAACGAACAGCGAACGCGGGAAGTTCTCCGGCGCATCCGGGTCCTCCACAGCGAACTTCGTTTCACCGGATACCACTTGCTCGTATGCGTGTTGGATGATCTCAGCGTTGTCCGTCTTGCCCTGAGCCGCCGCTTCTTCGGCGAAGGCCAAGCTGCTCTTGTTAAACTGCGGATACGAGGGCAACCAGCCCAGCCGAGCTGCCAACACATTGTAATCCGCCGGATGACGGTACGGGATATCACCGCCGGTTGGCGATTTCAACGATTCCGCGCTCATCTCCTCGTACTTCCATTGGTCGGTGGCAAAATAGAAGAACGAAGTCGCGTTTTGCAGCCGCGCCGGCGCTTGCCAGTCGCGAGCAAATGCGATCGTCGACCAGCCTTCGATCGGCCGGCATTTCTCCTGCCCTACATAGTGAGCCCAGCCGCCGCCGTTAACCCCCTGCGAAGCCGTCAGCATCACCAAGTTCAGAATCGAGCGGTAGATCGTATCGCTGTTGAACCAGTGGTTGATCCCGGCGCCCATAATGATCATTGAACGCCCGCCCGTGTCCAGTGCGTTCTGCGCAAACTCGCGAGCGATTTGTACCACGAGCGACGCTTTGACGCCAGTGATCCGCTCTTGCCAAGCTGGAGTGTAATGCGACTCTGCGTCATCATATCCTTTGGCTGTATGGGTACTGCCCGGACGGGTTACTCCGTATTGACTAAGCATCAAATCATGAACCGTTGCGGCCAGACGGGTTGATCCATCGGCCAGAGTAACTGTTTTGGCCGGAATCGACCGGGTAAACGTACCGTTGCCGTCTGCGTCAAAGAAAGGGAATACGATCTCTGTCCATTCTCCGCCGTGCGACTCGACCGACAAAGCCGGCTCAATCCGGCTTCCGTCTTCCTGGTCGAGGATCAGGTTCCACTTGACGTCCTTCTCCCAGCGTTGGCCCATCGTTCCGTTCGGTACGACCAGTTCTCCCGCCGCTTCGTCATAAATAACCGGCTTCCATTCGGCATGCTCCGATGCCTGCCCCAAATCGCTTGCCCGCAAGAACCGGCCGGCTTTGTAGCTGCCTTCGTGCGGATCCAGCAAAATCAAGAACGGCATGTCCGTGTATTGTTTGGCGTAGTTCAAGAACATCGGTTCTTGGCGCTGTACATAAAATTCGTCCAGGATGACATGCGTCATCGCTTGAGCCACCGCTGCGTCCGTTCCCGGATGCGGAGCCAGCCAATTGTCGGCAAATTTCACGTTCTCCGCATGGTCCGGCGCTACGGATACCACCTTCGTCCCTTTGTAGCGAACCTCGGTCATGAAATGAGCATCCGGCGTCCGCGTCAGCGGAACGTTGGAGCCCCACATGATCAGGTATCCGGCGTTGTACCAATCGGACGACTCCGGCACATCGGTTTGTTCGCCCCAAATTTGCGGCGAAGCAGGCGGCAGGTCGGCATACCAGTCGTAGAAGCTGAGCATCTCGCCGCCCAGCAAGGAGATAAACCGTGCGCCCGAAGCGTAACTGATCATCGACATGGCCGGAATCGGTGTAAACCCGGCAATCCGGTCTGGTCCATATTTCTTAATGGTATAAAGTAACTGCGCCGAGATCAGTTGGGTGGCTTCTTCCCAGGTCACGCGCACATGGCCGCCTTTACCGCGCGCCTGTTTATAGGATTGGGAAGCTTCGGGATTCTCGACGATGCTGGCCCAGGC
Organism: Paenibacillus rhizolycopersici; assembly: GCF_014947195.2. Lineage (NCBI taxonomy): Bacteria > Bacillati > Bacillota > Bacilli > Caryophanales > Paenibacillaceae > Paenibacillus > Paenibacillus rhizolycopersici. The sequence goes on along the minus strand of NZ_JADCNN020000022.1, from coordinate 34,566 downwards.
CTCCAGGGGGTTCCCGTGATGCCTGGTCATCGCCTCTCGCCACAGACGCAGAAGACGACCGCGCATATAAGGGTATTTCACGCGCAGCGGGCTGTATTCATACCACGAGAACGATGCCCCCCGCGGGCAGCCGCGTGGTTCGAACTCGGGCATGTCCGGTCCGCAGGACGGATAATCAATCTGCTGGTTCTCCCAGGTGATAATGCCGTTCTTCACAAATACTTTCCAACTGCAAGAACCGGTGCAGTTCACGCCATGCGTCGTCCGCACCACTTTATCGTGCGACCAGCGGCCGCGGTACATATTTTCCCATTCCCGGCTTTTCTCTTCGATTTTCGTCCAATTTCCTGAAATCGTCTCCGGTTTCTTAAAAAAACTAAGTCCTGATCTTCGTTTCACGGAAGTGTTCACTCCTTCATCGCTCAAATGAATGCCTTTGACGGGGAATCAATGGTATTCGAGCTTCTGATTCCATTATGAAACTCTTCGCTCCCGCTTCCCATCAGGGAATTCCCTTAGCCTGCCGGAGAATGCCCTATAACGACAAAAAAACGCCGGATGGCGTTTTTGGGTTCATTCGATCATTTATTGTCGTAAATCCCTTATATACCAGGCATCGCAGGCGAAATGCTCCGACCCCTCCAGCGGCGCTTTCAACGGTTGAAAGCCGTGTTTGAGGTAAAAGCGGTTCGCCGCCTGCATCGACTGCAGCGTTTCCAGATAACATCTCTCGTAGTGACGTTTCGCGAAATCCAAGCATGTCTCCAGAAGACGAGCCGCGATGCCTGTACCGCGGATATCGCCTCGCAGGTACATTTTTTGCAATTCGCACACCTCGGAGGAATCGGCAAACGGGGCAATTCCCGCCCCGCCAACGACCCGCCCGTCCTGCTCCACAACCCAGTAGGCTCTTCCCTCAACCTCATAATACCGCGACAGAGCACTAAGGCTGTCATCCTGCCAGGCTAAGCCTTCCCGGTTGCCGCCGAACTCGATCAGGCAATCGCGAATCACGGCTTCAATCGCAGCGTTATCATCCGCTTGCAAAGATCTAATCATCATCGGGTGTCCTTCCTTCCGTCACAGCAAATTCATCTCATGCAACCGGTCGAAAATCATCCGGCTAATCAGCGACGTACGCTCGCGTTCCGCGTAGCTGAGCCACGCCATTTCCTCGATCTCGGAAGCCGGCTGGAGTTCTCCCTCAGCCTCTGCATAATAACAGGTCATTCGAACAAGCACACCCTCCGGTTTGCCGTCGGCTTGGGCTTCGAACGTCGCAAAAAACGCAATCGTCTCCGGCGTGACGGCAACGGACAACTCTTCCTGAATTTCCCGCTGCAGCGTTTCACGGTCAGTCTCGCCGGGATCTCGCTTGCCGCCCGGAACATAAAACAGCTCCTTCCCCTTGGAGCGTACGTTTAACATCCGTCCCTCCCGTAAGGAGATCCAGGCGATTTTATCGATATTTTTCCCGTCCATACCTAACGCCTCCCCTCTCTTTATCCCTCATTCAAAGCTTCGCTATTTCGAACAGGACTGTTCTCGCTCTCGCGGCCCCCTCCTAATTTAAACACGAAGATTCCGCCGACAATAATCAGCACGCCGATCAGTTGATGAAGCGTAAACGGCATCTTTTGCAAACCTAGCCAGCCTAGAGAATCAAATAACAAAGCGAATCCCAGCTCCGAAGTCATCACAATGGCTACAGCGTAGGTTGGTCCCAGCATTTTCACCCCTTGTACCATGCTGGTGACGACGCCAACACCAATCAAGCCGCTGAACCAAAACCAGGTTTGCATGCCGGGTAACGACGTAAACATTCCCTTGCCTTCGACAATCAAGCCGATCCCAAAGGAAGCGGCGAACCCCAAACCTAGCACCAGGGTCGTCGTCGTCCAATTTCCCGTCTGTTCATTGACTTTGGTATTAAACACGTTTTGCATCCCAACCAGTGCGCCTGCGGTTAACGCAAACAATATTCCCAACAGCACCTAGATTGCCCCCTATTCGTAAATATTCCGGCTGACCAGATTACGAAGGCCTTCTCGGTCCGTCACCGTAATCCCCTGCCGGCTTCGCTCAATCAAGCCTAGCTCCGCAAATTTCTGGAGCACCCGGTTTAAATGCCGATAGCTGGTGCCAATCAAGTTGGCCGCATCGGCCAGATCGGACGTCCCAAGCTTCCCCAGGAACAGAGCATCCGCTTCGTCATAAGAAACAGACAAGAGATAGCTCGCCAGGCGAATCTCAACCGGATACAGCAAATTAAAGCTCATCGAACTGGATTTCATATAGAATTTCTTCGTGATGATATCCAGCAAAAAATGCAGCAGCGGCGAATGATCCGCACTGTATTTATGCAACCAGCGATATTCCACCCCGATCATATGGACCGGGGACACCGCTTCAACCGTATTAATGATGTCTCCATTCCGGATGAATTCGACATCCCCTACAACTTCTAGCGGATTTTTGAAGGAGATGACCAATGTGCGGCCTTCCGGAGACGTATTGAAAATTTTGATTTTCCCTCGGACCAGTACGTACAACGAATGAGAGGGTTCCCCCTGCGTGCAGATCAGTTCACCTTGATCATATCCATAAAGCGTCAAGTAAGGCAGCAGCGCTTCGGGAAACACACTACGGAGTTTGTACATGTCCATATAATCGGCCAATAAAGCCGGATCCGCAATTTCTTTCATGACCGTTCTCTCCCCGAGGCCCGAATCTACTAAAACTTAAGAATGACGACGCCTGCAATCATCATGCCGATACCAATAAATTGCGGCAGACGCATTTTTTGCTTTGGCACGCCAAACCATCCCATGCTATCGATGAAGAAGGTCATGCACAGCTGAGCGATCAATACCGCGGAAATGGTCAAGGTCACCCCAACTTGCTGAATCGCCGTAACGTTAGTAAAAATAATGATCGCCGCCAAGGCACCGCCGCTGACATACAGCGGACGAACTCGCCGCAAATCTGTAAACCCTCCATCGCGGACGAACAGCCAAATCAGCAGCGCCGCCACAAAGCCGGTAAACTGGGTCAGCGCCGCCGCCGGCCAAGTGCCGATGTCCGCACTGATTCGGGTATTGGCCACCCCCTGTAGGGTGATGAACGCCCCGGCCAAAAACGCAAATAGCAATCCCCTCATTCTCTCTCTCCTCTTAATGGATCTTCCGATCCTTTATGTCAATACCTTATTAAAGGATATCTTCTGCCGTTTGAAAAGGACATATGTCCTGAAAGATGAAAAAGCGGTTAAAATAGAAATAAATCGACGGAATCACATATGGAGGACACGGCATGCCATGGACATTCAACACCTTAACAGAATGGGATGAGGTTTGGTGGGACAAGCTTAGACCGATTTATCGAGAGGCATTTCCGCACGGGGCCAAGCCGGAGAAAGTGCTGCGGAGCATGCTGGATCGGGGGATCGCGAGCTTGCATGCGGGACTTCAAGAAGGCGAAGCGGTTGCGATGGCTGTCACCGGCTTCTGCGGCGGGAAAGGCCGCAAACGCATGATCCTTGATTACATGGCGGTCCGTCAAGATCAAAGGGGGCAAGGACTCGGTCGCCTCTTTTTCTCACAGATCCGCGACTATGCAGAGCGGGAACACCAAGCCGAGGCCATCGTGATCGAGACCGAAGCGGAGGACACGGAGATGAACCGGGAGCGACTGCGATTTTGGATTCATTGCGGATTTATCGCCACATCCTATGTCCATCAATATATCTGGGTTCCCGAACCTTACCGGGCTTTATATCTCCCTTTAAGTGACCATTTCACTTTGAGAGACGACGGTAAATCGCTCTTTCGGGATATCACTTCATTTCATCATCAATCGTTTCGTGGACAATAGATTCTCTTAAAGGGCCTATTGTCCCTAATGTCCTTTTTGCTTGCTTGCGTAAATTTTCGTAAGCAATGCCTCAAGCTGATGTTTCTCCGCTTCGCTTAACTCAGCCGTCAACCGACGGTTAAAATCCGCCAAGATTTGCCGAAGCGTGGGCTCGAAATCCCGGCCCTTTTCCGTAGGATATAACAGGATCGACCTGCGATCATGCTCGTCTACCCGGCGTTCAATGAACCCGGCCTCCTCCAATTGCTTGACGCAGCGGGTCGTGGTCGCCTTGTCAAATTTCATCTGACTCGTTAGTTGGTCTTGGTTTAAACCGGGAGTCGTTAATATGGCCAACAAGTAGCTGTGATTCCCACCGCCGCCGATTTCGTACGGCTTCAATAACGTGGCCAGCTCTTTTTGATTGATCCGCTGAAGATACGCGATCAATTTGCCAACGGAAGGGTTGTTCATTCCCCTGCACCTCTTTGCGATGATCTGGTTTACGCAAATTTTACCCGATATCAGTTGCGCTCGCAACTAAATTGGAGTAAACTGATGATGCTCAAATTAGTTGCGGTCGCAACAAAGTGATTCGGATCTAGATAAAGTGAGGTGTAGTGCCATGTCTTCCAAGAGTTCTGACCTTCGGATGACTTCATATCAGGAAGACCCGGACATCCAGCGGAAACGTTGGCTGATCCTGATCGTGCTGAATTTATTTACCTTTATGTCGACTCTCGACGGCAGTATCGTTAACATTGCCTTGCCCGTGATCTCCAAGGAGATGAAGCTGAGCGTGGCCCAGGCGGAATGGGTCGTTACGGCGTATTTAATGATGATTTGCGCTGCCATTCTCTTCTTTGGGAAGCTGGGAGATATCGTTGGGAAAATCAAGGTGTTCAAATGGGGAATGGTGATCTTTACCGTAGGTTCCCTGCTATGCGGCTTTAGCTTCAGCTTGCCGCTTCTCGTCGGATCTCGTCTTCTGCAGGCGCTTGGAGCATCGATGACCATGGCCAACAGCCAAGGGATTGTGACCGATATCTTCCCGGCCAATGAGCGGGGGAAAGCGCTTGGGCTTATCGGCACCTTCGTCTCCCTTGGCAGTATCGCCGGTCCGAGCCTGGGAGGCGTCATTGTATCGAGTTTAGGCTGGGAATATATCTTTTGGGTGAACCTTCCTGTCGGTCTCATTGCTATTGGCATCGGCTGGAGAATGCTCCCTGCGGATCGTACCAAATTGAAGGTGAATATCGATAAAGCCGGCAGCCTGCTGTTTCCGGTCTTTATCCTCGCTCTGTTCTCCGGCCTGCTGCTGGGTCAGCAGATCGGATACCAGGATATTCGGATCATCGGCGCGCTCGCTCTGGCCGCCATCGTGTTCATCGTGTTTCTCTGGGTCGAGAAACGCAGTGAAGCCCCGATGCTCCAGCTTACCTTATTCCGCAATCCGTTGTTCAGCTTAAGTATCCTGACCGGATTCTTAGTATTTGTAGCCAATTTCTGCTTTAACATCATTGCGCCGTTTTATACGCAAAGCATTTTAAACCTCTCGCCTTCCCATGCCGGATTCTTGATGATGTTATTCCCGATCGTTATGGTCATCGTGGCACCGCTCAGCGGCGCGTTATCCGACAAGATCGGCTCCGAGTTGCTGACGTTCGCTGGGCTGATCGTGATGGTCATCGCGCAGATCGGGTTAGCCCGGCTGCATGACAGCAGTCCCATCGCGCTAGTCGGCGTATGGATCGCCATGCTGGGTCTCGGCAGTGGCTTGTTTCAATCGCCGAACAACTCGCTCGTGATGTCGAAGATTCCGAAAACCCAGCTGGGCATCGCCGGCAGCATCAACTCGCTCGTCCGCAACATCGGGATGGTCGTTGGCATTACGGTCGCAACCACTACGCTGTTCAGCGTCATGAGCAGCCGGGCAGGCCGCCGGGTGACCGGATTGGTGCCGGATCGCCCCGATTTATTTCTAACCGGAATGCATGTCGTATTTATGACTTCCGCTTCCATCTGTCTAGTAGCCGCGCTCCTGACGGGCTGGCGGTTTTGGTCCGCACGACGGGCGGTGCGACGCGAGCAGGTCCGATCCACGTAATCCATAAAAAATCCGTACAGGTGTAAGATGACACCCGTACGGATTATTTTTTATTCCGTCCACTCAAGCCCTTCCAGGATTCGATATTTCAATAACGCAAGCAGGAAATCCTCGTAATAATCTTTGCGTACGATGATCTTATATTGACGCTCCTGATCCTGGTTCAAGTAAAACAAGACATCGGTATAGACATCGTTATCTTCGAACCTTTTCTGCACTTCCCGCATGTTAGATAATAGCGGTTCCTCTTGAAGAAATGTCAATTCGAACTCCACGTCCACATCGTTTGCCGTCTCACGGATCTGGACTCGTTCCGAATCGATACGGTATTTTAGCGGCATGTCCCGTCCCCCTCACGCTTGGATGGCCTAAGGATACCGTGTCTCTTCCTCAAAGTCAACTTTGGAAAATACGGTTAACCGGTACCGCTCGTACTCTTCGGGGGTATCGATATCGCGAGGCGCTTTACCTGGAATTCTCACACTGTAAAGGTGATCTTGATAGAGGTGCAGCAGCTCCTTGGCACCGGCGTCACCGTCCAAAGCCATCAATTTGGGGAACAACTGGGCGGCAAACAATACGGGATGGGCCGGACGATCGTCATAACGCGATTGAACGATCCCGGCGCCGGTATGGATGAACGCTTCAGCCACCTGTCGTATGGCCTCCGGCGAAATTCCCGGCTGATCTCCCAGCAGGATCAAGACCGCCGACGGCGAATGGCACTCTTCCAGCTGCCGGATTCCCGCCGCTAGTGAGGCACCTAGCCCCCGGTCGGCACGCGTCGTTGTCAACCATTCAACGGGCAAACCATCGACGTGCTCGCGTCGAAGCGGTCCGTCCTTGGGGGCTATGACGGCCACCCGAACATTCCCGGCCCCCAGCGCCTGATGCACCGTTTGCTTAAGCAGATTTCCGTGCGGTGCTGGCAGCAACAGCTTAGGTTGTCCCATCCGCCGAGAAGCGCCGCCGGCCAGAATCAGCGCCCAAATGTCCCTTTTATCTGCTGCGCGTTCACACACGACAAGACTCCGGGAAGATCGGCTCGTCAAGGAACGAAGACTGTGAAGGGGTGGCGGTTGGGGTGCGAGCTCCGCTTCCTGCTGCTTTACGATCGCGTAGAAATCCCCCGCTGCGGCCGTTTTTGACGGCGGTCATTTCCGCCAGGATGCTCATCGCGATCTCCTCGGGCGTTTCCGCGCCGATGTCCAGGCCCACTGGGGAATACAACTTCGCCAGCAACTGGGGGTCTATGCTGCCGTCCGACCCGCCTCCGTTCGAATTCGGCTCCAGGATCTTCTCCAACCGGTAACGAGAACCGACTAGTCCGAGATAGGCGACCTCCGGCGTTAACATCCGGTGGACCGCCTCCCGGTCCAGATCAAGATTATGGGACATGACGACGACGTATTTCCCTTTCACGTCGACTTGTTCGAACGCATAACGTGGGATTACCCGCAGCTCGTCCGCTGCGGGGAACCGCTCCCGCGTTGCCTTGTCCGTCGCATGGTACGCGACGGTCACGCGCCACTGCAGCCGGCGAGCCAGGCTGCAGAGCAAGCGCGCATCGTCGCCGACGCCGACGATGACCAGCTCCGGGCGCGGTGCGACCCGCTCCAGCAGCAGCTCCAGCTGCGTGCTGCCCTCGGGGAGTCGCACCAGCCCGGCCCGCCGGCCCGCGCCCAGCAGGCCGGCTTCCTCCGCCGCGGCGGCGAGCGTCCGGCGCGCGCCCGGCGGCACGGCGGCGGGATCGGAGGAACCGATCACCGTCGCCACCACGTACGGCTCGCGCGTCTCCACGCGCCGCCGCAAATCGCCGAGGATCCGGTCCGCCGCGTGCGGCGAACGGACCGGATCAAACGGCTCGAGCCACACCGTGATCGCCCCGTTGCACCCGAGGCCGATTCCCCATACCTCGTCTTCCCCGATGCGGAAGTCGTAGAACAGCTTGCGCGGCTCGAGCGTCCGAAGTACCTCTTGCGCATGCTCGCGCAGGTCTTCTTCGATGCACCCGCCGCTTAAGATGCCCGTTACCTCACCATCGACATGGATGAGGCAGCGCGCTCCTTCTCGGCGATAAGCCGAACCGTCCACATCGACGATAGTGGCGACGACGCAAGCCCGGCTCTCCGATAGGCACGCTTTCAGCTCACGGCTTAGCTCCTCCATGTTCTCGTCATCTCCTGTCTTCGTTCTTGTCCGTTGTTCCCCTTCAGAACCGGCCTTCTTCATAGAGGCTATAAAGTTGCATAAAGGTCAACATTTTCGATGGGTGAAGTAACCCCCGGGCGCAAATGCTGACTAAAGTGCAACAAATTCCGTGATTTTCGAGAAACAAGCTCAAATTTGTTGCAGTTTCTGCAGCATTATTCCCTCTGCACGGGTTTCTCGCCTAAAAATGTTGTACTTATTACAACATTTCCTCCAGCAAACTCTAACCTTGCGATTGCAGCGACATCCACACCCGCTCCGCCGACAGCGGCAGCACCTGGCCGCGCCGCCCCGTCGCATGGGCGATCGCGTTGGCGATCGCGCCCGGAACCGGGTCCAGTGCCACCTCGCCCAGCGATTTGGCGCCGAACGGGCCATGGGGATCCGCTTCCTGTACGAAATGTACCTGCACATCGGGCATATCCTTAGCTCCCGGCATCCGATAATCCATCATCGATGGATTCATCACTTTACCTTCCTGTACGATCAGATCCTCCATCGTGACCCAACCGATGCCTTGAGCCACGGCGCCTAGCACTTGGCTTTTGGCCATCGTCTCGTGTAGGATGGTCCCTGAGTCATGCACGGCCCAGTAACCGACCACTTTCGTTCGACCGGTGTCTGGATCCACCTCAACCTCGGCCACATGAGCGGCAAACGGATAGTTGGGCGAGGGGTGCCCAAAATAAGTGGCATCCGGCAGCTCCGTATCCGGTACGTAAGTCTCCTTGACGGTCAGCTCCTCGCCGGCATGGCGGGCACGGAACCAATCGACGACATCGCCAAGCGCAAATGTCTTCCCATCGTGCTTCACGACACCTTCCTCAAACACCGCTCCTTCGCCAAGCGCCTGAACCGCCAACTGCTGAATTTCACGCAGCAAGGATTCCGCCGCTTTTTGCACCGCATTCCCGCCCATCACCGTACTTCGAGACGCTAGCGTCCCGATGCCAAACGGATACCGTCCCGTATCGCCGGATTTCACCAGGATCTCGTCTTCGGGGATCCCCAGCACACGGCTGGCGATTCGAGCGTAGGTCAATGTCATCCCTTGGCCAAGCTCAATTTCGCCGGTTTCCACCTCCACAAATCCGCCCGGTTTGACGCGAATCACCGCCGTCGAGCCGTCAAAGCGCGGATCGATGGCGCGAAAGCCCGAGACGTGATTGGCCACCGCAAGGCCGAGCCCCCGGTAAGGTGGCAACTCCTTCCGCCGATTCCAGCCGGACAATTCCTTGACCTTTTCGATGCACTCATCCAAATTGCAGGTGTCCAGACGATAACCGTGCAGCGTCGTATCCCCGGAGTGGACGATGTTCTTAAGACGCAGCTCGGCTGGGTCCATCCCCATCTCCAGCGCGATTTCATCAATGACGCTCTCCACTGCGAATAACATCTCCGCATTACCGAATCCGCGCATGCACGTAGTTGGACTATTGTTCGTGTATACCAGATAACCCGTCGACTTCACGTTGTGGAAATGATAGATGTTGTCAGCCCGAGTGCAGGCCGTTGCGATTACGTTTGGACTCCAATAAACCCGAGCCCCCGCATCCGCGTACACCGTCAAGTCTTTGTATACGAAGTTCCCTTCCGCATCCGCGCCGATTTCAATATCGAAGGTCAGCGGTACGCGGGGATGGGCGGTAATCATATCTTCATAGCGGTCCAAAATGATCTTCACATGCCGTCCCGTCACCATCGCCAGCGCCGCGGCAATCACATGAACCTTCAGGACGTATTTCGCGCCAAAAGACCCCCCAATCGGCGGTACGATAATCCGCACCTTATCCTCCGGCAAACCAAACCCGGCGGCATAGGCTTCCCGTGCCCGGTACGGAATATGAGAAGGCGCCCAAATGGTGATGCCCTCCTCCTCCGACCAAAACGCGATCGCTCCGACCGGCTCCAAATGCCCTTGATAGATCCGGTTGGACACGTAACGTCCGCCTTTGACGATCGCCGCTTTCTTCTTGCCTTCCTCCAGGTCGCCGCGCGCAACATCCACTTTCATCGGCCGGTTGAGCTCCACCTCCTCGTGGATCTGCGGAGCTCCTGAAACCATCGCGGCCTCTGGATCAAAGACCCCCTCCAGCGGCTCTAACTCGACCTCAATCAGCGCCAGCGCCTGCTCGGCGGCTTCTTTCGTTTCCGCAGCAACCGCGGCAATTTCATCGCCGATGAAGAGCACGCGATCCTTGGCAAGGATGTTCCAGTCCTTGAATTTGGTTGGTCCATACTTGTGGTTCGGCACATCGTCCGCGGTAATGACGGCATGTACGCCTTCCACATGGCGCGCTTTCTCCACGTTTATCCGTTTGATCCGCGCATGCGCGTAAGGGCTGCGATAAATCGCCCCGATCAACTGGCCGGGAAAATTCATGTCGTGAAGGTAACGGGTTTGCCCTTCCAGCTTCGACTTCAGATCCAGCGGCTTCTGCTTTAACGCCGGATTGACCTGCTTGCTCGACTGATTCGGGTCGGCTGGATTCATGACCTTGGCGTCCGTCGATTTGCTTGGCTGCTGCATGCGGTTCATCGTCATCGCACGGCTCCTTTCGAGGCCAGAACGTGCTCCGCCGCTTCAATGATGCCGCGGTAACCGGTACACCGGCACAGATTGTTCTTCAGCGCCGCTCCAATGTCGCCGCCGAATAAAGCGGGATTTTGCAGCCAGGCCCAAGTCGTCATCATGACCCCCGGGGTACAAAAGCCGCATTGCACGCCGCCGTACTCCTGCATCGCCTGTTCCAACTCCCGAAATTCGGCATGCCGAGCCAAGCCCTCGATCGTTTCGATCGTTTGTCCTTGCGCCGAAGCGGCCGGAACCAAGCAGGAGACGACCGGTTGACCGTCAAGCAGCACCGTACAGGCTCCGCATTCGCCGGTCCGGCAACCGATTTTCGTCCCCGTCAGGCCTTGCCCTTCGCGGATGACATCCGCCAGGCTAGCTGTAGCTTCGCCGTTCCAGGTCACTTCCTCGCCATTGATTGTTAACGTCATGCTAGGGTTATGGTTAAGTCCGCCGTTCATCTGGCAGCACCTTCTTTCCTTGCTTATGCTTATGTGTTTTGTACGGAGGAATGGAAGACCTCTTGCGGCTTCGGCGTGAAGCTGCGATCAAGCAGGCCGTCTTCCTGCAGATAAGTAATAAACGTCTCGATTTGCGCCCAGTTGGCGCTAACGCCGTACGGCCACATATCGCCGTTCATCAGCTTGGCCGATTGCTCGACGGATTCCCAAACGAACGGGTTGGAGGTTGCGTTGCGAATCGTCTCCAGCAACCCGGCGATGCCTTCGTCCTTGATTTCCCGCATAAGCTCGTACAGCTGCTTTGGCAGCTCGGGGAATTGCTCGACCGTTTCCGCCTTCAGAGAAACCAAGTGCATAATCGGAAAAATCCCCGTGCGCCCGTAATACTCCCGCTCCACGTTCCAGACATCGGGGAACAACCGGCGTAATACGCCGCCTTCGCCCGAAGCGGGGAACAGCTTGGCCGGAGGCCGACGAGCCGTCATGATCGCATCCACCTTGCCTTCGGCCAATGCCTCAAAAATATCGCCTTCCGTCAAGGTCGCCGGAATGTCCACAGGTACGCGCTCCGGACGGAACGTAAACCACTCCATCTCCTCATTGGCAATGCCCCATTCGTGCCGGAACATGCCCCGTACCCATACGGCAGCCGTCATTTGAAACTCCGGAAAGCCAAACCGTTTTCCCTTCAGTTCGGAGGGATGCGTGTATGGACTGTCCGAGCGCACATAAATCGCGTTGTGCCGGAACGACCGTGAAAGAAATGCTGGAATCGCCGTTAACCGCGTATCTCCGCCGCCTTTGGCGATCAGGTAAGAGGCGAGTGAAAGCTCGGATACATCATAGGAGGCCTGTGAAATTTGCTTTACAAAAATCTCTTCGATCGACTCCTGCTGAACGTCCAGTTCAAAACCAGTCAGTGGTTTAACACCGTTTAGTAGTCTTAAGGTGCGGTCGCTTTCCGACATCGCCACCGTCAATTTAGTTCCCGTCATCATTGATACCCTCCCCCTCGTTACAGGCCGTTTGCGAGCAGAGCGTTCGCGGCCCGTTTAATATAGGTTCCAACTAATGCGCGGCGGTAATCCGCACTGGCGCGCACGTCGGTGATCGGTGAGCTGCGCCGGGTGTACAAATCGCTGAGCTCATCCAACTTGGCGGAGGTGAGTTCGCCGCTCCACCGCTGCTCGTCCTCCGCGCCCAGCACGAAGGGCTTGGGCGCCGCTGCGCCCACCGCGGCGGTCCCCCACTCGATCTCGCTCCCTTTGCCTTGCAGCAGCAAGGCGACGGAGACGATCGAGATGTCGGTTGCCGCGCGCTGATCATGCCGCAGAAACACTTGCGGCACCTCCAGCATTCGGGCCGGGATGAACAACGACGCGATAAGCTCGCGTTCGCGAAGCTGGGTCGTCTTCGGCCCGGAAATGAAGTCCGCGATCGGCACGCTGCGGATGCCGTCCGCCCCGGCCAGCCGGACTTCCGCTCGGTAAGCCACGAGCGGAACGACCATATCGGCTGCCGGGGAGGCGTTCGCCACGTTGCCGCCCAGCGATGCGCGGTTTTGGATCTGCCAGCCGCCGACGATGCGGGCGGCCTGTTGCAGTGCGGGCACGACGCTGAACACGTCGCTGCCCCAAATTTCGGCCGACGTCACCGCGGCGCCGATCTCAAGACCCGCCTCGGTCCGGCGGGTCAAATGCAGCTCCGGCACGCGCCGGATGTCGAGCCAGTCGGTATGCTCCGACTCGTACGATTTGCGCTGCGCGTTCACGAACAAATCGGTTCCCCCGCACACGATGCGGGGACTGCGCTCCCGAAGCTGCTCAAGCGCTTCGTCTAAACTGCGGGGCTGTAGCCAGGCCATAATTGCCCCTCCTTCATGTGAATATAGTTGTCTCTACTCCAGCGCCGTCGCCAAATCCTTGATCCACGGACGGCCGGTCAGCGGCTCGATCTTGACTTCGCTGTCCGGGACGGCGCGAATGCTGCACAAGTATCCGGGTTTACCGTCAACAAACGCCGAGCATTCTTTGCAGGCGTTCGCGGACCGGCAGGAATAACGCACCGAGAAGGACGGGTCCTTATGCTCCCGAATCCAAAAAATCGCGTCCAGCAAGCTCATGCCGTCTCGGAACGGAACCTCAAATTTCTCCAGGGAAGCGCCGCTTTCGGCATCGCCGCGAACTACGTTTAATGTAACAACTGCCATGTGAACTGTCTCCCTTCTTTCGTTACCGACTTACCAGACTTACTCGACTTACCCAACTCGCTTAAGGCTCGTCCGCTCCACTTACACGCCAACCGGCAGCTGAATTTCAGAAACGACCCATTCCCCCGCCTCATTCAAGACATAACTGTAGCTGGACGGCTGGGTAAGCGTATCGTCATAGTCCAGCCGCACATGCGCGCCGCGGGTTTCCTTCCGCTCCAGCGCGCCGAGCACAATCGCCTCGCTGACCTTCAGCATGTTGGCGGCCTCCAGCTTCTCGAACAGAGACAAAGCAAATTTGTCCTGTTTCGCTAATGAAATGCTGTTAAGCTCCTCACGCAGCGCACGAAGATCCTCCAGCGCTTCCTGCAGGCCACTCTCGGTACGCAGCGGGCCGGCGCCTTTCCACATGATCTGTTGCAGCTTACGCTTAAACGTTTGAAGCGAAGCGGTATCCCGATCCACCGGTACGGGGTGCCAAAATTGGGTCAATCGCTCCATCTCCCGGTCAAACGCCCGCCGTACTGCCGCCTCATCCAGCTCGTTGCGTTTTTCCCGTGCAGCCGTTTCGCCCGCGATGCGTCCCGTTACCAGCGCTTCCGTGATCGCATTCCCGGATAAGCGATTAGCGCCATGCATCCCGTAGATCAGCTCGCCCGACGCCAGCAATCCCGGTACCCGCGTGTGCATCGCTTCATCCACACGTACACCGCCCAGCATGAAGTGGGCCATTGGGGCGACTTCCACCATATCTTTGGTCAAATCGACGCCCTGGTTCCGCAAAATATCGATGACCGGGCCAAACGCTTCCTTCAGTTTTTCCTCGGGCACCATCGTGAAGTCGAGGTAAGCCCCGCCATGCGGCGTCCCGCGCCCGGCTTCCACCTCGCGGAAGATCGCCAGCGTCGTTTGATCGCGCGCCGCCGTATACTTGCCTGCGACTTCCCCGTTGTACTTGTCCATGAATTCTTCCATCTGCCCGTTCAGCAGACGCCCGCCCAACTTGTAGCGGAACGGATCCCACATAATCGGATCGATGCCGACAAGCGGCGGAAACAGATGGGCGATCGGGAAGAACTGAACCATCTCCATGTCACGCACCTCGGCTCCCGCCTCAGCCGCCAGCACAAATCCGTCACCGGTCATGTTCGCGGACGCGCTATTCCGTTCATAGACCTCCGTCAATCCGCCCGTAGCCAAAATAACCGACGAAGCAGCAATACTGATCGGACGATACGCCTCCATCTCGAAGCCGATCGCGCCAACCGCCCGGCCTTCCTCGACTACGACTTTCGTGATCATCACGTTTTTGAGGCGCTGGATCTTCTCGTCCTTCCAGATCGCCTTCTTTAAGCCAGCTGCCGTTGCGCCACCCGTATTCAAAATATCAACATACACGCAGCGGGCCTTAGAATGCCCCGGAGCAAAAGCCTGTGAACGTTTGCCATCCGGCGTCCGGGCCCACTTCACGCCATAACCTTCCGCTTCAAGGATCACTTCCGGCCCCCGTTCCACAACGGCGCGGACGATGTTCGGATCCGCCAATCCCCGGCTCCCTTTCATCGTGTCCTCGAAGTGGACCTCCGGGTTATCCTCTTCTGCTTCGCCTAATGCAACAGCCACGGTCATCTGGGCTAAAATCGTGGCCCCGCCCCGGCTAATCAAGCTCTTATCGGTCAAAATCACACGTGCGCCTTCATCAGCCGCCGCTCTTGCTGCCATCAATCCGGCGGCGCCGGAACCGACAACGAGCACATCGGTTTGCAAATGCAATGGTCCCATCCTGCTGTCTCCTCCTTTTGCGCTTATGCTTGTTGCCCCAGCGTGATCCCTGCCGATTGCACCGTAATCCCTGCAGCAGATAAGGAGCTGCGGATCTTACCGGCAAACTCCAACGCATGGATGCCGTCGCCGTGAATGCAAATCGTATCGGCTTGAATGGCCACATCGACGTTTTGCTGCGACAATACTTTACCTTCAGCGACCATACGGATCACCTGCTTCACCGATTGTTCTTCATCTGTGATTAAGGCATCCGGTGAACGACGCGAGGTAAGCGAACCGTCAGATTGGTAGGTACGGTCGGAGAACACTTCGCTGGCTGTACGTAAACTTGCTTTCTTCCCGGCTTGGATCAACTCACTGCCCGCAAGGCCAAACAAAATCAACTCCGGATCTACTTTGTAGACCGCTTCAGCAATAGCCTCAGCCAAACCGGCGTTCCGAGCCGCCATATTATAAAGGGAACCATGCGCTTTCACGTGCTGCAGCTTCGCCCCTTGCGCGCGTACGAATCCCCATAGCGCACCGATCTGATAAACCACGATGTCGTAAGCCTCCTGTGGGGACAGGTCCATATCGCGACGCCCGAAGCCAACTAAATCCTGCAAGCCGGGATGCGCTCCCAGAGCGACCCCGTGATCCAAGGCCAACTTGACGGTTTGGCGCATCGTCGCTGGGTCACCCGCATGAAACCCGCAAGCGATGTTTGCCGAAGTCACGAATTTCAGAACCTCGCTGTCTCTGCCCAGCTTATAAGCGCCAAAGCTTTCCCCCATATCACAGTTCAAATCCACTACGTTATTCATGTTGATGCTCCTCTCACAAATAGTTCATGGCATAAATCATCATGGAAATGAAGAAACAAGCCAGCCTCAAGCGGCCCGTGGAAATTTTAAGATCCTTAGATCCGTCCCCGGCCGGTTGAGGCTAACATGCATTAAATTTGCCAATTGTTTTTCTCGTCCGAATTCAGCTCGCGGAGCGAAGCCAGATCGGCCAGTTCTACCTTATCCTTAGGAACGACGGCACGCTTTGGAAAGACGACCGGCGGCGCCGGTTTCGTGGCATCGACAATCACGGCGCTGGACATGCGCGGCGTATTTTTGCCTTCCGCATTGTACTCCCAGTTGGTCGGCAGCAATCCGCCCGGACCGTTCCAGCGCGGGATGACCAGCAAATCGCGTTCCGCATCGAACCGCGTACCAATCGCCCACGCCACCTCTTCTCCGTTAAAGACGTCGATGTCCTCATCCACGACCACGATATGACGCAAATTCTCCGGTTCGGTATTGAGTGCCGCAAAAGCCGCTTTTTTCACATCCGCATCCTTTTCCTTCAGAATCGAGAGATAACAGTTCATTCGGCTGTAAAAAGGAACGTTAACCGTTTTGAGACCCGGCACGATTTTCTTCACCGTTTGATAAATACTGCCCGACCGCGGAACCCCGCCCACAACTAAATGCTCCCGTCCGGAGGCGACAATATCCTGGAATATGGCGTGATTCCGATAGGTAATGCGTTTGATGCGAATGGTCGGCACCGATCCTCCGCCGAGATAATGGCCTGGCCATTCCCCGAACGGCCCCTCGCTGTGGTCGTTATCCGGCAAAATTTCGCCTTCGAGGATGATCTCGGCATGTGCCGGCACGAGCAAATCGGAGGTATCCGCCTGCACGAGCTCCAGCGGTTCACCCATCAACGCGCCAGCCGCTTCATATTCGCCCCCGATGCCTTGAACCCGGGATACGGCGCCCATAATAAAGCCGGGATGATGTCCAAGAGCAATCGCAATGGGAGCCGGTTTACCTTGCTTTTTGTACTTCTTATAGATCAGTCCGCCATGGTGTGCGCCAAGGAACCAAACGCCCATATCACGCTCATTGAAGATTTGGTGACGATAAATTCCGGCATTAATCAACCCGGATTCGGGGTCGCGGATGATCATCACACCGGCCGATAAATACGGCCCGCCGTCCATCTCGTTGTGCACCGGGATCGGCAGTTTGGCCAGATCGACGTCCGCTTCTTCGATGACGTTCTCTTTGACTCTGGCAGCGGCGCGGTCCACGACCACCGGTTCAATTGGCTGCTGCAATTTCTCGCCGTATACCCGCGGAATGTCCTGTACCTCACATCCCAGATATAGAGCGATACGTTCGTAGGAGGTCAACAGATTGGAAACGCACGCCATCTGAGCTCCCTTCACCTTATTGAACAGCAAAGCGGGGTAATCGCCTTTCTCCGCCAGTGCCGCTGCATATGCGGTGATACCAAACCGCGGATCCACCTCCGTGTCGACGAGCTTGATACTATTTGAATCGAATTGGTTCAATTGCCCGAGATAGGTTCTTAAATCTTTAGCCATGTGCGGATCGCCTTCTTTCCGTAGTATCGTCGGTCGTGAAATGAATCGGGCGAACCGAAAATCCTCGCGATTCACCCGATCTATAGATCTAGCTTAAGGAAGCAATGAGAGGTCTACCGTATCGGCAAACGGAATTTCTTTTTCAAGGACGCCCGCTTCGATTTGGGTATTCGTTACGTTTTTCGCGCCCTCTTCGGATACCTTGAGTCCTGCCGGTACTTTAGCCAGTTGGTTTTTCACCGCGGTCTCCATGACATCGGCCGGAATTTGGTCAAACTCTTTCAGCATGGCTTCTACTGCGGAGGCCGGATCCTTCTGCACACGCTCGTTCACTTCATTGCTGACCTGAAGGAACCGCTTCATGGCATCCTGATTTTTGTCGACCCAATCCGTTTTTGCCATGACGGTAATCCCGGCAAAATCATACGGCGGATCGTACAGCACCCGATAATTTCCGGTCGCTACCATCTGGGAAATCGTCGGTTCGGAAACCATGCCGCCGGCAGCTTTGCCGCTTTCGATCGCTGCCAACATGGTAGCGCCGCTGCCGCCGTTGATGATTTGCACTTCTTTGTCCGCATCGATATTGGCGGTTTTCAAGCCTTCGCGCAGCCCGGTGTCGGACAAGCTGCCCACCTTGGTAACGGCCAACGTCGTTCCCTTCAAATCTTCAAGCGATTGGAACGGGGCATCCTTCTTCACAACCAGCGAATAGCCGACTCCATTGTAAATTTCGCCGTAGGCTTTAACGCCAAGACCGTTCTTTTGCTGTCTTAACACATGCTCGTAAGAACCCAATACGATGTCCAAGCTGCCGCCGACCAAGGCTTGCACCATATCGGCACCCGACGTAAAGCTTTGTTTTTCGATTGTAATTCCGGCTTTCTCATAGGAACCATCGTTAATGCCGATTTGTGCAATAATCGGAGTCATGCCGCCGCCGACCAGACCTACGCGGATCTTGACGTTTTCCGGCTGATTGGCGTTGCCGGCAGCACCACCATTATTTTCCGTTGGTGCGGCCGCATTGTTGTTTCCGCAAGCGCTGAGCAAAGCGATCGTCAGGACCAATAGCGAAGCCAGTATTGTTTTTGTTTTTTTCATAAGATTCCCCTCCTTGAATGGTTAGCTATCTTTCTAGCTTTATGGCTTCTCCGAATTTACTTCATCTCATTAAATAAATTGGAGTTCATCCCTTAACGATATTTCAGCAATCGCCGTTCGACTTGCACGATGATCTGTTCCAACACGACAGCGATGATCATGATGAGGACCAAGCCTGTAAAAATCCCCGTCGTATCCAGCATGTTGGACGAATACGTGATGTAATAGCCAAGCCCCCGGTTGGAACCAACCAACTCGGCGATAACGGACCCGATTAGAGCCATGCCGATGTTCAGACGCAAGCTCGTCAGAATCCATACGGTAATCGATGGCAGCACCACCCAGCGGAGCTTATGCGTCCATTTGGCTTTAAAGGTGCTCATCATATCCATCAAGTCTTTGTCGATGTTGCGCACGCCTTCGTAAGCATTGTAGAAAGCGACAAAGATGACCATCGCCACGACCATCAGAATTTTCGAGGTCATTCCGATCCCGAACCAGACGATAAACAAAGGAGCCAGCGATACCCGAGGTAAGCTGTACAAGGCCATAATGTAAGGGTAGACCCACTTTTGAAAAATACCGCTAAACGCGAGCAGAATCCCCAGCAACGTCCCTCCGAGCATCCCGATAATGAGACCGACGATGGATTCCTGAAGCGTGATGCTCATATGGAACCATAGATCCCCACTTGCGGTCATCTCAATGATTCGCTTCATGATCAAGGACGGCTTGCTCAGCCAAAAAGAATTAAACGCCGTGCCCGAGAGCAACTCCCATAATCCGATAAGAACGATAAATACGACCAATCTGCCGATCCACACGGCCGCGCTGCGATTCCCCCGCCCTGCCTTAGAGGAAGGAGAGCTGGCCGATGATGTCGTTGTTTTTGGTGCCATGGTGGTATCCTCCTCTCTCTATTCCCCGTCTGACATTTGGGCCCAAATTTCTTTCTGCAGCTCCTTAAACTGAGGATCGAAGCGGATGTCGTAAAAAGGACGCGGCCGCTCCAGATTCACTTTAAACTCTGCTTTGATCCGTCCCGGCCGGGAGGTCATCACGATGACCCGGTCGGAAAGCGCAATCGCCTCTTCGATATCGTGAGTGATGAACAGCACGCTTTTCCCGACATTTTCCCACAATTGCAAAAACTCTTCCCCGATCTTCACTCGGGTCTGGGCATCCAGCGGTCCAAATGGCTCGTCCATTAAATAAATCTCAGGGTCGTAAGCGAAGGTTCGCGCCAATGCGACCCGCTTGCGCATCCCGCCGGACAATTCTTTCGGATGGTAAGCGCCGAAACCTTCGAGTCCGACCATTTTCAGCAGCCGATTGGCTTCGGATAATTGCTCGTCTTTGGAAAGTGCCTTGATCTCCAGCGGGAGGCGGACATTGTCGATAACGCTTTTCCATGGGAGCAGTGCATCATTTTGAAATACCATTCCGACTTGGCTCGGCACGCCTTGGATTGCCTGACCATCCAGATAAGCACTCCCGGCGGCCGGCTTGAGCAGCCCGGAAACAACCTTCAGCAAGGTCGATTTGCCGCAACCGCTTGGGCCAACAACGGACACGAATTCGCCGTCCTCCACCTTGAGCTGGACATCCTCCAAAGCGACGGTGCGCTGACCCTTGGACTCATATTCCACACGCAAATCCCGAATCTCGAGTTTTGGATGGCTTTTGTTCTCCATAGTTAACTTCCTCCATACTGAATTTTCCAATCCTGCTGTCTGTTTATGCATGCCAGTCCAAGTCGCCCGATCCGAATTTACGTACGGAAGTCTCCAACTGATCCAGACCTTTCCGCAGCGTTTGAATCGCGTTTTCCCGGTTAATCAATTGCCGTTGCGCTTCTTGCAGGGTGACCTCCCGAAATCGAACCCGTGCACCTAAGTTGGTTTGGGCTAACAGCGGTAAATCCACGCTTGCGACTTGCGCAATTTTAGGATATCCTCCGGTTGTTTGGCGATCAGCCATCAAAATGATCGGGTTCCCATCAGGGGGTACCTGCACAGTTCCCATCGTCACGGCCGAGGAAATCATCTCTTTCGAATGATTCAACTGCAATGCTCGGCCTTTAAAACGGTAACCCATCCGGTCGGACTGCGGTAAAACCGCAAATTCCTCATGCCATAAATCGTGGTGGCTTTGTTCTTGAAACAACTCGTATTCCTCCCCAGGAATCAGCTGTACGATGGGATTCGCCGCATATTTGGGAAGCATCTCCGGAAATACGGCCCAACGGCTAACGGCGCCGGTTTCGTTGCTCGCCTCCCTGGCGAGTGAGCCAAACAAATGGGAGCCGCGCAAAGTCATTTCCCCCAACGTCAACCGATCGCCTGCAGTAAGTGCGCGACCCTCATAACCTCCGATGCCTGCCCTTAGATAAGTAGAACGGCTGTTCATACGAGCCGGAACATCGATCCCACCTCCTACTGCCAGGTAAGCGCGGCAGCCGAGTTTCATCGGACCAAATGTCAGCGAGCTGCCCTTAGGCACCAGCACCGTTCTCCACAACGGAATAGGCACCCCATTCAACTTGGGCGACAGATCGCCGCCGCAGAGCGAGATCAGTGCCGTTTGCTCGAATCGGATCACCGGACCCAGCAACGTGATTTCAAGTCCGGCCACCTCTTCCTCATTGCCGACCAACAAATTCGCAATACGTAATGCGAAGGCATCCATTGCTCCACTCACAATCACGCCGAATTTCTGGACGCCAAACCTTCCTAGATCCTGAACCGTGGTTAACAAGCCGGGTTTTTCGATCAAGAGGCTCATCGCACTTTCTCCTCCCATGCCTCAAATTGTTCACGGCTGATCGGATAGAAGCGGACAATATCTCCAGCTTGCAGTAAGGTTGGCGGCATTTGCTGCGGCTTGAATAACTCGATCGGAGTTTTGCCGATTAACTGCCAGCCTCCCGGGGTATCAATCGGATAAACGCCGGTCTGATCTCCGGCAATTCCGACGGTTCCGGCCGGAATAGACAAGCGGGGCGTTTCCCGCCGCGGGGTTGCGATCCGCTCGGACATCCCTCCTAAGTAAGCAAAACCGGGAGCAAACCCAAGCATATAAACCAGATAGTCCGCTGAACGATGAATCTCGACCACCTCTTGAGGCGTGAGTCCGTTGCTGGAGGCAACCGTTTCTAAATCCGGCCCGAAGTCCCCGCCATAACAGACGGGAATTTCAACGATTCTGGCTGGTGATGCATTAACGTCACGCAGTGTGAGAAGAAACTCAGACACGCTCGCCGCGGCCAGCTGGAACGGATTCACGATACGAACGTGATCCTCTTGTTCCACGGTTTCTGCAAGCAACTTCATCACGTCATAGTAAATCGTTACCGAAGTAAATGTCGGAACCACCTCGACCATCCAAGAAAAAGGATGCTGATCCAGATGTTCTGCCAACTGTCTGACCTTGAGATGAGTGTCTTTAAGAATCGAATCACCGAACTTCACGATCAACGCCGAATCTCCGAGTGGAGTGATGGGAATTTCTTCGGGTGACTGCGAGTAAGTCATGTTCGTCCTCCCATCCGAATTTCGGACTTTAAATCCCGAATTGCGAAACTTTTACTTAAAATCATTGTTAGGTAGAATTCCATAAAAATCAAGATTTTTTCATTAAAAAATTGAATCGATTTTCGTTGAGGTTCCGAATTTCGGAACGCAGTTACCGAATTTCGAATGCCCATATATACGATCATTATAGTAGGAATTAGACAAAAATCAAGCATAAATTTCCGTAACCGTTTGCTGGTTTTCAACTTTCTTCCATTCGTTGTATACTAATACAGAATGAACTAGAGGCCATGCAGGAGGCATAACGTGCAAACCACCAATAAACACAAGAACAAAACCGTGGTCAGGTCAATGGATCTACTCCAATTATTCCTGACCTATCCTAAGCTGAATATCAGCGAGATGGCCAAGTTATCGGGAATTCCTAAAACTTCGGTTCTACGTATGATCGGCTCCTTGGAAGAGATGGGGTTCTTAAAAAAAGATACGGAAGGCTCTTACTCCCTAGGATTACTCTTTCTTCAATACGGCAATCTGGTCGCGGAACGTTTGGACATCCGACATGTCGCATTGCCTGTCATGCAGCAGTTACGGGACGAGATCCAGGAGGCCATCCATTTGGTGCTGCGCGACGGCGACGAATGTATTTATATTGAAAAACTGGATACGGATCACCCCGTGCGACTGTTTACCAAAATCGGCCGAAAAGCCCCATTGTACGCCGGAGCGTCATCACGTATTATTTTAGCTTTTATGCCTGAGGCAGAGCGCGAGGAGTACCTGGATGCCACTGAGTTGCAACTCATCGCCACCGGCACGATCACTGACAAAACCAAGCTGCGCAAGATCCTGGAACGTTCTCGGCAGGATGGTTACTGCTTCAGTCGGTCCGAATTGGAGAACTACACTGCCGAGTTAAGTGCACCGATCTTCGATCATACCGGGCAAATCATTGCAGCACTCAGCGCTGCCGGGTTAGAGGTTCAGTTCGAGGAGGGGCGCATCGCCGAGCTCGTGAAGGACGTGCAGCAAGCAGCCAACGAAATCTCCCGGAGATTAGGTTATACTAATCAAATCCCGGTAGCGGTAACCTTATAAATCCCAATAAGCTTAAACAAGCCCGTCCCGGCAACTGCCGGAGACGGGCTTTGAAGTTTTAACGCCGGTACGAAGAAGACTTCCCTTCGATAACGACAACTTCCGGCTCAGGAACAAAACCATAATGTCGATCAAAGGCATCCTGTACGTGATGAATTAACTCGATCACGTCCGCTGCTTTCGCCCCTCCTATATTTTGAATCACATTGCCGTGAACGGGCGAAATTCGGGCATTGCCCCGTTGAACACCTCTCAAATGAAGTCGGTCTGCCAGTTTGCCGATCGGCTCGCCAACGGTATAATCGTTTTTGAACACCGACCCGCAGGAAGGATAAGTAAAATGCATTTTCCCTACACGATCCTGTACGACCTTTCGCAACGGGGCTAATGCCGAGTCTTCTCCCTTTTCCCCTTCTTTATCTTCCAACCAACCGATGAAGTGCAAAGCAAATTCAGGTAACCGAGTGGGTGGAAGCTTCCCTTCCCGAAGAGCAATCCATTCCGGTAACGCCAACAACGACACAGCTTCTCGGCTAATCGAGCTCAACTTAAACTCCGCTCCGACGATCAACCAGTTGCTGGAGTTGTCTTGAAATACGGATTGTTTATACCCAAATCCGCAGGCTTCCCGCCCTAGGGTTTGGATCCCGCTCGGCCGCTGTAAATCAACATAATGAACGTTGACCAACGTATCGCTGATATGGCGGTCAAAGTACTTGGCATTCATGTAAACTCCGCCGCCAACCGTTCCCGGCAGCAAAAAGGCAAAATCAAAATCGGAAATCCCCAGTCCATATCCAATCACGGCCAACATCGACATCGGCATTCCCGACGAAACAACCAATCGGTCCCCCTCGAGCTTGAAATCTACCATTTCCCGAGTCGTGAGAAATAAGGCATCGGGGTCAGGCCGATCGGGAAACAGCATATTTGAGCCCCCGCCAAAAAAAGTCGGCTCTATACCGCGGCGATACGCCTGCTCAAGCAGCTCCCGTAGTTGTTCTTGCGATCGAGGCGTTCCAACGAAGCGGGCCTCTCCCCCGATTTCATAGGTCGAGTAACGGGACAAGGCTTGCTCCGTCCGCAGTCCGGTTAAATTCCAGCTTGTCATAATAAGCACCTTCCTAACAATTTCCTATTCTATAATGTAATTTTAAGGAGCTTAGAAGACGGTTGAAACGGACACCTGATGCAACCTTTGCCGAACCGTCGAGGCGTACTTATCATCCGTTAATACCGTTAAATAATCTCCAGCTTGTATAGTAATATCCCCAGCGGGTATCAATTCCTGAGAACCTCTCTTTACGGAAACAATGAGGCAATGGCCGGGCCAATGGAATTCCTTAATTTGTAGTCCATCCAACGATGAACCTTTATGAATAGGAAATTCCATAATGATTTTCTCCGATGGTGTTCTGTCTTCTTCCCTTCTATCCTGACGTAGAAACCGACTGAGCAATACCTCATAAATGGGGTGCGAACGAAACATTTCCGCCGTCATATAAGCAACAAGACATACCACGCCTGTCGAAAGCAGATTGGTAAAGGAACCTGTCATCTCCGTAATTAGGATAATACCGGTGATGGGTGCCCTCACGCTGGCCGTAAAATAGCCAGCCATGGCCAGGATTAGAAACCCGCTTTCACTAAGAGCCCCTCCGGTTATTCCATTCACAGCTTTGCAGTACAGCACGCCGATCATCCCGCCAATGACCAGCATTGGTAGAAAAATGCCTCCAGGAGCCGAAGAGCCATAACTAAACATGGTAAATAGAAATTTCACAACAAAGATGATGATCAAAAACCGAAGTGGGAAGTTGCCAGAGATCATCTCATTGACCAGATGATTCCCACCCCCAAGAACCTGTGGCAGGCTTAAGCCAAGTACACCGGAGATGAGAAAGGGGAGTATAGGACGATATTCAGCCGGTACACGATTCATTTTTCGATATAAATCCTGAAAAACGTAGATTGCTTTGTTAAACCCCATCCCTGCGATTCCCACAACAAAACCCAATAGGATTAGGTGAAGATACTGATTAAGCGGCAGAGTGCTAATCGACGAAAAATGGAAGATTGGATTTAAACCAAAAAACTCCTTGGATACAAAATCAGCAACCAGCGAGGAGCCTAACGCAGCGATCATAATTAAAGGAGAAAAATTCATATGGACTTCTTCCAAGGCAAAAATGACCCCAGCGATCGGAGCGTTAAAAGCCGCGGCTAGCCCTGCGCTTGCCCCGCAAGTTATCAGCATATGTGTTTCGGTTTTCGAACGACGCAGCCATTCGCTAATTCCCTGTCCGACACTAGCCCCGATTTGGATCGAAGGACCCTCTCTGCCCAGGGACAAACCAGTACCGATGCTTAGCGTCCCCCCAAGAAATTTTGCTAATAACGTTTTCCACCAGTTCATTTGCAGCTTGTTCTGCAAAATTCCTTTCACTTGCGGGATACCGCTGCCGGAAATCATCGGCTGCATGTTTACTAGCTTTCCCGTCAACCAACCAGCCCCTATCAGAAATAAGGCCCAAACAGGAATCAGCAACAGATGATGATTGAGAAAATCGTACAAACCCAAAATAAGTTCCAAAGTTTTCTCAAGTACATAACGGTACAATACAACGACGATTCCTGCTGCTAGCCCCACCGCGATTCCGCCAGCAAGCAGGCGAAACTTAAAATTAAACCAAACGGACAAGATACGACTCGTTTCATTTTCTTGCAAAGTACAAACCTTCTTTGTTGAATTCATTTACTTCTTTATATATGTTAATAATACACAGAGTATTGCATCAAGTTAGCCGAATAAAGGTTGCAAATACGCGAATGAATGCCGAAGTATCAAACATAAGGGCTGAAAGGATTTCATCCTATTCAGCCCCTTTGTCCATATTCAATTACTCAGCAAATTCCACGTTATGATACACTTGCTGCACGTCTTCTAAGTCCTCCAGCGCGTCAATCAGTTTCTCAAATTGCGCTTCGGCATCCGCCGGTAGAGTAACGTAGTTTTGCGCCAGCATGGTCAATTCCGCAACCGTAAACTCCGTGATTCCGGCGTTTTTGAGCGCTTCCTGAACGGAATGGAATTGATCCGGCTCGGCATAAACGATGACCGCCTCGTCCTCCTCGACGATATCACGCACCTCGAGATCGGCTTCCATCAGGATTTCAAACACTTCATCGATGGTCTTGCCTTCCATCCCGATGACCGCTGTCGCGTCAAACATATAAGAAACCGATCCGCTTACGCCCATGTTCCCGCCATTCTTGTTGAAAGCGGAACGTACTTCCGGTGCGGTACGGTTCACGTTATTCGTCAATGTATCTACAATCACCATGGAGCCGTTCGGCCCAAAGCCTTCGTAACGCAACTCCTGGTATACTTCGTCCGAACTGCCCTTGGCCTTATCGAGGGCGCGGTCAATGATCGCCTTAGGTACATTGTACGTTTTTGCCCGTTCCAGAACGACCTTCAAAGCGCGGTTCGATTCCGGATCCGGTTCGCCTTTCTTGGCGGCAACATAAATTTCGACGCCGAATTTCGCGTAGATCCGGCTGGTATTGGCGTCTTTCGAAGCTTTCTTCTCTTTAATATTGTTCCATTTGCGGCCCATACTGTTCCCACTTTCTTAATAATCTACCTAACTATTATAACCAACAACTGATTTCGCGGCAATGAATGACAGAGTCCCTTTCCCAGTTACCCTTTGAGCGCCTTTTCACTCTTATCCCGTTCACTCAGCATGTAGTGAAAATCAAATCTAGTATTCATCTTCTTGATTTGGGAATAGATATACCTTTGTTCAAATGTGGAAGTATTGCTCTGTCTGCTCCTGATTAAACGGGATAATCATGCAAAGAGGCCATAAAGCTAAATTAGATCGGCCGCCCACAACAAAAATGCCCTATGAATTAACACAGGACATTTTTATTACTAGTTTGCATCCATATACAAAATCTCCTACAGCATTTTCGTAGTCCACGATTCGCAGTTCCACGTCTCTGTGACGACATCGCGATAGAATTCCGGTTCGTGAGAAATCAACAGAATACTGCCCTTGTAGGCTTGCAGGGCACGTTTCAGCTCATCCTTTGCATCAACGTCCAAATGGTTCGTAGGTTCGTCGAGCACCAGCAGATTGGTTTCCCGGTTAATCAGTTTGCATAACCGAACTTTTGCTTTCTCGCCGCCACTCAGCACGGCAACCTTGCTCTCGATATGTTTGGTTGTCAGACCGCATTTGGCTAGGGCGGCACGTACCTCAAACTGCGTATATGAAGGGAACTCGTTCCAGATCTCCTCAATACACGTATTGTAGTTAGCTTCCTTCATTTCCTGCTCGAAGTAGCCGATCTCCAGTAAATCGCCGAGGCGTGCCGAGCCGGAGATCGCCGGGATTTGACCCAGGATGCTGCGCAGGAGCGTCGTTTTACCGATCCCGTTTGCACCGACAAGGGCGATTTTTTGCCCGCGTTCCATCCGCAGATTGAGCGGTCTCGATAACGGTGAATCGTACCCGATCACCAGATCCGTTGTCTCAAAGATCAGCTTGCCGGATGTCCGGGCATCTTTGAAGTTAAATTGTGGTTTCGGCTTCTCCTTTGCCAGCTCGATGATATCCATCTTATCGAGCTTCTTCTGCCGCGACATCGCCATGTTGCGTGTCGCCACGCTGGCTTTGTTGCGCGCCACAAAGTCCTTAAGGTCAGCGATCTCTTGCTGCTGGCGTTTGTAGGCGGACTCCAACTGTAGCTTTTTCGCCTCGTACACCTGCAGAAAATTATCATAGTCGCCAACGTAGCGGTTCAGCTCTTGATTTTCCATATGGTAAATCAAGTTAATGACGCTATTCAGGAACGGGATGTCGTGCGAAATCAGGATAAATGCGTTCTCATATTCCTGTAAATATCGCTTTAACCATTCGATATGTTGTTCATCCAAATAGTTGGTTGGCTCGTCAAGCAACAGAATGTCAGGCTTCTCAAGCAGAAGCTTGGCCAGCAGCACTTTGGTCCGCTGCCCCCCGCTGAGGTCATTGACATCCTTATCGAGTCCGATATCGGTTAATCCCAAGCCACGGGCCGTTTCATCGATCTTCGCATCGATCAGGTAAAAGTCCTGATTCGTGAGCGTATCCTGTATCGTGCCCACGTCTTCGAGCAACTGCTCCAGTTCTTCCGGCGACACCTCGCCCATTTTGCCATACATATCGTTCATTTCCTGTTCCAAGTCAAACAGGTATTGGAAGGCTCCGCGCAGCACGTCGCGGATTGTCATCCCTTTCTCCAACACCGCATGTTGGTCCAGATAACCGACACGCGTGCGTCTAGCCCATTCGACTTTGCCTTCGTCTGGCTGCAGCTTCCCCGTAATAATGTTCATGAACGTCGATTTGCCCTCGCCATTGGCTCCGACTAGTCCGATATGCTCACCTTTCAACAGGCGGAAGGACACGTCATTAAAGATGGCCCGATCCCCAAAACCGTGACTTAACCGTTCTACGTTTAAAATACTCATTGAATTTTAACACCTTTTCTATAGGAAATATGGTTGGTAACTCTCGATTTAAGCAAAAAGGGTACACTCGACATATTATACTGGTTAATCGGGGCAAAGCTCAATACGGCGGGGAAATTTAGTAGAAAAAAAAGCGCCGTCCCGAATCTCCTTCGGGCGACGCTTGTGTGCTGAAATTTCTTAAAACCCTAAAATCTCGTCAATTCGACGAAGCTCCTCCGACGTAAACGTCGGATTGGTCAAAGCGCCAACCGCATCTTCGATTTGGCTCACCTTGCTGGCGCCAATCAGTGCGGAGGTCACTCTACCTCCACGCAACACCCAACTCAAGGCCATCTGCGATAGCTTCTGTCCTCTTGTGGCTGCCAATTCATTCAACTGCTTGATTTTCGTGATCCGTTCCTCATTCAAGTCCTCCGGACGAAGGAATACACTAGGTCCGGCAGCACGGGAGTCCGGTGCAATTCCGTTCAAATAACGGTCGGTCAAAATACCTTTCTCGAGTGGGGAGAACACGATCGAGCCGATGCCTTCTTCCTCCAGTACATCCTGCAGCCCCTCCTCAATCCAGCGGTTCATCATCGAATAGTTTGGCTGATGGATGACGGCTGGTGTACCCAATTGTTTCAGGATCCGTGACGCCTCCCGCGTCTCTTCCGGACGATAGTTGGACAGTCCCACATATAGCGCTTTCCCTTGGCGTACGATGAGGTCGAGTGCGGCCATCGTTTCTTCCAGCGGCGTGTTTGGATCCGGACGATGATGGTAGAAAATATCAACATATTCCAGTCCCATCCGCTTCAAGCTTTGATCCAGGCTTGAGACCAGATATTTTTTCGAACCCCATTCTCCATAGGGTCCTGGCCACATGTAATAACCCGCTTTGGTAGAAATGATCATCTCGTCGCGATAGGGACGAAGATCCTCGCGAAGCACCCGTCCAAACGTTTCCTCGGCAGAGCCTGCCGGCGGTCCATAATTGTTGGCCAGATCGAAATGCGTGATCCCTAAATCGAATGCTCGGTGCAGCATGGCACGCCCATTCTCGAGCACATCGATCCCGCCGAAATTATGCCATAGGCCGAGTGAGACGGCCGGTAACTTCAATCCGCTCCGTCCCGAACGGTTATATGTCATCGTTTCGTATCTGTTGTCAGCTGCTTGATACATGAATGTTTGTCCTCCTTTAGTGTTTTATATGTTCAATATAATACACCGGGAGCGGCACACCTATATCAACACGGATGATTCCTATGGCATAATGTCTGATTATTGCAATTTCCCACGATAATCGGTAGGTGAGACACCCCTCTTTTTCTTGAACATTTTGGAGAATAGCAAAGCATCTTGATATCCGACCGAGCGCGCAACTTCGGCGATTGAATAGTGGGCCTTCTCCAGCAAAAAGCAGGCCTTCTCCATCCGGTAATTCAACAGATATTGCTGCGGCGGCATTCCTGTAACCTGCTTAAACAGTGATGATAAATATTTCCGGTCTAGCCCTACGATCGCGGCTAACTGGCCAACGGTAATCTCTTCGCTATAATGACTATGCAGGAAATCAAGGCAGTGATGGATATACGCATCTTTTGCTTGTGTGCTTGCAGCGTTAGAACTTCCGGATGCAGGGACAAGCTCCACTAACAACGTTAAAAATTCGTGCAGCAACGCTTGAAGGCGTAAATCGCGGGTGGCGGCTGTATCCTCCGCATCCCCCAGCAAATCGTATAATTGAGGCATCAATCGTGTGTCCATTGGAAACACGGGGAATGCCGGACTTAACCGGGTTCGGTCTAAAACTTCCGCCACTTGATCTCCACGGAAGCCGATCCAGGAATACGTCCAGGGGTCACTTTCATCGGCTTGATAGAATATAACCCGCTCGGGATACGCGATAAACGCCTGTCCTCCGGTCAACTCGTAGGTTTCACCCTCAACCTTTACAATCCCCCGTCCCGAATGGATAAAGTGGATTTTATAGATGTCACGGACACCTGGACCAAAGGAATGAAGTGGAGCGCACTTTTCTTTTCCCCAATAACACAAATATAAATCCGGCGATTCGCGAAACGGCCGGTCTGGATTATAATGAAATATCCTATTCATTCGCTTCTTCAGCTGCAAAACGCTGAATCCGCTCGCCAATTTGATCACGGACGCGCTGGAATACCGCCCACTTCTCTTCATCTGTTCCCGTGGCTTTTGCCGGATCGTCAAATCCCCAGTGCTCGCGGCGAACCTGAGGCGGTGTCATCGGACAGCGGTCCGCAGCGTCTCCACACAGCGTGACGACCATATCCGCATGGTTCAAGCGTTCCATATCGATTAGATCCGAAGTTTGCTCCGAGATATCAATGCCAACCTCGGTCATAGCCTTAACCGCATTCGGATTCAAACCATGCGCCTCGATCCCGGCGCTATAAACCTCCCAACCTTCCGGTAAATAATTCTTCGCCCAACCTTCGGCCATTTGACTTCGACAGGAATTACCGGTACACAAGAAATAAATCGTTTTTTTCTCCATTGGATCAGAACATCTCCTTTAGCATCTTAATTAGGTTTAGCCGAGAACGAATCGAAATGCTTCCGTTTGAAACGCAAAGCAACATTCACTAGCGCTATCAATACAGGCACTTCCACAAGCGGCCCGATGACCGCTGCAAATGCAACACCGGAATCAATACCGAAAACGCCGATGGCCACGGCAATGGCTAGTTCGAAATTGTTGCTCGCCGCCGTGAAAGACAACGAAGTGGCAACGGGGTAAGTCGTACCCGCTTTTTTGGACAGAAAGAACGACAAAAGGAACATGACCACGAAATAAATGATCATTGGGATGGCAATGCGAACCACGTCTAAAGGCAGTTTCATCATCAGATCGGCCTTCAATGAGAACATCAGCACAATCGTGAATAATAAGGCAATGAGGGCTAACGGGCTGATTCTGGGCACAAACTCCTGTTCATATTTCTCCTTTCCTTTCCAGCGAATCCCTATAACCCGAGACAACAGCCCGGCCGCAAACGGAATTCCTAGATAAATCAATACGCTGCGAGCAATCTCTCCCATTGACACATCCACTCGGGCGCCTTGAATACCAAACCATTCGGGGAGAACCGTGATAAATACGTAAGAGAATACCGAGTAAAACAAAATTTGAAAAATCGAGTTAAACGCGACCAATCCAGCGGTATATTCCGGGTCACCTTTAGCTAAATCGCTCCATACTAGTACCATCGCGATACATCTAGCCAGGCCAATCATGATTAAGCCCACCATATACTCCGGCATGTCACTAAGCAGCAGAATCGCCAAGAGGAACATCAGGATTGGTCCGATAACCCAGTTTTGCAGTAAGGAAAGGAGTAACACCTTCCCATCCTTAAAGACGCGGCCCAATTTCTCGTATTTCACCTTAGCCAATGGAGGATACATCATGACGATCAGCCCGATGGCGATCGGGATCGAGGTTGTTCCCACTTGCAAGCGAGAAAGATACTCAGAAAAACTCGGTACAAACCTTCCAAGTAGAAGCCCCATGGCCATTGAAGCAAAAATCCATATCGTCAAGTATCGATCAAGAAAAGATAATCTTCGTGTTTGTTTGCCTGACAAACTTCTCACCATCCTTGTATCATTGGTAAACTAATCATCGCAAGAGGATGCCGATTCACAATCCAATAACTGCTTCACCTTCGATGCCTGGGATGGCAGGTGCTTAAGCAGTTCTTCGACGTACGGCTTCTCCGTTAATCTTAGGGAGTAGTAGGTCCACTTTCCGCGGCGAACTTCCGTGACCAATCCTCCTGCCTTCATTTTTCGCAAATGTTGGCTGACGCTGGGCTGCGACATTTGAATTAAATCAACTATATTACAGACGCAAAGCTCACGTTCTTTCAGAAATGCCATTATCGTTAGTCTAGTTTTATCGCCAAGCAACTTAAATGTCTCAGCCATATCATCGATCGTTTGATCCGCATCCACTAGAATGCACCTCCTCTTATTCATGTTAATGATCCTTATTCAATCTTAATCGAATATAATTATATAATCAATTGCTTATTTGTTAAGTATCACAAAATTTTATTTGCATTTTGCAAGTTAACGGAGTATAACTATAACAAGGCAGGAATTGGATAAACAAAGCGACAATGTCTTAACAAAGGTGTGAATGTCGTTATTGTTTGATCAACCTCCCCATCCATACGGATAGTCATGTAAACTTTTACTTGCAAATATCAAATTAGAAGTGAGGGATGACCGTGTTGAGTGAAGTGTATACCGCTGAAGTGTTAATGAAATTACAAGCGTCAGAGCTCCAAAAAATTAATCGTGAAGCCTGGATGTGGATTGTACCAAAACCACCGAAAAAACGCTGGCTCACTCGAATTTCCGAGTCGTTTCGTATTCGTCAGGTAAGAAGCGATTCTTGCTGTACCGTTTGCTGCTAGTTAACCTAAGGAGGAATAACAATGACCAAATTAACCCATGACGAAATCCGTCAAAACGTCCGCCAGCGTTATCGGCAAGTTGCGGTTCAGCAAGTATCCGAGCCCAGCACCACTGAATCGAGCTGCTGTTCTCCGAATACCGCCGGTTGTTGTAGTACCCCTACCGATTTCAAAGATATCTCGGCCAGTTTGGGTTATTCCGGCGAGGAATTAAACGCCGTACCCGATGGCGCCAATTTAGGTCTTGGTTGCGGAAATCCGCAAGCGATCGCTCAACTAACTCCGGGAGAGGTCGTCCTTGATTTGGGGAGCGGCGGTGGTTTCGATTGTTTTCTCGCCTCGCGGCAAGTCGGAGAGTCGGGAAAGGTCATCGGTGTGGATATGACACCGGAAATGGTAAGCCGTGCCCGCCAAAACGCGCTTAAAGGCGGGTTTGCGAATGTGGACTTCCGGTTAGGCGAAATTGAAAACTTACCGGTTGCCGATCAAACCGTCAATGTGATCATCTCCAACTGCGTCATTAACCTCTCCCCCGACAAAGAACAGGTCTTCCGGGAAGCCTATCGGGTGCTGCTCCCTGGCGGGCGTCTCGCCATCTCGGATGTCGTTACGACAGCGGAACTACCTCCCGAGATCAAGAATGATCTTGAAGATCTGTATGCCGGGTGTATATCCGGCGCTTCCTCAATCCCGGAACTGGAGAAGATGCTAGTCCAATGCGGCTTCACCAACATCAGCATCCAACCAAAGGACGATTCAAAAACCTTCATCAAAAAGTGGGTGCCTGGGGTGAAACTTGAGGATTATCTCATCTCCGCGGTCATTCAAGCGGTGAAAGCCTAAGGATGAAGGGGTCAAAGTTGACATAATATTTCTTACGTAAATATCCCTCGTTTTAATTGCTTCAGTGCGTTTATTTACAAATCCAAAAAGAGCACTACCGAATGAACGGTAGTGCTCTTTTTGGATTGCTTGGCGGCGTCCTACTCTCCCAGGACCCTTCGGTCCAAGTACCATCGGCGCTGGAGGGCTTAACGGTCGTGTTCGGGATGGGTACGCGTGGAACCTCTCCGCCATCGCCACCAAACGGGTAAAAATATGTAACAGGAAACAGCATCGCCAAATGCCGTGAGCCTACTTCACTGAAGTAACTACTTGAGTCACTTCAGATCCATGCTTGCTCCCTGAAAACTGGATACGAAACGTATTTGCGTGTTAGCCCTTACTTGGTTTATCGGGGTCCCCGAAAAGTATTAGGAATACTCTTCGAAGCCTCGCTTCACTTTTTGGGGTGTTT